>NZ_VXCZ01000007.1:0-297977 GCF_052850795.1 Pseudomonas sp. 910_23 | reverse complement strand
AAAAGCGCAAAAGTAACCAAAACGCTCTTGCCCCACCACTCGGCACCTCGCCCAGGCTCGGTGTGCCCGTAATCCGCCATGGATTTGGGGGGGCCGCCGCCACGCGCCATCCATGGCGCGGGGCAGCTAAACCGGCATCCCTGCCGGTTTACCCCCCAAATCCCTGTCGAATTCCGGCCAGCGTGGTTTAACGGGGCGCCTAAGATCAAAAGCAGATCAAGAGCAGATCAAGAGCGGCTCGCTTCGCATCGTGGTTACTGGTGACTGCTACGAAGTTGTGTAGATACCCATGCTGCGATGGGGCCCTCAGCCTCACCACAAGGCTCAAGGCTCCAATCCGATCCCCCGCAAGATCACACTGGTCACCGTCTGAATCGCCTTTTCGAACTGCATATCCGACAACGGCTGGTGATCATTCAAAATCTTCACCTGGTGATCAAAGTCGGCATAGTGCTGGGTCGAGGCCCAGATCATGTAGAGCAGGCTCGACGGTTCCACCGGCAGGATGCGTTTGTCTTGCACCCACTGGCGAATCTTCGCTTCCTTCATCTTGGCCCAGTCGTACAGGCTTTCATCCAGGGCCTCACCGAGCGTGGGCGCGCCGTGGATGATTTCATTGGCCCAGACCTTGGAGCCATACGGTCGCGTACGCGAGCGCTGCATCTTGGCGCGGATGTAGCTGCTGAGCACCACCCGCGGATCATCGAAGGTTTCGAAGCTCAGGGCATCCTGCTTCCACAGCTCCAGCAGGTCGAACAGCACCGCGCTGTACAGCTCGCTCTTGGTGGTGAAGTAATAATGCAGGTTGGAACGCGGCAGTTGCACCTCTTCGGCGATGTCGGCCATAGCGGTGCTGCCGTAGCCTTTTTCAGCGAAGACTTTCTCCGCCGCCAGCAGGATTTTCTCGACGTTGACCCGACGGATTCCGATCTTGTGATTGCCCATAAGGGCTCCCTGACAACAACACGGGTTAAAGACTACCACCAGCTCTAGATCGGGGCGACAGGCCAAGCCGAAACTTCGTACACTGCCCGCTCCTACCCATTGATTGGTATTGAACAATGTTGATCAAGAAAGCCCTGACCACCCTCGCCCTGCTCACCTCTCTGCTGGGCGCCTCGGCGGCATTTGCCCATGCCCACCTCAAGAGCGCAGAACCTGCGGCCAACAGCAGCGTCGCCGCGCCGAAAGACCTGCGCCTGACCTTCACCGAAGGCGTCGAAGCCACCTTCACCAAGGTGTCCCTGAGCAAGGACGGCACTGAAATCGCCATCAAGGGCCTGGAAACCCCGGACGCGGACAAGAAAGTCCTGGTCGTGACCCCTGCCGCCCCGCTCGCGAGCGGCAATTACAAAGTGGTGTGGAATGCAGTGTCGGTCGACACCCACAAGAGCAGCGGTAAATACAGCTTCAAGGTCGGCCAGTAACCCATGGCAACCCTGCTGGTGCTGTGCCGTTTCCTGCATTTTATCGTCGTGCTGCTGATGTTCGGGGCTTGCGTGCTCCGGCCCTGGCTGCTCGGCACCCAGGTACAGCCGACTCTGGACCGGCAACTGCTATGCATCACCCGTGGCCTGGCCTGGCTGGGGCTTGGCTCCGGCGTGGCGTGGCTACTGCTGATCACCGCCAGCATGGCCGGCAGTTGGGACGCGGCACTGCAACCGGCCACCGTGCAATTGGTGCTGGGCAAGACCTTTTTCGGCCAGGTATGGACCTGGCATCTGCTGCTGAATGTTCTGCTGGTGATCGTGCTGATCAAACCCTGGCCAGCCTTGCGTTTGCCATTGATCACCCTGCTGCTGGCGACCCTCGCGCCGGTGGGCCATGGCGCCATGCTCGACGGGCTGAGTGGGCAATTGCTGATCCTCAACCAAGTGGTGCATCTGCTGTGCGTGGGGGCCTGGCTGGGTGGGTTGCTGGTGCTGGTGCTGATCCTCAGGCACGCGCAAGAGTACCGGCTGGAGCCGATTTTGCGGCGCTTCAGCGGCGTGGGTTACGGCCTCGTCGCCGGCTTGCTGGTAACCGGTTTGATCAATGTGCGCGTGCTCACCGGGCAACTGTGGCCCACGCCACTGTTCAATGGGTTTGCCTTGATCCTGCTGATCAAGGTGGGGTTGGTGGTGGGGATGCTGGGATTGGCGCTGCTGAACCGGTTGCGTATCGAACGTTGCGAACAGCGCTTGGGCAGTTTGAAAGCCAGCGTGATGATGGAATGGCTGCTGGGGGTCTGCGCAGTAGCCGCCGTTTCACTCCTTGGCACCCTGCCTCCGATGGTTTTAGCGGTATAAAAAACCAGGTTTAACTCAATCAAATGTGGGAGGGGGCTTGCTCCCGATAGCGGTGTATCAGTCAGATCATCTGTGACTGACACACTGCTATCGGGAGCAAGCCCCCTCCCACATTGACCCTGCCCGCTTTAGATCAGGTCATACAAAGTCATCGTATAACTTCTGCTTGACACACCCCGAAAACCCCGCAAATATCCCGCTCAATGTTGTACGACGACGTATAACAAATAATAAAAACAACAAAAGAAAGGGAGCCTCACTGTGAGTCAATTCGCCCGCAATTGCTCTGCACGCCTGGGCCTTATCAGCCTCGCTAGCCTGGCCGTCACCCTGCCCCTGTGCGTTCAAGCCGAAGGTTTTATCGACGACGCCAAGGCCACGCTCAACCTGCGCAACGCCTACTTCAACCGCAACTTCACCAACCCCGGCAACCCTCAGGGCAAGGCCGAAGAGTGGACGCAAAACTTCATTCTCGACGCCAAATCCGGCTTTACCCAAGGCACTGTCGGGTTCGGGATTGATGTAATGGGCCTGTATTCGCAAAAGCTCGATGGCGGCAAAGGCACTGCCGGTACTCAACTGCTGCCGGTGCATGACGATGGCCGCCCTGCCGACAATTTCGGACGCCTTGGGGTCGCGCTGAAAACCAGGCTGTCCAAGACCGAGCTCAAACTTGGCGAGTGGATGCCAGTGCTGCCGATCCTGCGTTCCGATGATGGCCGCTCTCTGCCCCAGACCTTTCGCGGCGGCCAGGTCACGTCCAATGAGATCGCCGGTCTGACCCTCTACGGCGGCCAGTTTCGCGGCAACAGCCCACGCAACGACGCGAGCATGGAAGACATGTTCATGAACGGCAAAGCTGCGTTCACCTCGGACCGCTTCAACTTCGGCGGGGGCGAATATACCTTCAACGACAAGCGCACCCAGGTCGGGCTGTGGTACGCCGAACTCACTGATATCTACCAGCAACAGTATCTGAACCTCACCCACAGCCAGCCGGTGGGCGACTGGACCCTGGGCGCCAACCTTGGCTTCTTCAACGGCAAGGAAGACGGCAGCGCCTTGGCCGGCGACCTCGACAACAAGACCGTGTTCGCCCTGCTCTCGGCCAAATACAACGGCCACACCTTCTACGTCGGCCTGCAAAAACTCACCGGCGACAGTGTATGGATGCGTATCAACGGCACCAGCGGCGGCACGCTGGCCAACGACAGCTACAACTCCAGCTATGACAATGCCAGGGAAAAATCCTGGCAGGTGCGCCATGACTTCAACTTTGTCGTACTCGGCGTGCCAGGGCTGACCCTGATGAACCGCTATATCAGCGGCAGTAACGTGCACACCGCAGCGATCACCGATGGCAAGGAATGGGGACGTGAGTCGGAACTGGCGTATACGGTGCAAAGTGGTGCACTGAAAAACCTCAATGTGAAGTGGCGCAATTCGACAATGCGGCGCGACTTCAGCAATAACGAGTTTGATGAGAACCGGATTTTCATCAGCTATCCGATTTCGTTGTTGTAAGTTCCAGGGTCGAACTCGATCTCAAAGGTGCCACACATCCATGTGGAAGCTGGCTTGCCAGCTCCCCCCTTTGATCTCATGCGCCTGGAAGGACGTTGACAACACCAAGAATCCCTAACACTATTTCCATATAGTCATACGACAACCTACAACAAAAATCTGGAACGCCCATGACCACCACAACCCCTGCTCCGTTTAACCGCCTGCTGCTCACCGGCGCCGCCGGTGGCCTCGGTAAAGTTTTGCGCGAACGTATGCGCCCTTACGCCAAGGTCCTGCGCCTGTCGGATATCGCCGACATGGCCCCCGCCATCGATGCCCGCGAAGAAGTGCAAACCTGCGACCTGTCCGACAAGCAAGCCGTGCACCAATTGGTAGAAGGCGTCGACGCCATCCTGCATTTTGGTGGCGTATCGGTAGAGCGCTCGTTCGAAGAAGTGCTCGGCGCCAATATCAGCGGCATCTTCCATATCTACGAGGCCGCACGTCGCCATGGCGTAAAGCGTGTGATCTTCGCCAGCTCCAACCATGTGATCGGTTTCTATAAACAGGGTGAACAACTCGACGCCCACTCCCCACGCCGCCCGGACAGCTACTACGGCCTGTCCAAGTCCTACGGCGAAGACATGGCCAGTTTCTACTTTGACCGTTATGGCATCCAGACGGTGAGCATCCGCATCGGCTCCTCGTTCCCGCAGCCGCAGAACCGCCGGATGATGCACACGTGGCTGAGCTTCGACGACCTGACCCAACTACTCGAACGTGCGCTGTACACGCCCGATGTCGGCCATACCGTGGTCTACGGCATGTCGGCCAACCTCGACACCTGGTGGGACAACCGCTACGCCGCACACCTGGGCTTTGCGCCCAAGGACAGCTCCGAAGTGTTCCGCGCCCAGGTCGAGGCCCAGCCGCCGGTCGCAGATGATGACCCGGCAAGGATTTATCAGGGCGGCGCGTTCTGCGCGGCAGGCCCGTTCGGTGACTGAGTGCACAGCAACCCAAAGGAATGAGTGGCCATGACTGCAGAATTGATTGTTGATGCCCGCAACGCCGTGGGGGAATGCCCGATATGGGTGCCTGAAGAAAACGCCCTCTATTGGGTGGACATCCCCAACGGTGGCTTGCACCGTTGGGACGCCTCTACCGGACACCTGCGTGCCTGGCAAGCCCCGCAGATGCTCGCCTGCATCGCCCGTACCCAAGCGGGCAACTGGGTGGCAGGCATGGAAACCGGCTTCTTTGAACTGACCCCGCACAACGACGGCAGCCTCGACACTACGCTCTTGGCCGGTGTCGAACACCCGCGCCCGGACATGCGCTTGAACGACGGCCGCTGTGATCGCCAAGGCCGCTTCTGGGCCGGCAGCATGGTGCTGAACATGGGGTTGAACGCCGCTGAGGGCACCCTTTATCGCTATGCGTCTGGCACGGCGCCCCATGCGCAGCTCGATGGTTTCATCACCCTCAACGGTCTGGCCTTCAGCCCCGATGGCCGCACAATGTATGCCTCTGATTCACACCCGCTAGTGCAGCAGATCTGGGCATTCGACTACGACATCGACACCGGTGCGCCGTCCAACCGCCGGGTGTTTGTGGACATGCATGACTTTCTCGGCAGGCCCGATGGTGCAGCTGTCGACGCGGATGGCTGCTACTGGATCTGCGCCAACGATGCCGGCCTGGTCCACCGTTTCACCCCCGACGGTCGCCTCGACCAGTCCCTCACCGTACCGGTAAAAAAACCCACCATGTGCGCCTTCGGCGGCAGCCGCCTGGACACCCTGTACGTCACCTCCATTCGTGACGATCAGCGTGACAGTTCGCTGTCCGGCGGCGTGTTTGCCCTCAACCCCGGCGTCAAGGGATTGCCCGAACCCCAGTTCATCCTCTAGCTGCATCGCTGTGCCTTGAATACAACAATAACAAGACAGGAATCACCGCCCATGGACTTCAAACGCACCTTGCTCGCTGCCACACTCCTGGCCCTCAGCAGCGCCGCCCACGCGCTGGAAATCAAGTTTGCCGATATCCACCCCGCTGGCTACCCCACCGTGGTCGCCGAAGAAAACATGGGCAAGGCCCTGACCCAGCAAAGCAAGGGCGAATTGACCTTCAAGTACTTCCCGGGCGGTGTGCTCGGCTCCGAGAAGGAAGTCGTCGAACAGGCCCAGGTCGGCGCCGTGCAAATGACCCGCGTCAGCCTTGGCATCGTCGGCCCGGTGGTGCCGGACGTGAATGTGTTCAACCTGCCGTTCGTGTTCCGCGACCAGGCGCATATGCGCAAGGTGATTGACGGCGAAATCGGCGATGAGATCCTCGCCAAGATCACCGATTCCGAGTTCGGCCTGGTCGCCCTCGCCTGGATGGACGGCGGCACGCGCAACCTCTACACCAAGAAACCAGTGCGCAAGATCGAAGACCTCAAGGGCATGAAGATTCGCGTGCAAGGCAACCCGATCTTCATCGAAGCCTTCAATGCAATGGGCGCCAACGGTATCGCCATGGACACCGGCGAGATCTTCAGCGCCTTGCAGACCGGGGTGATCGACGGCGCAGAAAACAACCCGCCGACGCTTCTGGAACACAACCACTTCCAGAACGCCAAGTACTACACCCTCACCGAACACCTGATCCTGCCCGAGCCCATCGTGATGTCGAAAATCACCTGGAACAAGCTCACCGCCGCACAGCAGGACATGGTCAAGGAAGCCGCCAAGGCCGCCCAGGCTGACGAGCGTGTGTTGTGGGATGCCAAGTCGGCCAGCAGTGAAGAGAAACTCAAAAAGGCCGGGGTCGAGTTCATCACCGTCGACAAAAAGCCCTTCTATGACGCCACCGCGCAGGTTCGCGCGAAGTACGGTGCGCCTTACGCCGACATCATCAAGCGTATCGACGCCGTTCAGTAACGCCCTCCTCCCTGACAAGGCCCGGCGCGGTCGGTATCGACGCGCCCGGTCACGGTGAACGCCATGAAGAATCTACTGCTGCGCATCAACGACCGTATCTACATGACCTGCATCTGGGTCGCCGGCCTCTCGGTCCTGGGGGTCGCGCTGATCATTCCCTGGGGCATCTTCGCCCGCTATATTCTCGGCACCGGCTCCAGTTGGCCGGAACCCTCTGCGATCCTGCTGATGCTGGTGTTCACCTTTATCGGCGCGGCTGCCAGCTACCGCGCCGGGGCGCATATGTCGGTGGCGATGATCACTGATCGCCTGCCTGATGCTCAGCGCCGCGTTGTCGGCATCGTCTCGCAACTGTTGATGGCGACCATCTGCCTGTTCATGACCATTTGGGGCGCCAAGCTGTGCCTATCCACCTGGAACCAGTTCATGAGCGCCATCCCTACCCTGCGTGTGGGTATCACCTATATGCCGATCCCGATTGGCGGCTTGCTGACTCTGATATTCGTGCTGGAAAAACTTCTGCTAGGCGACCAGAGCCACCGGCGCGTAGTGCGTTTCGACCTGGTTGAAGAAAGCGAAGGGGCTGCCTGATATGGACGCATTGATTCTGCTGGGCAGCTTTATCGCCTTGATCCTGATCGGCATGCCGGTGGCCTACGCCCTGGGCTTGTCGGCGCTGATCGGCGCGTGGTGGATCGACATTCCGTTCCAGGCCCTGATGATCCAGGTGGCGGGCGGGGTGAACAAGTTTTCACTGATGGCGATTCCATTCTTCGTATTGGCCGGAGCGATCATGGCCGAGGGCGGCATGTCGCGGCGGCTGGTGGCGTTTGCCGGGGTGCTGGTGGGCTTTGTGCGCGGCGGGCTGTCGCTGGTCAACATCATGGCGTCGACGTTTTTCGGTGCGATCTCAGGCTCGTCGGTGGCCGATACCGCGTCGGTCGGTTCGGTGCTGATCCCGGAGATGGAACGCCGTGGCTACCCACGGGAGTTCGCCACGGCGGTGACCGTGAGTGGCTCGGTACAGGCGCTGCTGACCCCGCCCAGCCACAACTCGGTGCTCTACTCCCTGGCCGCCGGCGGCACGGTATCAATCGCCTCGCTGTTCATGGCCGGCGTGGTGCCGGGCCTTTTAATGAGCGCGTGCCTGATGGTGCTGTGCCTGATCTTCGCGAAAAAGCGCAACTACCCCAAGGGCGAAGTCATCCCCTTGAAGCAGGCCTTGAAGATCGCCGCTGATGCACTCTGGGGCCTGATGGCCATGGTGATCATCCTCGGCGGCATCTTGTCGGGCATCTTCACCGCCACCGAGTCGGCGGCCATCGCGGTGCTGTGGGCGTTTTTCGTGACCATGTTCATCTACCGCGACTACAAATGGCGCGAGCTGCCCAAGCTGATGCATCGCACGGTACGCACCATTTCCATCGTGATGATCCTCATCGCCTTCGCCGCCAGCTTCGGCTACATCATGACCCTGATGCAGATCCCGGCGAAGATCACCACGCTGTTCCTGACCCTGTCGGACAACCGCTACGTGATCTTGATGTGCATCAACGTCATGCTGCTGTTGCTCGGCACGGTGATGGACATGGCACCGCTGATCCTGATCCTTACGCCGATCCTGTTGCCGGTGATCCTCGGTATCGGCGTCGACCCGGTGCACTTTGGCATGATCATGCTGGTCAACCTGGGTATCGGCCTGATTACCCCGCCGGTGGGTGCGGTGCTGTTTGTGGGTGCGGCGGTGGGCAAGGTAAGCATCGAGAAAACCGTGAAGGCGCTGCTGCCGTTTTATGCGGTGCTGTTTCTGGTGCTGATCGCCGTGACCTACATTCCGGCACTGTCGTTGTGGTTGCCGAGCGTGGTGCTGTAAACCCAATCGTCAGAACACAGGTGAGCAAATGTGAGAGGGGGGTTGCTCACCTGACGGCCTCACAATCGACAGGCGCCTACGTGACACACCTTGGTCAAATGTGGGAGGGGGCTTGCTCCCGATGGCGGCCTCCGGGCCGACCAGGGTGCTGGATCAGACCGAGTACATATCCGGTGTTTGGGTAACGGCCGCTATTGGTTCCGCTTTTACAGCGGGTCACTTTTGGAAAAGAGCCCCAAAAGTAACCAAAAGGGCTCTTGCCCCACCACTCGGCACCTCGCCTAGGCTCGGTGTGCCCGTAATCCAACAGGGATTTGGGGGGCCGCCGCCACGCGCCATCCATGGCGCGGGGCGGCTAAACCGGCATCCCTGCCGGTTTACCCCCCAAATCCCTGTCGAATTCCGGCCAGCGTGGTTTAACGGGGCGCCTGAGATCAAAAGCAGATCAAGATCAAGATCAAGAGCGGCTCGCTTCGCATCGTGGTTACTGTTGGCGAATGCAAAGTTGTGTAGATACCTGTGCTAATCGGGAGCAAGCCCCCTCCCACATTTTGCTCTGCACTGTGTCAGGGTCAGGGTGGGCTGTTTTTCAGGCGCCCTGCCGTATCGATACTCACCACCACCGACAACCCAGGTCGCAACCGCTCGCTCTCGGCCTGGTCCGGGTCCACGGTAATCCTCACTGGCACGCGCTGGGCGATCTTGACGAAGTTGCCGGTGGAGTTATCCGCCTGCAACAGGCTGAACTCCGAGCCGGTTGCCGGCGAGATATGCTGCACCGTGCCATGGAATTTGCGATGGTTCAGCGCGTCAACGGTGAAGGTTACCGGCTGGCCGACCTGCACATTGTCCATCTGGGTTTCCTTCATGTTGGCGATCACCCACAACTGCTTGGGCACCAGGGCCATCAATTGCGCGCCGGAGTTAACGTAGGCACCCAGGCGCACGCCGATCTGCCCCAACTGACCATCGCGTGGCGCGGTGATGCGGGTGTTGGACAAATCGATCCGCGCCAGTTCCACCGCCGCCTCGGCACTGGCGACTGCCGCTTCCAGGGAGCCGCGATTGACGATCACTGTTTGCAGGTCTTGCCGGGCAATTTCCAGGCTGGCCTGGGCCTGGGCTACGGCGGCAATGGTCTGGGCATTGGCGGCGCGGGTCACGTCCAGCTCGCGCTTGGACACCGAGCCATCGCTGATCAATTCTTCGTTGCGACGCAAGTCAGCGGTACTCTTGCGCGCCTGGGCCTGGCTGTCGACCAGCGCGGCCTGACGCAGCTTGATGGTCGCTTCGGCGCTGTTGCGTTGCTGCACCACATTGGCCAGCGACGCTTTCTGCACGGCCAGCTGCGCCAGGGCCTGGTCCAGGCGCTGTTTGTAGATGCGGTCATCCAGGCGTACCAGCAGGTCCCCCGCTTTTACATACTGGAAATCCTGCACCGGTACTTCGAACACATAGCCGCCAAGTTGCGGGCCGATAATCGTCACCTGCCCGCGCACCAGAGCGTTTTCGGTGGTTTCCACCGCACTGCTGAACGGCGGCAATTGCCAGGCGTACAGCACGATCAGCACACCGATGATGGCGATGGCGGCAAAACCCAGGGACGAGATGATGCGCACGCGCAAAGGCCTCAATTGGGTGGGCACGGCGCCCGGTGGCGTGCTGCCTTCCGGTGTGGCAGCGATGGCGGTTGTGGTGGTGGTTGAAGGTTCGGTCATGAAGTCGCGCCGCTGGGTTGAACAGGAGGGATTGCCTTGGTGGTGCTCATCAACCACAGGCTGCGGGTGAAGATCCACAGCATGGTCAGGATCGCAATAATCGCGATCAGCATGAACACATCGTTGTAAGCCATTACATTCGCTTCACGGGTGGCCGCCGTGGCCAGGCTGCGGATGCCCATCAGGTTGCGCAGTTCCGGGTCGGCGACGATGCCACCGTAGGCCGACCCGCCGCTCTGCACTCGCGCCGCCACACGGGGGTCGATCAAGGTCAGGTGCTCGACGATCATGCTTGAGTGATACTTCTCGCGCACGGTCTGGAAGGTGCCCAGCAACGCCGCGCCGATCAGGCCGCCGAGGTTCTGGCAAATCCCGAACATCACCGAGAAGCTCACCAGGTTGCGTGGGTTGGTCAGCACGTTTTTCGTGCCCAGCACCATGGTCGGCCCGAGGAAGAACGTGCCGCCAAAGCCTAGCAGGAACTGGCTGATGTAGAGGTTTTGCGGGCGCGTCAGGTTGCTGGAAAAACTGTCCATCACCGAACCTGTCGCCATCAGTGCCAGGGAAATCACCAATGGCATCAACAGGTGCGCCGGGTTGATCGTCAACGCGCTGACCACCAGCCCGGCAATCGCCCCGGCCAGCATCACCACATATAAGGTATGCATTTGCTGGTAGCTCATGTTCAGCATTTGCATGAACCCCACCGCACCGGTGGATTGCTCGGACAGCACCATGCGAATCAGCACTACCGCCAAGGCCAGGCGAATCATCACGCCGCTGCCCAGCCAGCGCGTCATCAGCATCGGGTTGCTGCGGTTATGCTCGATGGCCAGCCCCGCCATGATCAGCACCAGCGAGCAGGCCGAGGCCACACCGATCCACGGCGCTTCCAGCCACCAGTCGATACGCCCCAGGGACAGCACCGCACACAGTAAAGCAACGCCAGTGGCAAGGATGGCGAAGGTGAGGAAGTCGAGTTTTTCAAAGGTCTTGAAGCGGTCACCGGGCGGCAGCTTGAGCAGGAACACGCAGCCCAGGCAGATCAGCGCCAGGCCCAGTTCAAACAGGTACAACCCGCGCCATTCGGCGATCTGCAGCAAGTCTTCGGAAAACAGCCGCGCCAGGGGCAGCGCCAATTGCGCGGTGCCCAGCCCCAGCACCAGGGCTTTCAAGCGCCACTTGGCCGGGAACGCCTGGATCATGTAGTACAAACCCAACGAACTCAGCGCCGCGCCGACCATGCCGTGAGCCGCCCTCACCGCAATGGCCGAGTTGAGGTCGTTGACAAACAAGTGGCCGAAAGTCACCAGCGCATACAACACCAGGAACACTTCGGTAAACGCACGCAGGCCGAACTGCTGACGAAACTTCACCAGCAGCAGGTTCATGCACACGTTGGTCATGACATACGCGGCGGGTAGCCAGGCCATTTCCGCGGTGGTCGCGCCCAGTGCGCCTTGCAGGTATTGCAGGTTGGCGATAACCAGGGCATTGCCCAGGCCACCGGTGATAGCTACCAGCACGCCCACCAGCGCAAACAGCCAGCGCTTGTGGGTGGGGTGCAGCGGCGTCGACGGCGAGCCGGGCAGGCTCGGCCGCTCGTGGGGCTGCCAGGTGTGGGGGGTGTATTTATCCATTCGGTGACCTTGGTGAGCCGACGTGCAAGGTCGGTGAAGCGCTTACTCAGGTAGTAGTAAACCTGAGCAGCGCTCATCTTTCCATGGCGAACGCACAATTGATCTTCAAACGGCCGAAAGGCGGCATCGGCTGGCCCACTGCCTGCGCCGAGCGGCTCACCTCAACGATCGGGGTCCGGCTTGATCGCTATCTCAGGCACAGGGTTATAGAACGGCCCATAGTCGAGCAGCAATTCATCACCTTTCTTGATGTCTTTGAGCGCCACATAGAACGTCAGGTTTTTCCCGACCGCCACGGAAACGACATTGTTCGACTTCCACGCTGGCCCATTGCGCAGTTGCGAGGTATTGATCAGGCTCAGAGTGTTACCCGTGTGCAGCCCACTCACCGTACGCACACCCGAACGTGTACCGAACAGGTAAGTCAGTACAGCCCGGGAGCCTTGCTTACGTTGCTCCTTGAACAACGACGCCTCGTCTGCATGGTACTTGCCGGCATACGGGCCAAGCACTTCAAATTGGGGGATATCGCGCCGCGCCCATACCGATGCGCCGCGCGCCGGCCCACCATCATCCAGCGGCGTGACCACTTCCAGGACTTCATCAAACCGGGACTGGTGCTGGCATTCGGTCCGCAGCCAGTCTTTGATCGACGCCTTGATCCGGGCTGAAACGCGTGCCTTGGTTGCGCTATCCAGACCGTCAAGCACACCATTCCAGTGGGCGATACGGATGTCCTCGATAGGGCCTTCAAGTGATTGGGTCAAGCTGAGCCTGGGGTTCGTCGGGTCCTGCAGAATCGGCAGAGTATTGTCGATCTGATGACGAGGTAGTACAGGGGAAACGTCGGGTTCAACCTTGATAACGACGATGTCCGAAGACGAACCTGGGATCTGTTCGCTGTGTGGCGTGTCGGTGGGCGTGTTCAGATCCGAAGATTTCGACGGCGGCGGATCCAGAGGGTCTTGCGCAGGCCGTTTTCGTGTTGCACTCGCAGCCGGTTGCTCGGGCACGGGGAGCTGCGGGATATCTTGCTCTGCCCGATTGAGGCGTTGCACGGTCGCCGCTTTTAAAGAGCCATCGGCGTTAACGGACTGATGCCAAGTGTTTGGGTTGAGCCCATGTTGGCTCAAAAACTGCGACTGCGTGACTGACCTGTTCGATTGAGCGAAGAGCGCCCGCCACTGGCGTAGATGGTCATCAGTAAGCGCGGTATAGGTGAGACCGGCCGCCCTGTTCAACAACGCTTCACCGGCCGGCCCAAGGCCACCATCTTGCCGCACACCATTTTTGAACGTACTCGGATTAAGGTGATGATGGCCGGCAAATCCGTTCATGGTCATTGCGTCACGCGCCTGCTGCGTCTTGCTTTGCCAATCACGTATATGCGTTTCGGTCAGTGTATTGAAGGGTGTATTGGCCGCGCGGTCGCGCACAATCTTGCCGGTATCACTCAACTGGCCGTCAGGCTGCACATAGTAGGCAAAGGTTTTCGGCGAGAGGTTCCTCTGTTGGGCAAAGTCTTCACGGGTAATGCTTCGCGGTTGCGCGGGCGACAACGCCTCCCACTCGCGTAGATGCTCAGCAGTGATTATCTGTTTGCGTGCCGAAGTCTGGAAGGTGGGGGTAAGTGCGGTGTTTTGCTCGGCCTGATTGAGACGTCGCACGGCCGCCTCTTTCAAGGAACCATCCTTTTTAACGAAGCGACTCCAACTGCCTGGGCTGAGCTTGTGCTGGCTTATGAACTGCGCTTGCGTCACTGAGTTGTTCGGTTGCGTGAAGAGCGTGCGCCACCGATGTAAATGCTCGTCGGTAATCACCTCATAGGCAGCACCGGCAGCCCTGCCCAACAACTCTCCACCCTCTGGCCCCAGGCTACCATCTGCCCGTACGTAATTTCTGAACGAATTCGAGTTAAGGTGATGATGGCAGGCAAACCCCTCTACGGTCATCGCGCCACGTTCCTGCTGAGTCATGCCTTGCCAACTGTGGATATGCGTTTCGGACACCTTATTGAAGGGCATGTTGGCGGGGCGGTTACGCACAAGCAAGCCGGTTTCGCTCAGTCCACCGTCACTTTTCACACAGTACTCAAACGCTTTCCAGGGCAGCTGATGCTGTCGGGCAAAACCCTTAGGGCTAAGCCTCAGTTGTTCCAGGCGCGGCAACGCTTCCCACGCCCGCAAATGTTCAGCGGTGATCTGCTTTACACCACCGGTTGCCCCCAGGCGGTGCCATTGGTCACCCTGCACATGCTGAACCAGCAACTCGGTCTGCCGGTTGTTGTGATAAACCCGCGCCTGCACAACACCGTCTTCCGTGCGCGAGACCTGCCTGACCTCATACACCGCCGTTTTACCACTGCTATCGGTATGGCGTATGTGCGACAAGTGCCCATCGGCTGCCACGTATACACCCTGGCTGTTGCGTGAGAGCCCGGCGATTCTGGACTCGAGCACAGTGAAGTGTCCGAACAGCTCATGGCTCAGCTCGTACTGTTTACCTATGTGCTCGACACCGACCTTACCGGCGACAGCCTGGGTTGCGACCACGAACTCCTCCAGCGGGCTGCCATAAGGTCGCATCGCGTCGGCATCAAAAGCATACCAATGGCCGTTCTTGAGCACAGCGGCACCTTCCACCGTCCGTTCGGCCACCTTTATGGTGCCCATTGCAGCGGCGTCATACTGTTTGCTGATCGCCTTCAACACATCGTAACTGCCAGTGGCGCCTCTGAGTTTGTTGAAAGCTTTGGCACCTTTGGACAATAGATAAAGGCCGCCAGAGCCCACCAGCTTAACCACATCCCCCACCCCACTCACCGGATTGAGCACACCAATCGTGGCGACGCCAATGACTTTGACAGCCTTTAGCACCTTTGCACCGCTGGAGAGAACAGCGCTGCCGATCTTGAGCAGTTTTCCAGCCGTGGCGGCCCCCGCAGTAACAAAGCCGAAGATGTCCAGCATGAGATCAAATGCTGCCTCGCCATATTTACCATTCTGAATATTGACGATGGCCGATCTGAAGGGGATCAGGTTCAACAAAAAATCGTTCAACGGTTTGGGGCTGTAATACTCGTCGAGGGGTGTCTGCCCGCGCGCCTGTTCTTTTATAGCGGGATCATCGAGATCAAGGTGTTGGACAAAGGCGTCGGCAATCGAACGGGATCGAGCGCTGGTGAAACTGTTCACAAGTGCGTCACTCAACGGGCGTTCACGACCCAGCTCATCTGCGTTATGACGGGGCGTGAACGCTTTGGTCGTAGAAACATTTTTGCCTGCCCTGGACTCCTGAACCTGCGCTGCGTACACGCTCGCCCTTTCAATCGAGCCTTTATTGAAGTCGATGACGTAGGCTTTTGTCGTGCCATGCCATTCAGTTTTGACCAACAGTCCAGGTTTATTTTGAGCCTGCGTATTATTGAAATGACCATCCATGACGTATGAGCCTTCTTGGAAAAAGCTGATTTTTCCAAACTCCAAGTTCCTCCTATCCGCAGATGGTAGCTGCGAGATCAGGTGCCTGACGGTTGTATTGATCGCAGCCTTTTTTGCTTGGATGGCGCTGGTGAACTGCTGTTCGAAAGCCTCTCGAACGCCGAACGTAGGATTATTGTTCAGCGCCTCTACGGGGATGCGGGAGTCGCTCGACTTCAGCGGCCTCGGATTCGGCAAGTCCATCTTGGCGTAGTCCAAGAGTGAATGAGTGCCGCTTATCCCGTTTTGCCCGTGCTCCACGCGAGACGCATCAGTGCTGAGTGCTTTGACTTCAAACAGCGCGCCCAAGTCTCCAAACCGCTCCTGCAACTTGATCTGTGCGATTTCTGTTCGCGTCGGTATTGCCTTGTCCAGTATTTTTGAAGCAGACATCCGCTCATCAAGCTGTTGGTTGAACTCGGTTCTGACGGTTTCAAGTTGTGCAGCGGTGTAGGTGTCAGCGTTTCTTTTGGGGATGATTTCATTCGCAACGCCCCAATCGAGTAACGCGGCAGTCTGGGCATGCTGAGTGGCCACAGGGTCAACCCGTCGGGCGTTTTCAGCCTCGCTCATGACCTGCGCAAACGTCATGCCGGGAACTTTGCCCGGTGCCTGCGCTTCGCTCGTCATGGCGGCAATCGTCAGGTTGGCCCAGGCCTGGCTGCCGACTTTCACCGTCGGGGGAATGTCTTTGATCAGAAACTGCGGAGCCGACTTGGCCAGCAACAGGTACGCACCGACTTTTGCCAGCGCAACGCTGGTTTTGCCGGTGCGACTTAAGTGTTCGGCCAAGCCTTCCACGACTGCCGATGGGGGGTGGCCCCAATAATGGTCACTGGCCAGGTCGAACCCAGCTATTTTGTTGCGCGCCGGGGCGCTGATCGACTCATGATCCATCTGCAACGCGATGCCTGCCAGCAGGTAATCCGTCACGCTGCTCGCGCTGTCAATGCCCTGCATTCTTTGTTGCAGCGCTTTGCCCATCCGTTGTCCCTGGGGGGAACGGATCAGCGCTTCGAGCATCTTGGCAGGGTCGTCCTGCACAGACGCCGGGAGAGGCTGGCGATACCGCAAGAACTCCAGCACGCCGCCTTTGGTTTGCATCACCAGCGGCTGATCGCCCAGATGATGTGCGTGATTCATCGTGATAAGACGCAAGCGTCGTTGTTCGTCTGCGCTCAAGGGAACCGGCCAGGACAATGCCCCGCCCAGATGCCCCAGCGAGGGGGCGGGGTTGCCGGGCAACGGCACATCCTGGTTGGGAGGCTGGGGAGTCAACGAGGTGTCGGTCACGGGCGCCGACTGATTTTCAGCAGCAGGCGGTGAAAGCGAAAAATGCGTGTGTGCAGCGCTAATGCTTGTCATAAAAAACGACCTGTCCATTGTCGAGGAAGCGTCCTGACGAAAGCGCCTGCTGGCGCTTTCGCTCATTCATGGGGTGCTAGGGGGCGGAGGCTGACGCGCCGAGCACTGAACTCAGCGATCAGGATCCGGTTTGATCGCAATATCAGGTACCGGTTTATAGAACGGTCCATAGTCCAGCAATAACTCTTCCCCTTTCTTGATGTCCTTCAGCGCCACGTAGAACGTCAGGTTTTTCCCGACCGAGATGGACACGACATTGTTGGACCTCCACGCTGGCCCATCGCCCAGTTGCGAGGTGTTGATCAGGCTCAGGGTGTTGCCCGTGTGCAGCCCACTCACCGTCCGCGTACCCGAACGGGTACCAAACAGGTAGGTCATTACAGCCCGCGAGCCTTGCTTGCGTTGCTCCTCGAACAACGACGCCTCGTCTGGGTGATATTTGCCTGCATACGGACCAAGCACTTCATATTGAGGAATATCGCGCCGCGCCCACACCGAAGCGCCGCGAGCCGGCCCACCATCGTCCAGCGGCGTGACCACTTCCATAGCCTCCTCAAACCGAGACTGGTGTTGACCTTCGGTTCGCAGCCAGTCTTTGATCGATTCCTTGATCTGGGCTGAAACGCGCGCCTTTGTTGCGCTATCCAGCCCGTCAAGCACACCATTCCAGTAGGCGATACGGATGTCATCGATAGGACCTTCAAGTGCTTGAGTCAAGCTGAGCCTGGGGTTCGCCGGGTCCTGCAGGATCGGCAGTGTGTTGTCGATCTGATGGCGGGGCAGTGTCTGGAAATCACTGGGCTCAACCTTGATAACGACAGGCGGGACTGCCAACGCTGGCCCCGGGGCCTCTACGCCCTGAGGCGTATCGGCGTGCAAGCTCAGATCCGCAACCTTCGCTTGCGGCGGGTCCAGAGGGTCTGATGCCGGTCGTTTTCGTGCCGTATCCACAGCAGGTTGCTGGGGCGTGAGACGCGGTCCAGTGTTTTGCTGTAACCGTTCGAGACGTTGGACAGCAATCGCTGTAAAGGAGCCGTCACTTTTAACGTACTTCGTCCAGACGCTTGGATTGAGCCTGTGCTGGTGCAAGAACTGCGCTTGCGTCATTGAGTTGTCCGCATTGGTGGCAAGCACTTGCCACTGGCGCAAAAGGTCACTGGTGATCCGCCTATAGGTGCCATCGGTTGCGCTGCTCACCAGTGCTTCGCCGGTGGCCGACAGGCTGCCGTCTGCCCGTACATGTGATCTGAATGAGTGCGCACTGAGGTTATGGTGACCGGCAAAACCTTCCCTGGTCATGGCGTCCCGCGCCTGCTGTGTCATGTTTTGCCACGCCTGGATGTGCGTTTCGGTCACCTTGTCAACCGGTGTGTTGGCCGCGCGGTCGCGCACAAGCTCGCCGGCAGGGCTCAGTTTGCCGTCAGGCTGCACGTAGTGATCAAAGGTTCTCGGGGAGATGTGTCTATGTCGGACAAAGTTCTTACGGGCAGAGCCTTGCTGTTGCGCAAGCGGCAGCGCCTCCCAGTCGCGCAAATGCTCGGCGGTGATCAATAGCATCGGCGCCCTCGGAGCATGGGCCGCGGGCCCCAGTGCAGCGCGCTCAAGACGTTCCCTGGCGGTCTTTTTCAAGGAGCCGTCAGGGTTGACCCAGTCCCTCCACGTAGCAGGATGGAGCCCGTTCTCGCGGGTGAACTGCGCTTGCGTGACCGCGTTATCCGGGCTCTCGAAGTGCGCTTTCCATTGGCGAAGATGGTCATCGGTAATTCTGTTAGGGACGACCCCGGCTACCCTGTCCATCAGCTCCCTGCCGACTGGCCCCAAGGTCCCATCTCGCCGTACATGCGTTTTGAACGACCCCGGATTAACGTGATAAAGCTCGGCAAACCCTTCGAGGGTCAACACGTCGCGCTGCGCCTGTGTCATGTCTTGCCAGTCACGGATATGGGTTTCAGTCACCGCATAGAAGGGCGTGCCGGGCAGGCGGTCACGCACTGCCACACCGGTAGCGGTCAGTTGACCATTGGGTTGCACGTAGCGCTCAAAAACTCTCGGGTGGAGGTGTTTTTGCCGGGCGAAGCCCTCACGGGTAAGGCTTTGTTGTTGCTCCAAAGACAGCGCCTGCCAAGCGCGCAAATGATCAGCCATGGAGGGCGGGGCCTGGCCTGCGGACGCCAGTGCGGCATTTTGCCGTGCCTGTTCCAGGCGCTGCGCGCCCATTTCCTTTAAAGAACCATCCGCCTTGACGTACAGCTCCCAGCTACGTTGGCTGAGCCCGTGTTGGCTAACAAACTGCGCAGACGTCAATGTGTTGTCCGGGCTCCTGAAAAGCTCATCCCACTGGCGTAAATGATCATCGGTAATTTGGTTGCTTCTGGGGGCGACGGACGACTTGAGCAGCGCTTCGCCCCTGATCATCGGGGTGCCATCCCGGCGCACATAACTTTTGAATGTTCCCGGTCGAAGGTTATGAAGGCCGATAAATCCGTCCAAGGTCATTTCGTCACGTGCCGCTTGTGTCATGTTTTGCCAATCACGCACATGCGTTTCGGTCACCTTATCGGTGAATGCGTTGGCGGGGCGGTCACGCACGATCACACCGGTATCGCTCAACTGGCCGTCAGGTTTCACGTAGTACTCAAAGGTTTTCTGGGGGAGGTGATTCTTTTTGGCAAAGCCCTTTCGGGTAAGACTGGCCTGTTCATCCGGCGACAACGCCTCCCAGGCCCGCAAATGTTCAGCGGTGATCTGCCCGCCACCGGGCGCCCCCAGGCGCTGCCATTCGTCACCTTGTACATGCTGGACCAGCAACTCGGTTTGCCGGTTGTTGTGATAAACCCGCGCCTGCACAACACCGTCGTCCGTGCGCGAAACCTGGCGCACCTCATATACCGCTGTATCACCGTTGCTGTCGGTATGGCGTATATGCGACATGTGCCCATCGGCCGCCACATACACCCCCTGACTATTGCGTGACAGCCCCACGATTTTGCTGTCTGGCACTTTGAAGTGCCCGAACAGCTCATGGCTCAATTCACTCAGCCCATCGATGTACGCCGTGTCCACCTCACCGTCGACAGCCTGGGTCGATACTTTGAACTGCTCAAGCGGGCTTCCATAAGGTCGCATGGTGTCAGCGTCAAATGAATACCACTTGCCGCCTTTGAGCACAGCAGCCCCTTCCACTGTCTGGCCTCCCACCTTCAAGGTGCCTGTTGCCGCGACGTCGTACTGTTTGCTGATAGTTTTCAACACGTCGTAGCTGCCAGTGGCGCCTCTGAGTTTGTTGACGGCCTTGATGCCTTTGGACAGTACATAGAGGCCAGCGGTACCCACCAACCTGGGCAAATCGCCCATCCCTCCCACAGGGTTGAGCACGTCAATGGCCGCCACACCGATGACCTTGGCCGCCCGCAATGCCTTGGCGCCGGTGGAAAGCGCCGAGCGGCCGACCTTGAGCAATTTTCCGGCGGTGGCGGTGCCGGCGGTAAGAAAGCCGAAAACATCCAGCAAGAGATCGAAAGCCCCGTCCCCGTACTTGCCGTTTTGAAAATTGACAATGGCGGACCTGAAGGGGATCAGGTTCAACAAAAACTCGCTCAACTGCGCGTTCGCCGTGTCCAAGGCCGTCTGCCCACGGGCTTGCAACTTGATAGCCGGATCGTCGAGATCCAAGTGCTCGACAAAGGCCGTGGCAATCCCATGGGATCGAGCACTGGTAAAGCTCTCCCATGGCCCGTTATCCAACGGGCGCTCACGCCCAAGATCATCTGCTTTGTGGCTGGGCGTGAACGTTTTGGTCGTCGTTACCTTGTTGCCAACCCTGTCCGCCCTGATCTTCGTATCGTAAAGGCTCGCTGTTTCAATCGTGCCTTTATTGAAGTCGATGACGTAGGCGTGCGACACGCCTTGCAGTTCAGTTTTAACCAGCAGCCCCGGTTTATTTTGACCATACGTATTATTGAAATGACCATCCATGACGTATGAGCCTTCCTGGAAAAAGCTGATTTTCCCAAACTCCAGGCGCTGGCGATCTTCCAACGGCAGTTGCGAAATCATGTGCCTGACCACTGTATTGACGGCGGCCTTTTTTTCCTCGATCGCACGGCTGAACTGCCGTTCGAATTCAGCCGGCACGCCAAACTGCCGGTTGGCGTTCAAACGCGTCAGCACCCTTTGCAGGTCATTGCCCTTGAGTGAACTGCTCGGTTCATACGCCCTGAAGGGCCGGGTTTCCAGCCAGTCGATCATGGCGATATCCAATAGCGAAATCCCTCCCCCTTCAATCGCCACGTAGTGCTGATCAATCGCGAATGCTTTCTCTTCGAAAAATGCGCCAAGGTCGCCAAAACGCTCCTTGAGCTTGGCCAGTGCGACCTCTTTTCGAGTGGGCAGTGCTGTGTCCAGTGCCTGGGAAGCAACGAGCCGGGCGTCCTGTTGCGCGTTGAATGCGACCCTTGCCGATTCAAGTTGCGCGGGGAGATAGTCGCCATCCTGTCTTTTTGTGAGCACGCCGCTCGCCACGGCCCAGTCCAGCAATGCCAGGGTTTGTGCCGCTTGGGTAACTGCAGGGTCGACCCGCTGCGCTTCTTGCGCCTCACTCATGACTTGGGCAAACGTCATACCAGGGACTTTGCCGGGTGTGTGAGCCTCAATCGTCATCGCAGCCATCGTCAGGCTGGCCCACGCCTGACTGCCAACCTTTACGGTCGGGGGAATGTCTTTGATCAGAAACTGCGGTGCCGCCTTGGCCAGCAACAGGTACGCACCGACACTCGCCAGTGCAGCGCTGGTTTTGCCAGTACTGCTCAAATGGTCGGCCAAGCCGGCCACAACCTTGGAGGCGTGGTGCCCCCCACGTGTGTCACTGCCCAGGTCGAAACCGGCAACGCTGTTGCGACCGGGCGCAGTGATCGACTCAGGGTCCATCTGCAGGGCGATAGCGGCCAGCAGGTAATCGCTTGCGCTGCTTTCGCTGTCAACGCCTTGCATGGTTTGCTGTAGCGCTTTGCCCATCCGCTGCCCTTGCGGGGAGTTGACCAGTGCCTGGAGTATTTTAGCCGGGTCGTCGCCCGCCTCTGCCGGCAGCGGCTGCCGATACCGCAGAAACTCCAGCACCCCGCCCTGGGTTTGCATCACCAGCGGCTGATCGCCGAGGGCGTGTTGGTGATTCATCGTGACAAGACGCAAGCGCCGCTGTTCGTCTGCGCTCAAGGGAACCGACCAGGATAATGCGCCTCCCAGATTACCCAGCGAGGGAGTCGGGCTGCTGGGTATCGGTCTATCCTGGCTGAGACGAGGGGACGTCATTGAGGTGTCGACGCCATCGGTCACAGGTGATGACGGATGTTCATCTGTCGGCAGGGGAAGCGAAAAATGCGTACTTGCAGCGGTAATGCTTGTCATAAAACGCCTATGCGTAGTCGAGGAGTCCGGCGCTTGCGGCCGTTCACTGAGTGTCAGCACCCAATGAGGAGGTTCCCGACCAACTGCAAGACTTCGTGACCGTGCACCGGTACCGCGTCAGAGCAACGCGCTGACAAACATGCCAATCGCCACCACCCCACACAGGCTGGCGAACCCCACTTGCAACACCCGCGCGGGGATGACCGAACACAACCGCCTTCCCGCCAACATGCCGACGACACTCGCGCCGATAAACACCCAGCCCACCGGCTCGATGCTCACGCCCGCATGAAACGCACCGGCCACGCCGATCAGCGATAGCAGGCTGACCACCATCAACGACGTGGCGACGATCCCACGCATCTGCACGTCGGTCAGTTGTTTGAACGCCGGCACGATCAGAAAGCCGCCGCCCACGCCCAGCAAGCCCGATACAGCACCCGTCACAGCTCCCAGCGCAGCCAGGGTGGCGCTGCACTTGGCGGTCCAGGAGAAGCGCCCGGTTTGTTGATCCAGCATGCAATTCTTCTGGCCCCATGAAGCGGCGCCATGGTCACTCGGCCCCGCCTCGCGCTTTTCCCGTTGCAGCATGCGCCAGGCCACCAGCACCATCAGCGCGCTGAACAACCCCATCAGCACCGGCTCCGACATTTGGTGGGCTACGAACACGCCCAACGGCGAAAACAGCGCGCCGAGCAAGGCGATCAACAACGCCGCGCGGTAACGCACCAGGCCATGGCGCAAGCCATCGATGGCCCCCACCGCCGCTGCCGCGCCCACTGCGAGCAACGACACCGGCGCGGCTTGGGTCATCGTCAACCCCAGCCCCAGCACCAACGCCGGCACCCCAAGGATGCCGCCGCCCGCGCCGGTCAGGCCCATGACCAGGCCCATCAATACACCCAACAGACTGGCCAGCAGCATTCAGTCCACCTTGCTCAGACGGGTCAGCCACTCGCGGCCCTTGAGCATACCGTTCCAGTAGAACCACGGCAGCAGCGTGGCCTTGAGGAACCACATCGAACGGCGCGCCCGAGTCGGGTCCAGGGGAAAGGTCGGCAGCAGCTTGCCGCCGTAGCCGAACTCGGCCAGTACCACCTTGCCCTTCTCCACCGTCAGCGGGCAGGAGCCGTAGCCGTCGTATTTGAGCGGCAATGGCGCCTGTTTGCGCAGGGCCAGCAGGTTCTCGGCCACCACCACGATTTGCTTGCGCACCGCGGCCGCCGTCTTGGCGTTGGTGGTGCCGCACACATCGCCCAGGCCGAAGACGTGCGGGTAGCGCAAGTGTTGCAGGCTGTTGGGGTTTACTTCGCACCAGCCGGCGGCGTCGGCAAGCTCGCTTTCGCGGATAAAGTCCGGGGCCAGCTGCGGCGGCACGACGTGCAACATATCGAAGGTTTTCTCTTCGACGCTCACGTTGCCTTCGGCGTCCTTGACTTCGAACCAGGCTTTGCGCGCCGGGCCGTCGACTTTTACCAGGTTGGAGTTGAACGCCAGGCGCGCGTTGTATTTTTCGACGTATTTCATCAACGGCGGCACAAAGGTCGCCACGCCGAACAACGCAGCGCCGGCCAGGTTGAACTCCACCTCGATGTTTTTCAGTGCGCCCTGCTTGAGCCAGTGATCACAGGACAGGTACATGGCTTTTTGCGGCGCTCCGGCGCATTTGATCGGCATGGCAGGCTGGGTGAACAGCGCCTTGCCGCCCTTGAGTTGCTGCACCAGTTGCCAGGTGTAGGCGGCGTGCTCATAGCTGTAGTTGGAGGTGACGCCGTGCTGGCCGAGGGTGTCTGGCAAGCCCTCGATTTTCTCCCAGGCCAGACGCAGACCGGGGCAGACGATGAGGTTTTGCCAGGTGACGCGCTGACCGCTGTCGAGCACCAGGGTTTGCTCGTCGGGCAGCACTTCGCTGACGGCGGCCTGTACCCAACTGACGCCATTGGGCAGCACATCGGCCAGGGGGCGGCGGGTCTTTTGCAGGTCGTAGGCGCCGCCGCCGACCAGGGTCCAGGCCGGTTGGTAGCAGTGGTAATCGTTGGGCTCGATCAGGATGATGTTCAGCTGCGGGTCGCGCTTGAGCAGGCTGGCCAGCAGGCCGATGCCTGCCGAGCCGCCGCCGATGACTACGATATCGCCACTGATGGTGGGTCCCCAGTGTTGTTCGGTCATTGTCTACTGCCTTTTTGAGTCAATGCACACAAGGGTCGCTGCCGGATGGCGTCACGCCCAGCTTTTTATGACCGCGCCGCAATACAGCCCGGACAGGGTCTTCATCACTTGAATCACTTCATGGCTAGCCAGCCCGTAGAAAATGTATTTGCCTTCTCGGCGGGTGGCGACCAGCCCTTCATCGCGCAGGATGCCCAACTGTTGTGACAGCGTGGGCTGGCGCACGCCAGTCAGGGCTTCCAGCTCGCCGACGTTGCGCTCGCCCTGGGTCAACTGGCACAGGATCAACAGTCGGTCTTCATTGGCCAGGGCCTTGAGCAAGGAACAAGCCTTGGACGCCGACGCACGCAACTGGGCGACTTCGCCCTCACTCAAGGTAGATTCCATTTGCTTCGGGTCCTTTATGTCACTTAAGCTCAAAACATTATGTGTAAACGTAAACTGATTGTAACCACTTTTTTCTTCATTGGGGACAGCCGCCATGCCAGCGTTGATTCAAGCCTTTCTGGATGACGCATCGTCGACCTATACCTACATCGTCTATGAAGCGGATGGCGGCCCCTGTGCCATTGTCGACTCGGTACTCAACTACGACCCGGCGTCGGGGCGTACCGATACCGCCCAGGCTGACAAGGTGATCGCGTTCGTGCGCGAGCATGGCTTGCAGGTGCAGTGGTTGCTGGAAACCCACGCTCATGCCGATCATCTTTCCGCCGCGCCCTACCTGCGTCGCAACTTGGGCGGCAAGATCGCGATAGGCGAATCGATCAGCAAGGTGCAGGGTGTGTTCAAAAACCTGTTCAACCTGGAGCCGGAATTTCGCGTCGACGGTTCGCAGTTCGATCACCTGTTTGCGCCGGATGAGGTCTTTCATATCGGCGGTTTGAAAGCCCAAGCCCTGCATGTGCCGGGACACACCCCTGCCGACATGGCCTACTTGATCGACGGCCGCTTGATCCTGGTGGGCGACACGCTGTTCATGCCCGACGTCGGCACCGCCCGCTGCGATTTCCCCGGCGGCGATGCGCGGCAGTTGTACGCATCGATGCGCAAGCTGTTGGCGTTCCCCTCGGATACCAAGCTGTATGTGTGCCATGACTATCCGCCAGAGGGGCGTGAGGCCAAGTGCCAGACCACTGTGGCGGAACAAAGGGCGGGGAATATTCATGTGCACGATGGGGTGGATGAAGCGGCGTTTGTAGAGATGCGCACCCAGCGTGATGCCGGGCTGGGAATGCCGACCTTGTTGCTGCCGGCGATCCAGGTGAATGTGCGGGCGGGGCATATGCCGCCGGCGGAAGAAAACGGCGTGACCTACCTGAAGATCCCCCTCAACCAACTTTGAAATACAGTAAAAAAATGTGGGAGGAGGCTTGCTCCCGATAGCAGCGGAACAGCTACACATAAGTTGACTGTCACACCGCCATCGGGGCAAGCCCCCTCCCACATTTTTACCGCGTTGAGTCAGTTGCCCAGGCTGATGCCGTTGGCTGGCAGCGGCAGCGCCGTCTTGTAGCGCACCTGCTTCAAGGCAAAGCTGGAGCGAATGTTTGCCACCCCCGGCACCTTGGTCAAAAAGTCCATCATGAAACGCTCCAGCGACTGGATCGTCGGCACCAGCACGCGGATCAAATAATCCGGATCACCCGCCATCAGGTAGCACTCCATCACCTCGGGCCGGTCCGAGATCGCCCCTTCGAACTGCTGCAACGCCAACTCATTCTGCTTTTCCAGGCTCACATGGATAAACACATTGACGTGCAGCCCCAGCAGGTCGGCATCCAGCAACGTGACCTGCTCACGAATCAGGCCCAGTTCTTCCATCGCCTTGACCCGGTTGAAACACGGCGTGGGCGACAGGTTGACCGAGCGGGCCAGGTCGGCATTGGTGATGCGGGCGTTCTCCTGCAGGGCGTTGAGAATGCCGATATCGGTACGGTCCAGTTTGCGCATGAGACAAAATCACCTGTTTATTATGTTTATGCAGTTTTTTTATCCGCAAATGACGGTGAGCGCAATGAAACACAGATAAATATTCTTCTACGCCACGCCTATGATTGTTGTAGGACAAGATTTCTTCTACCCGAAGACTGACTGTCAGCTAGCGCGCCCACTACAAGAAATTCACAAGATAGAGCGTAGAAAGCCATGACCCAGCCGTATGCACCGCTGCGCCTGCACGTTCCCGAACCTTCGGGCCGTCCAGGCTGCAAGACCGATTTCACCTACCTGCGTCTGACCGACGCCGGCCTGGTACGCAAACCCGCCATCGACGTAGAACCCGCCGACACCGCCGACCTGGCCAAGGGCCTGATCCGCGTGCTCGACGACCAGGGCCAGGCGCTCGGGCCGTGGGCCGAGGGTGTTTCGACCGAGATCATGCGCAAAGGCATGCGCGCCATGCTCAAGACGCGCATCTTCGACAACCGCATGGTGGTCGCCCAGCGCCAGAAAAAAATGTCGTTCTACATGCAAAGCCTTGGCGAAGAAGCCATCGGCAGCGCCCAGGCCCTGGCCTTGAACATCGACGACATGTGCTTCCCCACCTATCGCCAACAAAGCATTCTGATGGCCCGCGACGTGCCGCTGGTAGACCTGATCTGCCAACTGCTGTCCAACGAGCGCGACCCGCTCAAGGGTCGCCAGTTGCCGATCATGTACTCGGTCAAAGAGGCGGGCTTCTTCACCATTTCCGGCAATCTCGCCACCCAATTCGTGCAGGGCGTGGGTTGGGGCATGGCTTCGGCGATCAAGGGCGATACCAAGATCGCCTCGGCCTGGATCGGCGACGGCGCCACCGCTGAATCGGACTTCCACACCGCCCTCACCTTCGCCCACGTCTACCGCGCGCCGGTGATACTCAACGTGGTCAAT
The DNA here is from genome assembly GCF_052850795.1 of Pseudomonas sp. 910_23. NCBI lineage: Bacteria > Pseudomonadati > Pseudomonadota > Gammaproteobacteria > Pseudomonadales > Pseudomonadaceae > Pseudomonas > Pseudomonas sp. 910_23. The sequence goes on along the minus strand of NZ_VXCZ01000007.1, from coordinate 270,735 downwards.
AATCAATGGGCCATCTCCACCTTCCAGGCCATCGCCGGCGGTGAAGCCACCACTTTCGCCGGACGCGGCGTGGGCTGCGGTATCGCCTCCCTGCGGGTAGACGGCAACGACTTTATCGCGGTGTACGCCGCCTCGGCCTGGGCTGCCGAGCGTGCGCGCCGTAACCTTGGGCCAACCCTGATCGAATGGGTCACCTACCGCGCCGGTCCGCATTCCACCTCCGATGACCCATCCAAATACCGCCCCGCCGACGACTGGAGCCACTTCCCGTTGGGCGACCCGATTGCCCGCCTCAAGCAGCACCTGATCAAGATTGGCCAGTGGTCCGAAGAGGAACACGCGGCGGTCAGTGCCGAGCTTGAAGCCGAAGTGGTCAAGGCGCAGAAGGAAGCCGAGCAGTACGGCACCCTGGCCGGCGGCCAGATTCCAAGCGCCGCGACCATGTTCGAGGACGTCTATAAAGAGATGCCGGAGCACTTGAAGCGCCAGCGTCAAGAGTTGGGGGTGTGACATGAACGACCACAACAACAGCATCGAACTGGAAACCGCCATGACCACCACCACCATGACCATGATCCAGGCCCTGCGCTCGGCCATGGATGTGATGCTTGAACGTGACGACAATGTGGTGGTGTTCGGCCAGGACGTCGGCTACTTTGGCGGCGTGTTCCGTTGCACCGAAGGCTTGCAAACCAAGTACGGCAGCTCGCGGGTATTCGACGCACCGATCTCGGAAAGCGGCATTGTCGGCGTGGCCGTGGGCATGGGTGCCTACGGCTTGCGCCCGGTAGCTGAAATCCAGTTCGCCGACTACGTCTACCCGGCCACCGACCAGATCATCTCCGAAGCGGCACGCCTGCGTTATCGTTCGGCCGGCCAGTTCACTGCGCCCCTGACCATGCGCATGCCCTGCGGCGGCGGCATCTACGGTGGCCAGACCCACAGCCAGAGTATCGAAGCGGTGTTCACCCAGGTCTGCGGCCTGCGAACAGTGATGCCGTCCAACCCCTACGACGCCAAGGGCCTGCTGATCGCCTCCATCGAGAACGATGACCCGGTGATCTTCCTTGAGCCCAAGCGCCTGTATAACGGCCCGTTCGACGGCCACCACGACCGCCCGGTAACGCCTTGGTCAAAACACCCGCAAGCTCAGGTCCCGGACGGTTACTACACCGTGCCGCTGGACGTGGCCGCCATTGTGCGCCCAGGTTCGGCCGTGACCGTGCTGACCTACGGCACCACCGTGTACGTCTCCCAAGTCGCCGCCGAAGAAACCGGCATTGACGCCGAAGTCATCGACCTGCGCAGCCTGTGGCCGTTGGACCTGGAAACCATCGTCAAGTCGGTGAAAAAGACCGGCCGTTGCGTGGTGGTACATGAAGCCACCCGCACCTGCGGCTTTGGTGCCGAGCTGGTGTCGCTGGTGCAAGAGCATTGCTTCCACCACCTGGAAGCGCCAATCGAGCGCGTCACCGGTTGGGACACCCCCTACCCCCACGCGCAGGAATGGGCGTATTTCCCAGGCCCGTCCCGAGTGGGCGCGGCGTTGAAACGGGTCATGGAGGTCTGAATGGGCACGCACGTTATCAAGATGCCAGACATCGGCGAAGGCATCGCGGAAGTTGAATTGTCGCAATGGCATGTGAAGGTCGGCGACCTGGTGGTTGAAGATCAGGTACTGGCGGATGTAATGACCGACAAGGCGATGGTGGATATTCCCTCGCCCGTCCACGGCAAGGTGATTTCCCTGGGCGGCGAGCCGGGTGAAGTCATGGCGGTGGGCAGTATTTTGATCAGCATTGAAGTGGAAGGCGCAGGCAACACCAAGGATGTGCCGGTGGCTGCCGAACCGATGAAGACCGCACCTGTCGTTGAAGCCAAACCGGTCACGGCACCCGTTCAAAGCAAACCGGCTCCAGCCGTGAACGCGCCACCAGCGCCCGTGGCCCGCGAAGCCAGCGAGCGCCCGCTGGCCTCCCCTGCCGTGCGCAAACATGCGCTGGATGCCGGGATTCAACTGCGCCTGGTCCATGGCACAGGGCCTGCGGGCCGGATTCTGCACGAAGACCTGGAGGCGTACCTGCACCAGGGGCCGGCCACCAGCGCCAGCGCCGCCAACCCTTACGCCGAGCGCAATGATGAACACCAGATCCCGGTGATCGGTATGCGCCGCAAGATCGCCCAGCGTATGCAGGACGCCACCCGGCGCGCCGCGCATTTCAGCTACGTGGAAGAAATCGACGTCACCGCCCTCGACGAGTTGCGCGTGCATCTCAACGAAAAGCACGGTGCGACACGCGGCAAGCTGACCCTGCTGCCGTTTATCGTACGGGCCATGGTGGTGGCGCTGCGCGACTTCCCGCAGATCAACGCTCGCTACGACGACGAAGCCCAGGTCATTACCCGCCTCGGCGCGGTACATGTGGGCGTCGCCACGCAAAGCGACGTGGGCCTGATGGTGCCGGTGGTGCGTCACGCCGAAGCCCGCAGCCTGTGGGGCACTGCCGAAGAAATCGTGCGCCTGGCCAACGCCGCACGCACAGGCAAGGCCAGCCGTGAAGAGCTGTCCGGCTCGACCATCACCCTGACCAGCCTGGGCGCCCTGGGCGGCATCGTCAGCACGCCGGTGCTGAACCTGCCGGAAGTGGCCATCGTTGGCGTCAACCGCATCGTCGAACGGCCCATGGTGATCAAGGGCCAGATCGTGGTGCGCAAGATGATGAACCTCTCCAGCTCCTTCGATCACCGCGTGGTCGACGGCATGGACGCGGCGCAATTCATCCAGGCCATTCGCGGCCTGCTCGAACAACCCGCCAGCCTGTTCCTGGAGTAAGAGCATGACTCAGACATTGCACACCACGCTGCTGATTATCGGCGGCGGCCCCGGCGGCTATGTGGCGGCAATTCGCGCCGGCCAGCTGGGCATCCCCACCATACTGGTGGAAGGCCAGGCACTGGGCGGCACCTGCCTGAACATCGGCTGCATTCCGTCCAAGGCGCTGATCCATGTAGCCGAGCAGTTCCAGCAGACCGTGCATCACAGCCAGGGCTCACAACTGGGCATTGAAGTGGATGTGCCGACCCTGGACATCCGCAAAAGCGTGGAATGGAAAGACGGCATCGTCGATCGGCTGACCACGGGTGTCGCCGCGCTGCTGAAAAAACACAAGGTGCAGGTCGTTCACGGTTGGGCCAAGGTTATCGACGGCAAGACTGTCGAGGTGGGCGACCAGCGCATCCAGTGCGAACACCTGCTGCTGGCCACCGGTTCGAAAAGTGTCAACCTGCCGATGCTGCCGATTGGCGGGCCGATCATCTCGTCCACCGAAGCCTTGGCACCGACCCGCGTGCCCAAGCGCCTGATTGTGGTGGGCGGCGGTTATATCGGCCTGGAACTGGGTATCGCCTATCGCAAGCTCGGTGCCGAGGTCAGTGTGGTCGAGGCCCAGGAACATATCCTGCCCGCCTACGATGCCGAGCTGACCTTACCGGTGGCCGAGTCCCTGAAGAAACTCGGGGTGAAGCTGTACCTTGGGCACAGTGTCACCGGCTTTGCCGACAACAAGCTGCAAGTGCGTGCGCCCAATGGCGACACCTTGGCGCTGGACACCGACCAGGTGCTGGTAGCCGTTGGGCGCAAACCCAACACCCAAGGCTGGAACCTCGAAGCGCTGAACCTGGACATGAACGGCGCGGCGATCAAGATCGACAGCCGCTGCCAGACGAGCATGCGCAATGTGTACGCCATCGGCGACCTCAGCGGCGAACCGATGCTGGCGCACCGGGCCATGGCCCAGGGCGAGATGGTTGCCGAGCTGATCAGCGGTAAAACCCGTGAATTCAACCCGGCGGCGATTCCAGCAGTGTGCTTTACCGACCCGGAACTGGTGGTGGCCGGCAAGACCCCGGACGAGGCCAAGGCTGCCGGGCTGGACTGCATCGTGTCGAGCTTCCCGTTTGCCGCCAATGGCCGGGCCATGACGCTTGAGTCCAAAGCCGGGTTCGTGCGGGTAGTGGCGCGGCGTGACAATCACCTGATTGTCGGTTGGCAAGCCGTGGGGGCTGGGGTGTCCGAGCTGTCTACCGCGTTCGGCCTGAGCCTGGAAATGGGCTCGCGCCTTGAGGATGTGGCCGGCACCATTCACGCCCATCCGACCCTTGGCGAGGCGGTGCAGGAAGCGGCATTGCGGGCACTGGGGCACGCCTTGCATCTGTGAAACTGCGGTGACGCTATCGCAGGCAAGCCAGCTCCCACATTTGGAATGCAGTCAAATGTGGGAGCCGGGCTTGCCCGCGATGACGGTGGACCAGCCAGTACAAAGGCTCAATGGTCCACCCACCCGCTCCCACACAAGCCAAGAATGCAGTATTGTTGCTCCCATCCAGAAAAAAATCCGACTTGACCAGAGATAGAGGGTGTCATGGGTAACGAAAGCATCAATTGGGACAAGCTGGGTTTTGACTACATCAAGACCGACAAGCGGTTTCTCCAGGTCTGGAAAAACGGCGAATGGCAGGAAGGCACCCTGACCGACGACAACGTGCTGCACATCAGCGAAGGCTCCACCGCCCTGCACTATGGCCAGCAATGCTTCGAGGGCCTGAAGGCCTATCGCTGCAAGGACGGTTCGATCAACCTGTTTCGTCCGGACCAGAACGCTGCACGTATGCAACGCAGCTGTGCCCGCCTGTTGATGCCACATGTGTCGACCGAAGACTTCATCGAAGCCTGCAAACAAGTGGTCAAGGCCAACGAGCGCTTCATCCCGCCGTATGGCAGTGGCGGCGCGCTGTACCTGCGCCCGTTCGTGATCGGCACCGGTGACAATATCGGCGTACGCTCTGCGCCGGAGTTCATCTTCTCGGTGTTCGCTATCCCGGTCGGGGCCTACTTCAAAGGCGGCCTGGTGCCACATAACTTCCAGATCTCCACCTTCGACCGCGCTGCGCCGCAAGGCACCGGTGCCGCCAAGGTCGGTGGCAACTACGCTGCCAGCCTGATGCCGGGCTCTGAAGCGAAGAAATCCGGCTTCGCCGACGCGATCTACCTGGACCCGATGACTCACTCGAAAATCGAAGAAGTCGGCTCGGCCAACTTCTTCGGGATCACCCACGACAACCAGTTCATCACGCCGAAGTCGCCTTCGGTGCTGCCAGGCATCACCCGCCTGTCGCTGATGGAACTGGCCCAGACCCGCCTGGGCCTGGACGTGGTCGAAGGCGAAGTGTTCATCGACAAACTGGACCAGTTCAAGGAAGCCGGCGCCTGCGGTACTGCTGCGGTGATTTCACCGATCGGCGGCATCCAGCACAACGGTAAGATGCACGTGTTCCACAGCGAAACCGAAGTCGGCCCGGTTACCCAGAAGCTCTACAAAGAACTGACCGGTGTGCAGACCGGTGACGTTGAAGCGCCCGCGGGTTGGATCGTCAAGGTTTGAAAATGATCTGAACCTGCCACTTCAGAAAAAGGCCCATTCACCGCTGTCGGTGAATGGGCCTTTTTTATGCGGTGGGTTACTGGATGTGCAATCACCTGTGAAGATTGACAGTAGACAGTAAAAATCGGCACACCTAAGTTAACTCTCCTTCTAAACCCAGCAGGAGCCCATCATGGCGATCTATGAATTACGTGTGTCCGCAGAAGATTTCGAGAATGACGGTAGTAAAGAAATCGTGATGGAAACTTACATTAACAACGACCTTGATTGGGCCGTTTACGCGTCATCCAGCAAGCACGACGGGATTTACGATACCGCCTCGGCACCCGATGACGTCGACGGCGATGGAGACTACGATAACGATGACAAGACGCTTTACCTGAACGTAGCCAACGCTTTCGCCAAAATGACAGCCTATGCCATAAAAAAACGAAAAAAAGCGAAGAAATAAAGCTCACCAGCCATGACCAGGTTGCCGTCGGTCATGCGCGTCAACCGTTGATATTTTCTGCAATCCTCTTACCCATACTGATCCTCGGCTCCACCCCATACCCCAACGCCTCATAAAACCCCACCACGACGTCATTGCCGCCGGTGATCTGCAGGTTGATCTTCATGCAGCCCAAGGCCGTCAACGCCTGCTCGGCATGGCGCACCAGCGACGATCCCAGACCATGGCGACGATAGTCGTCATGCACCGCCACCGAGTACAACCAGCCACGATGGCCGTCATAGCCCGCGAGAATCGTACCAATCACGGCTTTCTTGTCGGTGGCCACGAAGAACAGCCCATCGTTGACCGCCAGCTTCTTGTCAATCGCCAGGCTCGGCAGGTTGTGTGCGGTGTCATAGCCAAACGCCTGCTGCCATAACTCAATCACTTGGGCGCGATGCTGCCGGTCGCGGTAGGGGCCGATGGGATGCCGGGACAGCAAGGTCTTTTCCATGACCAGCGTGCGCTCGTTGCCATGGTAGACATCGCGCACGGTGTGAAAACCCAGCTTGCTGTAGAACGGCTCGGCGGTCAGTGATGACGGCACACTCAACACCGTCACCCCGGCTTCGCGGGCACGCAGTTCGATCTCGATCATCAACAAACGGCCGATACCCTGCCCTTGCAGCTCGGGATTGACGAAGACCGAACGCACCACGTTGGCATCAAGGGCAGCGGTGGCGACGATTGAATGGTCCTGGGTAGCCACCAGCACAATACGGCGGTTGAGCAGTTCCAGAACCGCATCGGGCGTGAAGTGAGTGGCGACGCGAGCAATCACATCTGCTGGATAATCCCGTGCATTGCTGCTGTGCAAGGCCGCCAGAATGACCTGGCTGATGCCCTGGGCATCGGCTGCTTGGGCGAGACGAACAACGGTCGACATGACTCCTCCTGGCTGGCGCGACTGTAATGAACACCCCACTGTGCATGTGGAAGGGAGCTTGATCCCGATAGCGGTGGGTCAGCTAAAGATAAGCTATACGCCTCGTTGATGCCCTGCATATCGATCATTTCCACATCCCGGACAATCCTCTGTTCGGCGCAGAACCCAGCATCTCCCGGGCTTTCTGGATACGGTCGATCAGCGAACCGCAACAGGTGCGGGCAATGCCATTGACGCTGAACCGTTCAACCAAGCACGCCCATACAATCGGCGTCACCGCCCGCCCCCTAAGCTTTTGACTTTCTTAAAAGCGCTGGAGAGTAGGCATGTACAGAAAAGTGAGGGCGGTAACCCTGGCCGTGACACTGCTGGCCGGGGCCATGGCGGGCAGCGCATGGGCGGCCACGCCGGCAGTGGCTGTGGCGCCGCAATACGACACCAGCCATGTGTATGTAGCACCCGCTGATGTAGAGGGTTTTGCCCAGAGTTTCCTGGCCACGTTCGGGGGCAAGAGCACGCCCCAGGTGGTGGTCAATGTGCTGCCGGTGCCGAGCAGCACCACTTCGCAACTGTTGCAGACCCCGGCCGGCACGGTGTCACTGTTCGGCTTCACCACGCCCATCCCCCATCCTTTCGGCCAGGAGCGCAATGGTTATCTGGTCAAGGACATGGACGTGGCCCTGAAGGCAGCTCGGGACAACGGCGCTGCGGTCATCGTCAGCGATTTTCCCGATCCCATCGGCCGCGATGCGGTGGTGCAGTGGCCGGGCGGCGTGAACATGCAGCTGTATTGGCACACCAAGGCTCCCGACTACGCCGCCTTCCAGACGGTGCCGGAAAACCGCGTGTACCTCAGCGCCGATCGCGCCGACCGCTTTATCAAGGCGTTCCTTGGCTTCTCCCACGGCAAAGTGGTAGCCGATGACAAGCACGCACCTGCTGTGGAGGTGGGCCAGGCTGGCGGCACTTACCGACGCGTCGAAATCACGTCGCCCTTTGGGCGCATGGCGGTACTGGTGACCAACGGCCAACTGCCCTACCCCTTTGGCCATGAAACCACCGGCTATGAGGTAGCCGACCTGACGGCCACCCTGGCCAAAGCCACGGGCTCGGGCGCTACCGTACTGGTGCCGAGCTTCGCCAGCAAAGGCCGTCGCAGCGCATTGGTGCAATTCCCGGGCGGTTACGTCGCGGAAATTCACCAACTCATCGCGGCGAAATGATCCGTCGTACAGGCTGGGGCCTGGCCGTGCTGTGGCCGCTGGTGGTGGGCAGCGTACATGCCGACAGTCAACCGACCCGCCCGGCCATCAAGGCCAATCGCTGGCAGGAAGACTGGTCTGTGCTCAAGGATCCGGCATTGCGCACGCAACCGTTGGACAACCTCAAGTACATCCCGCTGTCCGCCGCCAACCCGTTCACCTACCTGTCCATGGGTGCGACGTTGCGCGAACGCTTCGAGATGAACGACGCCAGCGGCTTCGGCGTGCGCGATGTAGCGCGTGATCGCTACCTGATCCAGCGTTTTCAGGTGCACGCCGACTTGCACCTCAACGAACACTGGCGGCTGTTCACCCAGTTGGAAGATGTACGGGCCTATGACAAAACCACCATCGGCGGCGCCGACCAGAACCGCGTAGACCTGCGCCTGGCCTTTGCCGAATACGTGAAGACCTTCAGCGCCGGCACCTTTAAGGCTCGGGCGGGTCGCCAGGACTTTGCCTTCGATTTGCAGCGCTTTATTTCGTCGCGCGATGGCCCGAATGTGCGCCAGTCCTTCGACGCGCTGTGGGCCGATTGGGAAACGCCCCAGTGGCGTTTTATCGGGATCGCCAGCCAACCGGTGCAATACCAGGATGGCCGGCACTTTGACGACAAATCCAATCGTGACGCGCGCTTCCACATGCTGCGGGTCGAGCGGCTGGTGGGCGGCAGCAATGAGTTGTCGGCCTATTACGGCGTCTACGAGCGCCGTGCCGCCCATTACCTGGATGCCGACGGCAACGAGACCCGCCAGTTGCTCGACGCACGCCTGGGCGGCGCGGCCCGGGGCTTCGACTGGGATATCGAAGCCATGCTGCAAAAGGGGTCGGTGGGCAGCCAGGCGATCCGCGCCTGGGCCGGCGGCAGCCGTACCGGCTACACCTTCGACACGCTGGCCTGGACACCGCGCCTCGGCCTGCAAGTGGATGTCGCCTCCGGTGACCGCAAGCGCGGTGATGGCCGCGTCGGCACCTTCAACCCACTGTTCCCCAACGGCTACTACTTTTCCCTGGCCGGTTATACGGGCTACAGCAACCTGATCCACGTCAAGCCATCAATCACCGTCAAACCCATCGCCAAGCTGAGCGTGCAAACCGCTGTCGGCCTGTTGTGGCGGCAGACCACCGCGGACGCGGTTTATACCCAACCCAACCTCGCCGTCGCCGGAACGGCTGGCCAGGGTCAACGCTGGACCGGCGCCTATGGCCAAGTGCGCACCGACTACGCGTTTACCTCCAACCTCAGCGGTGCAATCGAGGCCGTGCACTACGCGGCTGGCCAGACCCTGCGTGATGCCGGTGGGCACGACAGCAACTACCTGGGCATGGAACTCAAGTTCAGTTGGTAACCTCAGGCGAGCACACCCATACAAGCCTGGGCTCAGGTTAACGGCAATAGTGATACGGTTTTTTCAGCGCTTTTTTAACTCAAGCAAGGAGATTCAGATGAGCACCTTCGTTGCCAAAGACGGTACCCAGATCTACTTCAAGGACTGGGGCAGCGGCAAGCCCGTGCTGTTCAGCCACGGCTGGCCGCTGGATGCCGACATGTGGGAATACCAGATGGAGTACCTGAGCAGCCGCGGCTTTCGCACTATCGCGTTCGACCGCCGTGGCTTTGGCCGCTCGGACCAACCCTGGACCGGTAACGACTACGACACCTTCGCTGACGACATCGCGCAGTTGATCGAACACCTGGACTTGAAGGACGTGACCCTGGTGGGCTTTTCCATGGGTGGCGGTGATGTGGCCCGCTACATCGCCCGCCATGGCAGCGCTCGTGTCGCCGGCCTGGTGTTGCTGGGTGCCGTGACGCCGGTCTTCGGCCAGCAACCCGACTATCCCCAAGGCGTCCCCACCGAGGTGTTCGATGGCATCAAGGCCGGCCTGTTGAAGGATCGCGCCCAATTCATCAGCGATTTCAATACGCCGTTCTTCGGTATCAACAAGGGCCAGCAAGTCTCGGAGGGTGTGCTCAGCCAGACCCTGCAGATCGCGATGCTTGCCTCGCTCAAGTCGACCGTGGATTGCGTCAGCGCCTTCTCCGAAACCGACTTCCGCCCGGACATGGCCAAAATCGACGTGCCGACCCTGGTGATCCATGGCGACGGCGACCAGATCGTGCCGTTCGAAACCACCGGCAAGGTGGCTGCCGAAATGATCAACGGCGCGCAACTGAAGGTCTACAAGGATGCACCCCACGGGTTTGCCGCGACCCACACCCAGCAGCTCAATGAAGACCTGTTGGCGTTCCTCAGCCGCTGAACCGCTTGCAACCTCCTCTGCTTGTTTGGCCGGGTTCGCCCGGCCTTTTTTTGCTCAGGCAAAGCGCTGAACCACTACCAGCCGCCCCGGCCCGGCAATGAGGATGCTGGTAAAGATGATCAACAGCAGCCAGCCGAACTGCCCCTCCCACAGCGTCCACTCTGGATGCACCACCAGCAAAGCGATGACCAGCACCGCCAGGATCGGCACGCACGCCAGGCGCACCAGCACGCCCGCAATGATCAGCAATGGGCACAGCACCTCGGCAAAGATCGCCAGCAGCAAGGTAACCTGGCCCCCCAGGTGAAACGGGTCTTCGATCAGCTTCAACTGTTCGCCGTAGTTGAGCAGCTTGGGCAACCCATGCACACACAGCAGGAACACCGCCCCGCTGACCCGCAGGAACAACAGTCCGGTATCCTGATTTCTCGCTTCGTTCATACGCCACCTGTGTCCGTCAATAATGATCGACGGCCAGTGTGTCCAAAGCCGCGCCGACGCACTTGCAGGCTTGTGCTGAAATCCTGCTGTTGCCCCAGGCCGTTGCATTGCCGAAAGAACCCGGCATGATCTTGCTGAACTGCCGACCCCGCGCTACGGTCCCAACCCATACGCTCATCGCTACAGGAACTTTTCCATGACGCTCCCCCAAGAAATGACCCTGATCGAAATCACCACGCCTGGCGGCCCCGACGTCTTGCAGCCACGGCGCGCCGACGTGCCAGTGGCCGGGCCAGGCGAGATTCTGATTCGCGTGCACGCCGCCGGGGTCAACCGCCCAGACGCGCTGCAACGCGCCGGCAAATACCCGATGAAACCCGGCATGAGCCCGATTCCCGGGCTGGAAGTGGCCGGTGAAGTGGTGGCGCTGGGCACTGGCGTGACTGAATACAGCCTGGGCGACAAGGTGTGTGCCCTGACCAATGGCGGTGGCTATGCGCAGTTTTGTGCGGTGCCGGCCAGCCAGGCGCTGCCGGTCCCGGCGGGCATGGACTGGATTCAGGCCGCCGCCGTGCCGGAAACCTTCTTCACGGTCTGGGCCAACCTGTTCGGCCTCGGCGGTGCCCATAAAGGCCAGCGCGCCTTGATCCACGGCGGCACCAGCGGCATCGGCACCACCGCATTGATGCTCTGCCAGGAGTTCGGTATCCAGGCATTCGCCACCGCCGGCAGCGCAGACAAATGTGCCGCGATTGCCAAGCTGGGCGCCGAACCGATCAACTACCGCGAACAGGAGTTTGCCGAGGTCATTGCCCAACAGACCGATGGCAAAGGCGTCGATGTGATTCTCGACATCATGGGTGCCTCGTACCTGAACAACAACCTCAAGGCCCTGGGCATGGACGGTCACCTGGTGATGCTCGGCTTCCTCGGTGGCGGCAAGGCTCATGACGTCGACCTGCTGACCATCCTCGCCAAACGCGCGGTGATCACCGGCTCCATGCTGCGCGCCCGCACCCGCGAAGAAAAGGCCGCGATTGCCGAACAGCTACGCGACTACGTGTGGCCGGTGCTCAGCGCCGGGCGCTGCCTGCCGATCATCGACAAGGTCTATGCATACACCGACGCCGCCCAGGCCCATGCGCGCATGGAAGGTGGGGATCACATTGGCAAGATTGTGTTGCGGGTGGAGTGAGGCGCTTTCCTCAATCCTTGGCGACCGGCCAAGTTTGACGGTACTCGGCACAAATGTGGGAGGGGCGTGTGTCACTCCGGTTCGGCATACACCGGATAATCCACATACCCCGCCTGAGTCCCCCCATACAAGCCCTCTGCCTTCAACGCATTCAATGGCCAGCCATTGAAAATCCGCTGGGGCAGGTCTGGGTTGGCAATGAACGGCCGTCCGAAGGCGATCAGGTCCGCCAGCCCTGCCTCTACCAGCCGTGTACCGCGCTCGGCGCTGTAGCGGCCGGCGTAGATGATCCTGCCGCTGAAGGTGCGGCGCACGGCCTGGCGGAATGTTTCAGGCAGGTCCGGCGCGTTATCCCAGTCGGCTTCGGCGATGGAAACATAGGCGATGCCCGACGCCTCCAGCACTTTGATCGCTTCGATATAGGTACGGTGCGGGTCCTCTTCCACCAGGCCAATGTAGACCCGATCCTGATCGGTACCGCTGAACAGCGGCGAAAAGCGCACGCCCAGGCGCTGCGGCCCCACCACCTTGCACACCGCCTCGACAATCTCGCGCAGCAAGCGCAGGCGATTGTCCAGCGAACCGCCGTACTCATCCTCACGGATGTTGGAGTGGGCCGAGATGAACTGGTTGACCAAATAGCCGTTGGCCGCATGGATTTCCACACCATCGAACCCGGCGTCCAGGGCATTGCGAGCAGCCTGGGCGTAGTGCCCGACCAACTCGTCGATTTCCAGCGTGCTCAACGCACGAGGCACGGGTGGCTGCACCAGCTCACCCACACCCGGACCGGTTTCAATAAAGGCTTTGGCTTGCAGCGCCGGCAGTGCAGACGGCCCCACCGGTGCAGCGCCGCCAGGTTGCAAGGCGTTATGGGACACCCGCCCCACGTGCCATAGCTGGGCAAAGATCACCCCACCCTCGGCATGTACCGCTGCGGTGACCTTGCGCCAACCCTCGATCTGCGCCGTTGTATGGATGCCCGGCGTCCATGCGTAGCCCTGGCCGCGCGGCTCGATCTGCGTACCCTCGCTGACCATGAAGCCGGCACTGGCACGCTGGCGGTAATATTCGGCCATCAGGTCGGTGGCGATATTGCCCGGCTGGGCGCTGCGCTGGCGTGTCAGCGGCGGCAGCACAACGCGATTGTTCAAGCGATGATGCCCCAGCTTTATCGGGGTGTTCAAAATGCAGTCAGGCATGGGGATATTCCAAATTCAGAACGAACGAAAACCCTGGCGACTCCTGGGAGTCGCCAGCGCGTACCTCGGTTTATTAACTTAAGCGCTGAGTGTCAACAGGGCCTTGGCCACTTCGCTGGAGCTGCCCGGGTTCTGCCCAGTGACCAGCAAGCCATCGACAATCACAAAGGATTGCCAGTCGGCGCCCTTCTCATACTTGCCGCCCAGTTTTTTGAATTCATCTTCAATCAGGAACGGCACAACATCGGTCAATTGCACCGCGGCTTCCTCAGAGTTGGAGAACCCGGTCACACGGCGGCCCTTGATCAACGGCTCACCGTTGACTGCCTTGACGTGGCGCAAGGCACCCGGTGCATGGCAGACAAAACCGATGGGTTTGCCGGCCCGTTCGAACGCCTCGATCAACGCGATGGACACCGGCGACTCCGCCAGGTCCCACAGCGGGCCGTGGCCGCCAGGGTAGAACACGGTGTCGAAGTCGGCGGTGTTGACCGTTTCCAGCTTCACCGTGGTAGCCAGGGCCTGCTGCGCAGCCGGGTCTGCGGCGAAGCGCGCTGTCTGCTCGGTTTGCGCATCCGGTTCATCGCTCTTCGGGTCCAACGGCGGCTGGCCGCCGGCCGGGGAAGCCAGCACCACATCGGCGCCAGCGTCCTTGAACGCGTAATAAGGGGCGGCAAACTCTTCGAGCCAGAAGCCGGTCTTGCGCCCGGTATCGCCAAGCTGGTCGTGAGAGGTCAGTACCATTAATACTTTCATTTTCCAGTGCCTCGATCGATGTGAGTAGCAGGGTTTTCAGGGCCGCCCAACAACTGTTGGGTCAGCAGCAGCGCCTCGCAGAACGGCGCAGTGGTACGGGTGATCTTGCCCATGACGCTGGTGCCCAACCATAGCGCATACAAGCGCTTGGCAAGGCTGTGCGGAGCGTGCTCGAACCTGAGCGAACCGTCTTCGACCCCGCGCTCCAGGGCCAGCGCGAGTAACTCGATGGTGCGCGAAGTACCGCGCTGCAACGCCAATCGCATGGGTTCTGACAGGTCGGAGACTTCAGCCCCCAACTTGACGGCCAGGCACTTGTCGGTATCGGTGCAGCCAGTGTGGTTGTCGATCCAGCCTTGCCAATAGCGCATCAACTTGGCGTGATGGGTTAAACCCGGCTGATCCAACAGCTGCTGCATGCCTTCGACGTACTGGTCGAAATAGGTATCGAGCAACACCACGCCAAACGCATCCTTGGAGTTGAAGTAGTGATAGAACGAGCCCTTGGGCACTTGTGCGGCGTGCAGGATTTCGTTCAAGCCCACCGCGGAAAATCCCTTGGCACCGACGATGGATTGCGCACGTTCAAGAATCGCTTGCCGTGCACTGCTGCTTGCGTTGCTCATGCTTGCCTCCGTGCGATTAGACCAGTCGTCTAGTTCGTTGGGGCCATGTTAGGCAGCGAGGCGACCACTCACAATGTCATATCCGCAAGGATTCCGGACATGCGCCAAAGTCGGTTGCCGTTTGCCTGGTACACGCCGACAATCCCCTCTCCCCTGCCCCTTGGAGAGATGCAATGCACAGCGTTGCGCTGATGGTTTACCCGAATTTCCAGTCGTTGAGCCTTAGCCTGGGCTCGGTGTTCGAGTGCGCCAACCTGCTGCGCGGCGAGCCGGCCTATGAATTTCACCTGGTATCGGAAAGCGGCGGCGCGGTGATGACCTCCCAGGGCTTTTCAGTCAATACCAACGCCATCCGCCCAGAGGGTTATGACACTCTGATCGTCAGCGGCTATCTGGAGTTTCGCCTACCGGAGGCCAACCTGCTGGAACTGGTCAAGGCAGCGTCGGCACAGTCGCGCCGGGTGGCCTCGTTATGCATGGGCATCTTTGTGCTGGCGGAAGCGGGCCTGCTCGCCGGCAAACGCACCACCACCCACTGGATCCACGCGCCGGCGTTTCGCAAGCGCTACCCGGATATTCGCCTGGAAGAAGACAAGTTGTTCGTGGTGGACGGCCAGGTGTGGACCGGTGCCGGCATGAGCGCCGGGGTCGACCTGGCACTGGCGATGGTGGAGAACGACTTGGGCAGCGACCTTGCGCGCCGCATCGCACGCAAGCTGGTGATAGCCCAGCGCCGCGGCAGCGAGCAATCGCAACTCTCAACCTTGCTGGAACTGGACCCCAAATCCGACCGCGTGCAACTGGCCCTGGCCTATGCGCGTGAAAACCTAACCCATGATTTATCGGTAGAAGCCTTGGCCGAAGTCGCCCGGCTCAGCCCGCGCCAGTTCAGCCGAGTGTTTCGCGAAGAAACCGGGCAAACCCCGGCCAAGGCCATCGAAGCCCTGCGGGTGGAAGCGGCGCGGGCGATGATGGAAACCAGCCGTCACCCGGTGGAAGTAGTGGCCCGCGAAACCGGGTTTGGTGATCGCGAACGCATGCGCCAGGCGTTCCTCCGTGCATTCGGGCAGCCGCCCCAGGCGATGCAGCAGGTGCTGTTCAATCCAGGCTAGGCCTGTGTGGGAGGGGCTTGCCCCCGATTACCATAGGTATCTAACAACTTTAGTAACCACGATGCGAAGCGAGCCGCTCTTGACCTTGATCTTGCTCTGCTTTTGATCTGAGGCGCCCCGTCAAACCACGCTGGCCGGAATTCGACAGGGATTTGGGGGGTAAACCGGCAGGGATGCCGGTTTAGCCGCCCCGCGCCATGGATGGCGCGTGGCGGCGGCCCCCCAAATCCATGGCGGATTACGGGCACACCGAGCCTAGGCGAGGTGCCGAGTGGTGGGGCAAGAGCCCTTTGGTTACTTTGGGGCTCTTTTCCAAAGTGACCCGCTGTAAAAGCGGAACCAACAGTGGCCGTGACCTAAATAACGGATATGTACTCGGTCTGATCCAGCATCCCGGTCGGCCCTGAAGCCGCCATCGGGAGCAAGCCCCCTCCCACATTTACCGCCCCCACATTCGAATCACGGGGCATCAGTGCAATGACGCCCGGGTAATCAGATAGCTCACCAACTGCGGCTCATCCTCCAGTTCAATCATCTGCACCGGACGCGGCAGGTTATCCAACACGGTGCGCCAGAATGCCTGGGATACCTCGTCCTGATCATAGAAACGCACCAGCCAATTGGCCGCGCCGCTGCACAGCACCTGGCTGGCGATGGCACGGCCGATGCCCTTGCGACGATAGCGCTTGAGAATGAACAGGTCGGCCAGCTCCAACGCGTCGATGCCCGGCAGTTCGCTGCCTTCAATCAACAGGAAACCAGCGATATAGCCATCGACCAGCAACAGGTTGGCGCTCCACTGCGGGTCTTGCCAATAGCGGGCCAGGTGTTCGTCATGGATATAGAAACGGCCATCGGCCTCGACATCTTCCTGCTCCCAATCCGAAGACTCGTAGGCGTAGTACTGGTACAGATTGCGAATCAGCTCGGCGTCTTCAGGGCCGGTCTGGATCAATTCAACGGTGGTTTCAGGCATGGGGCTCTCGGTGGAAAAACGCAGGGCGCCATTGTTCACAAAAGTGCCTGCCACGCCAATGGCTTGTCGAATCCTTTCTATTGGCTGAACCGAATGCAAATAGCGGTTGCCCTGGCCAAATTCCTGAAACATTTAGAATAAACTTCGCCGGTTTCCACCTTTCGCTCAAGGACACGTATTGTGACCAACGTCTGTACCGCCGGCCTGGATGTGGGCTTTGCCTCCCTGGATTACCTGCAAATTTTCATCCTGGGGGTAATCCAGGGCATCACCGAATTGCTGCCGGTGTCGTCCACCGCCCATATGCGCGTGGTGCCCGCCCTGCTCGGCTGGCAAGACCCGGGCTCGGCGTTTTCGGCGGCCATGCAATTGGCCGCGCTGGCGGCAGTGGTCAGTTACTTCTGGCGGGATGTGCGCCAGGTCACCACCGGCAGTATCAGTGCGGTGCGCCGGGGCGACTATAACGATCGGTGGTTCAAACTGGCGGTGGCGATCGTGCTGGCGACTATCCCGATTGGCATTGCCGGGTTGGCGCTGTCTTCGACCCTCAATGCATGCAACTCGCCATTGCGCGGGCTGATGGTGATCGGCATTTCCTGCGTGGTGATGGCGGTGTTGCTGGCACTGGCCGAAGTGCGCGCCCGCCATACCCGCGACGTAAGCCAAATGCGCTTGCGCGATGCGCTGATCGTGGGGGTGGCGCAGATCGGCGCGTTGATTCCTGGGGTGTCGCGTTCGGGCTCCACGCTGACCGCAGCGCTGTTCCTGAATTTCAAACGTGAGGAAGCGGCGCGCTTTTCTTTCCTGCTGGGCCTGCCGGCCATTGCCCTGGCCGGTTTGAAAGAACTGTGGGTGCTGCTGCGCGCCGACCTCCCTGCCCACGCCTGGCCGCACTTGATCTTCGGCCTGGTGGTGGCGAGCATCTCGGCGTTCTTTGCGATCTGGGGCCTGATGAAGTTCCTGGAGCGCTTCTCCACCTGGCCGTTCGTGATCTACCGTGCGCTGCTGGGGATCTTCCTGATTGTGGCGGTCAGCAGCGGGTTGTTGAGTTAAGCCGCCGGTTCGCGGTCGGCCAGCGCTTCGAGCAGGTCGGCCGAGGGCACGAAAAACAGGCCGCCAGTCACGGCGGTACTGAAGTCGAGCAAGCGGTCATAGTTGCCGACCGGGCGGCCAACGAACATGTTTTCCAGCATCTGCTCCAGAGGCTGCGGCGAGCGTGCGTAGCCGATGAAATAGGTGCCGAACTCGCCGGCACCGGGGCGGCCGAAGGGCATGTTGTCGCGCAGGATCTTCACTTCCTCACCGTTCTCGTCAGTGATAACGGTCAAGGCGCTGTGGGAGTTGCTCGGCTTGGTTTCTTCGTCCAGTTCGATATCTGCCAGTTTGGTGCGCCCGATTACCTTCTCCTGGGCTTCTACCGTCAAGCCGTTCCAGGCGCTCATGTTGTGCAGGTATTTCTGCACCACTACGTAGCTGCCGCCCTCGAACTGAGGGTCTTCGTCACCGACCAGGGTGAATCTTTCGGCCTTGCGCCCTACCGGGTTTTCGGTGCCGTCGACAAAACCGATGATGCTGCGCATATCGAAATAGCGGAAACCCTGGACCTCATCCACCACCTTGACGCTATCGCCCAAGGCAGCCATCAATTGGGTCGCCAGCTCGAAACACAGGTCCATCTGCTCGGCGCGGATATGCAGGAGGATATCGCCCGGGGTCGACACCGCCTTGCGCCCTTCTACACCGAATTCGCGGAACGGATGCAGCGAGGCCGGGCGCGGCGCGCCGAACAGCCGGTCCCACGCATCCGAGCCAAACCCGCAGACGCAGGTCAGGTTGCCCGACGGCACGCGCTTGCCCACCGAGCGCACCAGACCTGCGATGTCGGCGCACCAGGCACGCACGTTTTCAACTGCATCGGGGGCCAGGGTGGCGACCATGAAAATCGCGCTGCTGGTGATCGGGTGGCACACGGACTGCGGTTCGAGAGGTGGCTGGACAGGGCAGGTTTTCATCAGGCAGATCCATAGACTAAGGTCGGTTTGAACCGACGCAGGTTAGCAGATCAGCCGTGACAACTGGCCCACACCTGGCGAATCAGCGCTTTCATCTTGAGCGCCTCGGCCCAGCGATCAGTGAGTTCTCGCCCCATTGCATCGGTGATCGCATAGGGTGGCGGGCCCAGTTCGCAGGTGAAGGGCAGGCTCTGGGGCGCGTCGGCACGGGTCAGCCAGTCGTCGATCCCATAGCGCCACCAGCCGGTAAAGCGCTCGACCCAAGGCTGGTGCTGAGGAAAATCCAGGCCAACCTGCACCTGCTCACTGCTGGCGATGCGGCCATGAAAGCCCCAGCTATGGCGCAGGATCGTGCGTATCTGCTCGTCGTCTTCCAAGGCTCCGGGTTCTGGCAACTCGCGGCCGACGACGTAGTGGGACAGGTCTGCGAGCAGTTTCAGGTCGGGGATCTGTGCCAACAGGTCGAGGGTGAACAGCAGGTCGTTGGTCAGTCGATAACGGTGGGTTTCCAGCAGGATCGGGAAGTCCACCTGTTCGGCCAGGCGCTGCCAGCCTTCGATCAGCCTGACCGCCTCGGCCTGGGTACGCGGGCGCACATCGGCTTGCAGGGTGAGGTGGTGACAACCGTAGCGGCCGATCACTTCCAATGCCCTGGCCAGATCATCCACCGATTGCGGGAACAGTTGACCTTCGATCTGCAAGCCTCTGGCCGTGGCGGCAGCGTACAAGCGCGAGACTGCGGCCGGCGTCCAGTAATGGTCGGTGATGCCGTCAAAACCGGCGGCGACGATGCGGTCCAGCTGCATGTCGAGGCTGCCAGGCTCGGTTTGCATGGCCCACATCGATTGGAATACCAGGAGTTGACGCATATCAGCCTCGCAACAGTAGCTTGAGGGACACATCGGCATCTGCCAGGCTGCCCGGGTTAAGCACAGTGCCCGCGGCAATCAGGCGTTCGCACAACTTGATGTCCCTGGCCGCACCGTTGCCCGGTGCCCAGCCGCACGCGCCTTGCAACCGGGCATCGTCGTCGAGGTAAAACAGCAGCAGGCCAGCGCCAGGCAACGCACGGCTGACCGTGCGTGCAGTCATCACCCCGACAGTCTGCAAACCCCAGTCATATTGGTCGGACCAGAAACCGGGGAGCGTCTCGAACGGCAGTGCTCGCCCCAGCAGGTTCAACGCGGCGTGCCGCCCCTGGGCCTCGGCGTTGCGCCAGGTTTCCTGGCGCTGATAGACGCCAGCGAGGCGAAACTCGCAGACATCCCCTGCCGCATAAATATCCGATGCACTGGTGCGCAATTGCGCGTCGACACGAATGCCCTGCCCGACTTCCAGTCCTGCTGCCGCCGCCAGCTCGACATTGGGTTGCATGCCAATGCCCGCCACCACCAGGTCACAGGGCAGCCGTTGCCCATCGACCAGTTGTACGGCGTCGGCGTGGATGCATTCGAGGGCGACGTTCAAACGTACGTCCACACCTTGCTCACGATGCAGCGCCAGCAGCGCCGCACTGATCGGCGCCGGCAACACCCGGCTCGCCAAGCGTGGCCCGGCTTCAAGCAGCGTGACCTCACACCCCAGCCCCCGTGCGGTCGCCGCCACCTCCAGGCCAATAAAACCACCGCCGACCACGACCAGGCGGGTGCCGGGACGTAACCTATCACGCAGGGCCAAGGCTTCATCGTGGGTACGCAGGTAAAGCACAGGGGGCTGCGCCTCGGGCAAGCGTCGGGCCCGGCCACCGGTAGCCAGCAACAAACCGGTATAGGTCAACCATTGGCCGTCGGCCAGTTGCAGCCGGTGTTGCTGCGGGTCCAGGCGGCTCACCGGGTTGCCGGCGATATGCTCGATGCCCAGCGCTGCCAGCCGTGTGCTGTCGCACAGGCTGCATCCGGCCAGGTCCGTCGAGCCTTGCAGCACAGCCTTGGAAAGCGGTGGCCGTTCATAGGGCAAGTGCGCTTCATCACCAATCAGGATCAGGCTCCCGGTGTAGCCTTCTTCGCGCAAGGTCAGTGCCGCACGGCCACCGGCGTGACCGGCGCCAACGATGATCAGGGCTTGGCTCATATTTCGGCCGTGACGGCGAGCAGTACCCGCCCCGCTTCGACCCGCACCGGGTAGGTCTTGAGGTTGACGCACACCGGCGCGCCCAGGGCTTGGCCGGAACGGTAATCGAAGCGCCCGTTGTGCTTTGGGCACTCGATCACATGGTCCATCACCAGGCCGTCCGCCAGGTGGATTTTCTCGTGGGTGCACAGGCCGGCGGTGGCGAAGAGTTCATCCTCGGCCGAGCGGTACACCGCGTAGGTGTGAATACCGTGGTCGAAGCGCAGCACGTCTTCTGCTTCTATTTCGCCCACGGCGCAGACGTCGATCCATTGATCGTTCATGCATTTATCTCCAATGACTGGCTTTTACTGTGGGGCGAGCAAGCTCCCTCGCCACGGGTCGGGCGTTGGACGAAATAGCTGGGATCGCTGCGCTGGCGCCAAATAGTCGGAATGATTTCCTGGTAGGCCTCCCACAGGTTGGCATACGGCGGTGGGCAGTCGCTGCGGATCTCTTCGTGCAGTTGACTGAGCGCGTGGTAAGGCACCATCGGGTACATGTGGTGTTCGAGGTGGTAGTTCATGTTCATGTAGATAAAGCGCAGCACCCGGTTCATGTAGATGGTGCGGCAGTTACTGCGATGGTCGAGCACATCTTCGGCCAGGCCCACATGCTGGCTGAGGCCGAACAGGTAGCCGAGCCAGGCACCATAGAGACTGGGCAAGCCCACCAGCATCAGCGGTAGCCAGCTGTGCAGGTACAACGCGGCGCCGATGATCAGCGCATAAATCCCAATCCATATACGTGCGGCACGGAATACCTTGGGCCATTCGGATTCAGGGATGAAGTCTTGTTCTTGCGCACTCATCCGCCCAAGCGCATGGCGGGCCACGCCGCTGAAGGTCTTCCAGGCCAGGGGCAGGTTGAACAGGCTGAGGGCCATCATCCACAGGCTCGGCGGGCGCGGCTCGACGATCTCCGGGTCGCGGCCGACGACGATGGTGTCGGTGTGATGACGGGCATGGCTCCAGCGCCACACGTGAGGTTCGAACAGGCACATGAAGCTCGCCACCTGGTACAACGCATCGTTCATCCAGCGGGTCTTGAACGCAGTGCCGTGGCCGGTTTCGTGCCAGCGCGGGTTGGACGCCGTTCCGTAGAGCACACCATAGGCGAGAAAAAACGGTACGCAGGCCCAGGAGCCCCAGAACCAATAGCCGCCAAAGCCTGTGGCCAACAGCGTCGCAGCCCAGATGGCCGTGTCGAGCAAGGCCGGGCCATCGCGGCGTTGCATCAGGTCTTTCATGCGTTTGCGCGAGATGGGTGACTGGTACCAGTTGGCCGAGACCAGACCCTTTTCGGCGGCACGGGCCGCTTCGGGCCCGGTGAGGCTGTAGTCGCGCCGGGCGCGGTAAGCGGTGTGTTCAGGCATTGTTATTGTTCTCCGCAAGCGTAGGGTTTCAGGTGCTTTGCGGAACCAACCATAGAGCGCAGCCAAATCACCCTCAAGGCCTTGAATCCATTCCCTATCAAGCTATCATCCAGGCCCAGCGGGGCTTGATAGTTTTCTATCAAGACGCTCAAGGGGCCTGCCAATGCACAACCATAAACGCCCAACCATCGCCACCGTCGCCGCCCACGCGGGGCTTAGCGTGGCCACCGTCGACCGGGTATTGAACGCCCGCGCCCCGGTCAACCCGGGCACGGCCGAACAGGTGTTCCAGGCCGCCGAAGCCGTGGGTTATTTCGCTGCACGACTGATCGGCCAGCGCATCCGCGAACGGCGGCCCACCTACCGTTTCGGCGTGCTGTTGCTGGGCACCGCCCAGGCCTTCTATGCCAACCTCGCCCAGTCAATAAGCGATGCAGCGCAGCATCACGCCACCGCCAACCTGAGCTGCCAGTTCGACTACATCAACGACCGTTCACCGAATGCCATCGTCGCGCAGATCGAGCAACTGGCGGTGCAGTGCGACGCCCTGGCGGTGGTCAGCTTCGCCCATCCGCTGATCAACGCCTGCCTGGCGCAGATTCGTGAAGCCGGCGTACCAGTGGTTGCGCTGCTGTCGGATATCCATGAGCAGGCCCTCGAACCCTATGTGGGCCAGGACAACCACGTGGTCGGGCGCACCATGGGCTGGCTGCTGGCACACACCTGCGGCGCACGCAAAGGCAGCGTTGGCATTTTACTTGGCGGCCATCGTTTTCTCGGGCACCAGGCACGGGTCAAGGGCTTGCACAGCTACCTGGCCGAACACGCGCCGGGCCTCAAGCCGTTGGAGCCGCTGATCAACCTGGATAACTGCGACATCACCGAGGAAGCCACCCTCGACCTGCTCGCCCGCCACACCGACCTGCGCGGCCTGTGCGTGGTGGGCGGCGGCGGTGACGGCGTGATCAACGCCCTGGCGCAACTGCCCAAGCGCCCGGCGCTGTGTTGCATTCTGCAGGAGTCGACCGAACTGTCACGCCAGGCGTTGAGCCGCGGCTTGATCGATGTGGTAATGGACTCGCAGCCGCGGCAGACGGCGGCGGCGCTGGTGCAACTGCTGGTGCAGTTGCTGAATGACGAAGGCTTCGATCCTGTGCGGCATCGGGTGCATATACCACCGCAGATAGTGACCCCGGAAAACATGGGCACCTGAGACATGGAGAGGACAATGCGGGGCGGTGCGACGATTCAACTGCGCCCCGTCAAAAACTCAGAGGCTGACCCAGCGCTATCGGGGCATGGGTATCTACACAACGCTCTAGCAATCAGCGGTAACCACGATGCGCAGCGAGCCGCTCTTGATCTCGATCTGCTTTTGATCTCAGGCGCCCCGTTAAACCACGCTGGCCGGAATTCGACAGGGATTTGGGGGGTAAACCGGCAGGGATGCCGGTTTAGCCGCCCCGCGCCATGGATGGCGCGTGGCGGCGGCCCCCCAAATCCCTGTCGGATTACGGGCACACCGAGCCTAAGCGAGGTGCCGAGTGGTGGGGCGAGGACCTTTTGCTTACTTTTGGCTGGGCCGGCATTCCGGTCCTTCCAAAAGTGAGCCGCTGTAAGAGCGGAACCCTAAGTAGCCGTTACCGCAGGAATGGATATGTACTCGGTCTGATCCAACATCCTGGTCGGCTGTCAGGCCGCCATCGGGGGCAAGTCGAATCGTCGCACCGCCCCTCCCACATTTGGATCGCGGGGCATCCCTTAGTTAGCGGTCGACTGTCAGGTCGCCATCGGGAGCAAGCCCCCTCCCACATTTAATCTGCACACGGGCAATCATTCACCGCCCGCGAAAATCCCCTGCATCCAAGCCAAACCGACCCATCTTGTTGTACAGCCCACCCCGCGACACGTTGAGTTGCCGGGCCGCCAGGCGAATGTTGCCACCCGTGTTTTTCAGCGCAGCGACGATGGCGTGCAGTTCATGGCTGCTCAGATCCTGAGCGGGCTGGGGCTGGTAAAGGCGCAGTGTCGCCCGTTGCTGGGTTTCCAGCGGCAAGTCAGCCGGCTGGATCAACTCGCCCATCGCCAGGTTGGTCGCCCGTTCAATGGCGTTTTCCAGTTCACGCACATTGCCCGGCCAGCCATGGGCTGACAGCAGGGCCAATGCATCCGGCGAAAAACCCTGCACCGGTTTACGCAACGAACGCGCACAGCGCTGCAGGAAATGCCGTGCCAGCAGCGGGATATCGTCGCGGCGCATACGCAAGGGTGGCACCGTGAGGTTCAACACATTGAGGCGGTAATAGAGATCCTCACGGAACGCACCTTCGGCCACTGCCTGGCTCAAGTTGCGATGGGTGGCGGCGATGATGCGCACGTTCACTGGCCGCGAATTTTTCGCGCCCACGCGCGTCACTTCCCCCTCCTGCAACACCCGCAACAGGCTGACCTGGGCATCGAAGGACATGTCGCCAATTTCATCCAGGAAGATGGTGCCGCCATCGGCCAATTCAAACTTGCCCGCCGACCCACCTCGCGCCGAGCCGGTGAACGCGCCTTCGACATGCCCAAACAGTTCGCTCTGCACCAAGTCCCGGGGGATGGCGCCGCAGTTGACCGCCACGAACGGGCCGTTGCAACGCTCGCTGGCGTTATGAATGGCCTGGGCAAACAGCTCCTTGCCGGTGCCGCTTTCGCCGAGGACCAAGGTGGTGGCGTCGCCGCGACTGGCAATGCGCCCCAGGTGCAGCGCGTCCTGGATCGCCCGTGAGGTGCCCTGGATGGTGTCGAAGGTATAGCGCGCCTGGGTACCGATAAGGCGCCGGGTGATTTCGCGGATGCGGCGGTTTTCGCGCACCGACACGATCACCCCGCCCTGCTCCAGCGGGCATACCGAGACCAGGCAGGCGAGCTGGCTGCGGTCGTGCAGCTCAAAGGTGCAATCGAGGTCACGCACCGGCTCACCCAGCGCGTCGCTCAACTCACTGCGCCCCAGGCGCTGGAACGGACTGCCGATCAGCTCCAGCCCCACCCCGAACAACTGCCGCGCATAACGGTTGAGCGCCTTGATGCAGCCGCGCTCATCCAGCACCACCAAGCCTTCGTTCAGCACTTCGAGCACCGCTTGTTGTTCTTCCAGCAACACCTGCAGCGCCATCTGCCGCGACACCGCTTCGGCTGCCGCCTGGACGGTGCCCAGGGTATGGAAATGAAACCAGCCGGGCTCGGCGGTCAGCGTGAGCATGGCCAATGTCAGGCCCTGGGCATCCTTGATCGGCGCAGCGGCGCAGTGCATGCGGCGCTGGCGCAGGGCGCCGGCGAAGTTCTCCTCGGCCAACACGTACATCAGGCGATCTTCGGCCAGCGCCAGCCCGGTGCAGTTGGTGCCCTGTACCGATTCCAACAGGCGACTGCCCACCGGGGTGATATCCAGCCCACAGAAATACAGGGTGGTGCCCTCGGCATCGGTAAGGTTGATATGGCCGCGAGGGTTATAGGCCAGCAAGCCGTGCATGACTTGCGCGGCGGCGGCGATCAGTACGCGGTGATTGGCCAGGGTTGCCGCCAGCGTTTGGGCGGCAACGAAACGGTAGTGGCTGTGACCGGGATCGATCCTTGCCTCGAGACTGCGCCGCCACGAATCCCAGATGACCTGGCGCACCTCGGCCGGGCGTTCGACCTGGCCGGACAGACACGCTCGCCAGCCCTGCTCCAACGCAGCGACGGGTCCGTCATTCAGCGCATCAGGTCCAAGGGCCGTGAGGTATTCGAGGTCTTGCACGCTGAATGTGAGGCTCATCAAGGCATCCATGTTCATATTTTTGACATGTCAGTATAGACATGTCATCTGAATGAACACATTTTGTTTACTGATTTTAATAACATATTAAAAATCAGTTAGTTATGAGTTGGCACACCCCTTGCTCTTACCTCTATGCCAGCCAGGACTGTCCTGCGGGCCAACAATAAAAAGGGGTCACTTCATGAGTACACAGAATATCCGCCTGGGCTTGATCGGTGCCGGTCGCATGGGCAGCTTCCACGGCCTTACGGCGGCGCGCCACATCCCCGGTGCCTGCCTCGCCGCCATCGCCGATCCTACCCCAGGCCAGGCCGCACGCCTGGCAGCAGAGCTGGGGGTGGACAAGGTCTACACCGACCCGCAACAGCTGTTGGACGACCCAGAGATCGACGGCGTACTCATTGCCGCCCCCGCCCGCAGCCACGCCGAACTGGTGATCAGCGCGGCCCGCGCCGGCAAAGGTATCTTTTGCGAAAAACCCATGGCGATCACCCTGGATGAAGCCGATCGCGCCATCGCCGCTGCCGCCGACGCCCGCGTGCCGTTGCAGGTCGGTTTCAATCGGCGTTTCGCCAAGAGCTTCCGTACCGCCCACCTCGATGTCGCCGCCGGCCGCATCGGCACGCCGCAGTTACTGCGCTCGTTGACCCGCGACCCGGCGCTGAACAACCCTGGCGCTTCACCACAATGGGTGATCTTCCTGGAGACCCTGATCCACGACTTCGACACGCTGCGCTACCTCAACCCCGGCGCCGAAGCGGTGCAGGTATATGTGATGGCCGACGCGCTGATCGCCCCAGCGTACAAAAGCCAAGGCTTGCTCGATACCGCCGTGGTCACGATCCGCTTCGACAACGGCGCCATCGCCACCGCCGAGGCCAACTTCCAGGCGGTGTATGGCTACGATGTGCGCGGTGAGGTGTTCGGCAGCCAAGGCATGCTGAGCATGGGCAGCCTCAATGACTGCGACCTAGTGCGCTACCTGGCCGAAGGCATCCAGGCCGACACTCAGCGGATGGACACCGACCTGCTGCGCGACGCCTACATTGCCGAACTCAACCACTTCGTCGACTGCCTGCGCAGCGGCGCCAAGCCCTTGGCCAGCGGTGAGGATGCGCGCGCAGCCCTGGCAATTGCCCGCGCCTGCATTGAGTCGTACGAAACCGGCAAGGCCGTGGCCGTGCAAGGGGCGCGCCCATGATGCCGTTCAAATTGGCCGTCAGCGCCGAGATGGTGTTTCTCGACCTGCCCTTCATCGAACGGGTCAAACGTATCCACGCCCTGGGGTTCAGCGCCGAAATCTGGAGCTGGACCGACAAGGACATCGACGCCCTGGCCGCGACCGGCGCGAACTTCACCTCGATGACCGGCTACATCAGCGGCACCCTCACCGACCCCGAAGGCAGCCGCCAACTGCTCGACAGCGCCCGCGAATCCCTGGGCATCGCCGAGCGCCTCAATTGCCCCAGCCTCAACCTGCACGGCACCGGCCTGGGCGACGGCGGCTTGCCGGTGCAGCCGGTCAGCCGGACCACCGGACGCATGTGGCTGAGCGCCTGCAAGACCCTGGAAAGAATCGCGCGCCTGGGGGATGACGCCGGCCGCGTGTTCCTGCTGGAAAACCTCAACACCGCCGTCGATCACCCCGGCACGCCGTTCGCCCGCGCCGACGAGACCCTTGCGCTGATCGAAGCCGTGGGCAGCCCGCACCTGAAGATGAACCTGGACCTTTACCACGCGCAGATCGGCGAAGGAAACCTGATCGAATTGATCCAGCGCGCTGGCAGCGCCATTGGTGAAATCCAGGTGGCCGACGTGCCCGGGCGCAAGGAGCCCGGCACTGGCGAAATCCACTACCCGGCGATTGCCCGTGCGCTGTACGCCATGGGCTACACCGGCGTGGTCGGCCTGGAGGGCTGGGCCAGCGGCACCAGCGAAGTGGCCCTGGAGCGCTTCCGCCAGGCATTCACCCTATAACAATAAAAGGAACACACTTATGCATCGTTATTCATTGCTAGTGGCCGCGCTGCTGTTGCTGTTCAGCCAATGGACCTTCGCCGCCTATCGCATCGGCGTGAGCATTGCCCGGGTTGACGATAACTTCATGACCTATGTGCGTAGCGGCCTGGAGGCTGCGGCGAAACAGCAGGACGTGCAGATCCAGTTCGAAGACGCCCAGGGCGATGTGGTGCGCCAGCTCAATCAAGTAGAGGGGTTTCTCAACCAGAAAGTTGACGCGGTGATCGTGCTGCCGGTCGACACGGCTGCCACTGCCAACATCACCCGCGCCGCCGTGGCGGCCAAGACGCCACTGGTGTACGTCAACCGCCACCCGGATGAACGCACGCTGCCAAAGGGCGTGGTTACGGTGGCGTCCAACGACATCGAGGCTGGGCAATTGCAGATGCGCTACCTCGCGGAAAAACTCGGCGGCCAGGGCAACGTGGCGATCATCATGGGCGACCTTGCGCAGAACGCCACCCACGACCGCACCGAGGGCGCCAGGCAGGTGCTCAAGGACTTTCCCGGTATCAAGATCGTTGAACAGCAAAGCGCCGAGTGGCAACGCAACAAAGGCATGGACCTGACCAGCAACTGGCTGCTGGCAGGTACGCAGTTCGATGCGATCGTGGCCAACAACGATGAAATGGCAATCGGTGCGGCCATGGCATTGCAGCAAGCGGGCAAGGCCAAGGGCGAGATTGCGATCGTCGGCATCGACGGCTTGCCCGACGGCCTGGCGGCCATCAAGCGAGGGCTGCTTGCTGCGTCAGTGTTCCAGGACCCCAAGGCCCAGGCCACCCAGGCGGTGCAAGCGGCGATCAAATTGATCAAGGGCGAACCGATTGAAGCCGAAGTGTGGGTGCCGTTTGAACTGATCAAGCCTGAGCAGGTGGCGGCATTCGAACAGCGCTACAAATAAACCGAAGACAAGGAGAGCCAGCGTGGGAGGGAGCAAGCCCCCTCCCACACTGGCTCTGAATCAGTCCAGGTCACTCGCGTCATGCCGTTCGGGCAGCTGCTCCTCACCCGACACCCTGTTCACCCGTCGCCCGCGCTGCACCGCCGGCCGTGCGTCAATCGCGTCAGCCCAGCGCTGCACGTGCGTGTACTCATGCACCGAGAGAAACTCCGCCGAGTCGCCATACAAGCGGCCCTTGACCAGCCCGCCGTACCAGGGCCAGATGGCGATATCGGCAATGGTGTACTCATCGCCGGCGATGTACTCGCTCACCGCCAGGCGCTTGTCCAGCACATCCAGTTGGCGCTTGGCTTCCATGGCAAAGCGGTTGATCGGGTACTCCATCTTGCTCGGCGCATAGGCATAGAAATGTCCGAAACCTCCGCCCAGGTAAGGCGCGCTGCCCATCTGCCAGAACAACCACGACAGGCATTCAGCCCGGGCCGCAGGCTCGCTGGGCAAGAACGCGCCGAATTTCTCGGCCAGGTATTGCAGGATCGCGCCGGACTCGAACACCCGAATCGGCGTGGCGCCACTCTGGTCCATCAGCGCCGGAATCTTCGAGTTCGGGTTTACCCCCACAAAGCCACTGCCGAACTGGTCGCCGTCACCGATCTTGATCAGCCAGGCGTCGTATTCGGCACCGGTGTGCCCCAGCGCCAGCAATTCCTCAAGCAGAATCGTGACCTTTTGGCCATTGGGCGTAGCCAGGGAGTACAGCTGCAATGGGTGCTTGCCTACTGGCAGCGCCTTTTCGTGGGTAGCACCGGCGATGGGCCGGTTGATACTGGCAAAGGTGCCGCCGCTTTCGGTGTCCCAGGTCCAGACCTTTGGGGGTACATAATCAGCCATGCCACTGCTCCTCAGGGATTGCGATAAACGAAGCGTTCCAGACTAAACCAAAGACGGGTGATGCGTCACACCGGCCTCCCCGTCTTGTCGAGGCACCTGTACGCGCAGGGCGATAAGCAAGGCCGCGAACAGCATCAATACACCCGCGCCGACAAACACCCCGCCGATGCCGCTGACGCTGAACATCAAACCACCACCGGCAGCCCCCGCGGCAATCGCCGACTGTACCGACGCAACCACCATGCCGCCGGCACTTTCGGCCTGGTCCGGCACGGCACGGGCGACCCAATTGGACCACGCCACCGGCACCCCGCCGAACGCCATGCCCCACAGCGCCAGGAGCAACGCCTGGCCCGGCAGTGATACAGGCAGCCAGACCAGGGCCAGTGCCGCAATGCCCACCAGCACCGGCATCAACACCAATGTTCCACGCGGGTGGCGCACCAGTAACCAACCTGCGAGCAAGGTGCCGACGAAATTCGCTACGCCAAAACCCAGCAGCATCAGGGCCAGCCCTTGGGTATCGACGCCGGTGGTACTTTCCAGGAACGGACGAATATAGGTGAACAACGCGAAATGCGCGGTGTGCACCAGTACACAGCCGAACATGCCCATGGCGATGCCCGGACGCAGCAGCACTTGCAGCACAGTGCGCAGGCGCGCAGCGCCGTTGGGCGCCAGGCGCGGCAGGGTGAGCGCCTGGAACGCCAGGGTCACCCCACCCACGGCAGCCGCCGCGATAAACGCACTGCGCCAACCATAGAGCCCACCCAGATAGCTGCCCAGCGGCACGGCGACCACGGTACCCAGCGCAATGCCACTGAAAATGATCGACAGCGCCCGGGGCAACGAGGCCGGCGGCACCAGACGCATGGCCACTGCCGCTGCCATACTCCAAAAACCGCCCAGGGCGATGCCCAGCAGGATGCGCATCAACAGCAGTACGGTCAGGCTGGAAGACAACGCCACCAGCAGGTTGGAGGCGATCATCAGCGTGGAGAACCCCAGCAGCACCACGCGCCGATCGATGCTTCGGGTCAGGCCGGGCACCAGCAAACCGGCAAACAACGCCACCACTGCCGTCACCGTCACGGCCTGGCCGGCCAGCGCCTCCGAGACCCCCAGGTCCAAGGCCATGGGGGTCAACAAACTGGCCGGCAGGTACTCCGCCGTCAGCAAGCCGAACACCCCCATCGCCAAAGAAAATACCGCCAGCCAGGCCGGCTCCGTCACCACCCCGGCAGGGGTTTGAGCTGCATACTCACTCATCACAGGTCATCCTCGGATCATTGGCAAGGCGGCCAGTCTAGGTTTGCCTGGCAGGATGATCTATGATGCAAACCCTTGAGTTCTTGATCGAAACCCCGAACATGACTGCCGCGCATACTTTTACCCTGTCTTCCGACCTGATCAATGAGCTGCTGCGCGGCATGCGCCTGCGCGGTGTGAAGTACCGCCGCATCCAGGCCGGGCCGAGCTTCGGCATGGGCTTTGACGCCAAGCCCGGCCATGCCTATTTCCACTTTCTCGCGGCCGGCCACGTGACCTTGCGCGGCGAGGATGGCGACCTTTTCGAACTGTCGGCGGGCAATGCGGTGTTCATCGCCCATGGTGGCGCGCATGCACTGTTATCCGATGCGAGCGCCGGTGTGCACGATATAGGCGATTTCGACAGTGCCCCGTTGGGGGATGCGGTCTGCGCCGTGGATGCTTCCCCTAACGCGACGCCCAGCACCTTGCTGTTCAGTGCCTGCATGGAGTTCGAACTCGGCAGCATCCAGGGGCTCGGCAACCTGATGCCGGCGCTGATGCTGATCGATGCGGGGGGCCAGCGTTACCCCGGCCTGATGCCGATCCTGGCGGTGATGGAACGGGAAGTCTCCACGGCCCGCATCGGCTATGCCGGCATCCTGGCGCGCCTGGCCGATGTGGTGGCGGCGATGATCGTACGCGGCTGGGTCGAATGCGCCTGTGGCAACGCCTCGGGCCTGGTGGCGGCGCTACGCGATCCACGCCTGGCCCGCGCCCTCCTCGCCCTGCACCAGCAGCCGGGCCGCGACTGGAGCGTGGCGGAACTGGCCGCGCAATGCCATACCTCGCGCTCGGTATTTGCCGATCGCTTCCAGGCCATCCTCGGCATACCGCCGTTGCGCTACGCTACGGAACTGCGCATGCGCCTGGCCACGCAGTGGCTGAGCCTGGAGCGCATGCCCATCGAAACCGTCGCGCAACGCCTCGGCTACACCTCCCAGGCGGCGTTCAGCCGTGCCTTCAAGCGCATCACCGGGCAACCGCCCGGGGCGGCCCGCAGTTCAATGTAGCGACCGCCCCTTCAAGCATTGCGCACCCTGATCATGAAGCCTTAATCTCGTCAGCCAATCACACCGCGAAAGCAATGGAGGCTGCATGAAACTGGTCGGAATGCTGGACTCGCCTTACGTACGCCGCGTGGCGATTTCCCTGGACTTGTATGGGGTGGAGTTTGTGCATGAACCGCTGTCGGTGTTCAGCACCTACGCGGAGTTTTCCCAGGTCAACCCGGTGGTCAAGGCGCCTACTCTGGTGCTGGATGACGGGACAGTGCTGATGGATTCGAGCCTGATCCTCGATTACCTGGAAGCACTGGCGCCGGCTGACAAGAAGCTGCTGCCCCAACAACCGGCAGCACGCGCCCACGACCTGCAACTGCTCGGACTGGCCCTTGCCGCCTGTGAAAAGAGTGTGCAGATCGTCTATGAACACAACCTGCGCCCAGCCGAAAAGTTACATGCACCATGGATCGAACGCGTCAGTGGGCAATTGCTGGCGGCCTATGCCCTGCTGGACAAGCAACTGGCAGACAGTGAAGCGCTGACCCAGGCATCCATTACAGCAGCGGTCGCCTGGTCGTTCAGCCAGTTCACTGTGGCGTCGGTGGTGAAGGCGGATGCGTTCCCCAACCTGAAGCGCCATGCTGAACGCCTGGAACAGCACCCGGCGTTCAAACGCTACCCAATCGCCTAAGCATCGCAGTTCATATGTGGGAGGGGGCTTGCCCCCGTGACGGCCTGACAGCCGGCGCCTCTCTACCTGACACCCAGGATCTAAATGTGGGAGCTGGCTTGCCTGCGATGACGTCGGCCCAGCGAACATTGATGTGGGTTGACCCACCGCTATCGGGGGCAAGCCCCCTCCCACTCGCGATCTTCACAATTTTTTGGAACCGTGTTTCTACACCCAGCCGCCGTCAACGATAAAGTTTTGCGCCGAACACATCGCCGAGGCATCCGAGGCCAGAAACAGGGCCATATTGGCGATGTGTTCCGGCATCACACTGCCAGGCAGGCACTGGCTACGGGCGATCAACTCCCGAGCCGCATCATCCACCCACATGGCCAATTGTTTTTCCGTCATCACCCAGCCCGGCACCAGTGTGTTGACGCGGATATGGCTCGGCCCCAGCTCCCGTGCCAGGCCTCGGGTCATGCCGTGGGCGGCAGCCTTGCTGGCGGCGTACACCGGGTAGCCGGCAGAAGCCATCATCCAGCCGACCGAACCCAGGTTGATGATCGAGCCGCCACCCGCCTCTTTCATCATTGGCACCACCGCCTTTGCGGCAAAGAAGGCGTGCTTGAGGTTGACAGCGATCAACCGGTCAAACATTTGCGAGTCGATTTCTTCCAGACTGTGGCGCACGTCATTTGCCGCGTTGTTGACCAGCACCGTGATCGGCCCGAGGGAATGCTCGAAGCGCCGGATTGCCGCACCGTAGCCAATCTCATCGGTGATATCGCAGCACTCGAACTCGACAGTGTGGCCCTTGGAGTTCAGCAGCGCCGCCAAGCGTTCACCCTGGCTTTGCGCGCGATCCACAAACGCCACTTTGGCACCCTGGGCGGCAAAGGCCCGCACCATGAATTCGCCAATCCCTGACGCCCCGCCGGAGATCAATACGCTCTTGCCCTTGAGGTCGGGATAAATGGCGTGTTCAGTACTCATAACGTAGTGCCTCGATTAATTAGTCTTATTTTATTTTACGAAATTGGCGTTAAAGGCTATAAATCTGCTGGATAACCGGTGAAATATCTCACATTAGTAGAACTATTCAACCCAAAAACAACAAAAGGAAGTTCGACATGAAGCACCCTCGATACCTGTTGTCCGGTCTGGCGCTGTCCATGCTGATCGCCAGCGGCGGCGCTCACGCCGCCGGCCTTACCAGCGAGCACAAGCCTTTCGGTAAAACCAATGACGGCACCGCCGTCGAACAGTACGTGTTGCGCAACAGCCATGGCATGCAAGCCACGGTAATTACCTACGGCGGTGTATTACAGTCGCTGAAGGTGCCTGACAAAAACGGCAAGCTCGACGACGTAGTGCTGGGTTTCGATGACGTGCAAGGCTATCAAGGCGGTACTGCATTTTTCGGCGCAACCATTGGCCGCTTCGGCAACCGCCTGGCCGGCGGTGCCTTTGAACTCGACGGCAAACGCTACCAGGTGCCGCTCAACGACGGCCCCAACTCGCTGCATGGCGGCGCCCAAGGCTTCGACAAACAGGTGTGGCACGCCGAGCCCGTCAAGGACAAGGATTCGGTGGGCGTCACCCTCACCTACCTGTCCAAGGACGGTGAAATGGGTTTCCCCGGCAACCTGAAGACCGAAGTCACTTACCGCCTCAACGACAAGAACGAACTGCACATCGACTACAAGGCCACCACCGACAAACCGACGGTACTCAACCTCACCAATCACAGCTACTTCAACCTCGCCGGCGCGGGTAACGGCGACATTCTCAAGCAGGTCGCCACCTTGCACGCCAGCCACTACACACCGGTGAATGCCACCTTGATCCCCACCGGTGAGCTGGCTCCGGTCAAGGGCACACCGATGGACTTCCTCAAGCCCACGCCTATTGGCCAGCACATCAAGGCGGACCATCCGCAGCTCAAATTTGCCGAGCCGAAACAAGGCGGGTTCGACTTCAACTGGGCCCTGGATACCAAAGGTGATGTGAAGCAGCTTGCTGCCCAGGTGCATGACCCTGAGTCGGGGCGGCGCTTGCAGCTTTACACCAGTGAGCCTGGGGTGCAGTTCTACACCAGCAACTTCCTGGATGGTTCGGTGAAGGGCAAAGGTGGCAAGACGTACCAGCACTGGAGCGGGTTCACCCTGGAGACCCAGCATTTTCCGGATGCGCCTAACCAACCCGGCTTTGCCTCAACTCGCTTGAATCCAGGGCAAACCTATATCCAGAACACCATTTTCAAGTTCACCGCCGATTAAAACTGTGGGAGGGCTACACCCCGATGAGCATAGGTATCTGCACAACTTTGCAGTCGCCAACAGTAACCACGATGCGAAGCGAGCCGCTTTTGATCTTGATCTGCTTTTGATCTTGATCTTAAGCGCCCCGTCAAACCACGCTGGCCGGAATTCGACAGGGATTTGGGGGGTAAACCGGCAGGGATGCCGGTTTAGCCGCCCCGCGCCATGGATGGCGCGTGGCGGCGGCCCCCCAAATCCATGGCGGATTACGGGCACACCGAGCCTAAGCGAGGTGCCGAGTGGTGGGGCAAGAGCCCTTTGGTTACTTTGGGGCTCTTTTCCAAAGTGACCCGCTGTAAAAGCGGAACCAATATCAGCCGTTACCCAAATAACGGATATGTACTCGGTCTGATCCAGCATCCTGGTCGGCCCCGAGGCCGCCATCGGGAGCAAGCCCCCTCCCACAGGTCCGGCGTAACGCCAAAGTTGTGTAAATACCCATGCCCCCAGTAAAAGCTCGCACATTCCTCCCCACCCACTAAGCTCAATCTCGAACAAAAACAGCGAGCAGCCCGCCATGCCCCATCTCACCGAAACGTTCCGCAGCCGCTACCGCGCCAACGTGAGTCGCCATTACAACCCCTGGCTACACGCCGCGTTCGTCCTCGGCTACGGCATCACCTGTATCACCCTGGCCTGGTCCTCCACCGCACAGATCACCGCCCTGCAGTGGCTGACGGTGCCCTTGACGCTGGTGTTCTTCAACCTGTGCATCTACCTCGTGCACCGTCATCTCGGCCATCACAAACACTCATTCGCCCGGCTGTTCTACGCGCGCCACACCGGCGATCACCACAGTTTCTTCACGCCCGGCCACATGACCTACGACAGCCCGCGTGACTGGCGCGTCATCCTGTTCCCCGCCTGGCTGATCGTACTGCACAGCCTGGCCATCACCCTTCCCGGCTGGTGGCTGCTCAAGCAACTGAACCCCAACGTGGCGGGGTTGTTTGCCGGGTGCATGATCCTCGGCTACCTGCTCTACGAGGTGTTCCACGCCTGCGAACACTTGCCCGCTGAACACCCGGTGGCGCGCCTGCCGTGGATTCGCCAAATGCATCGCCTGCACGCCCTGCATCACCGTCGCGAGCTGATGCAGGGGCGCAATTTCAATATCGTGTTGCCGTTGATGGATTACCTGTTTGGCACGCTGCATTGGGAGCCGGCCACAAAAAAAGGGAGCAGCCCAGATGGACTGCCCCCTGCTTCACATTCCTAGATCAATCAGCGCACGATGGTCTGGCTGCAAATGTGGCCCAGGCTGACGTATTGGGTGATATTGCCGCCTACGCCCACACCCGGAAACTCCTTGAGCTCGATGCGCCAGCCACCTTCGTTGAACCAGGTTTCCCAGTTGTAGGTCTGGCCCGACGCGCTGTCCGGGTACCGCACTTTATAGTCGCCGGAGCAAGTGCCCAAGGCGACATTACCCGAAGCTGCACCCGTGATGCCGGTCTTGGCCTCATAGTTGACCCAGTTGTAAGTTGCACCAAAGTGCTTGTCGACCCGCAGCACCGGGGTGACCCCGCGCAATGGCTCACCGGTGCTGTCCGACCATTGGGTGCTCCAGCTCAGATTGCGGGCTGCCTGGGTGGCCAGCTGGAAGATCGAGCTGGGAATGCGCACTACGTTATCGCCGTTCACGTTGTGCTGGTTCAAGCGAGGCGCCGAACCCAGGGTCAACTTGTACTGCGCCTGAGGGTTCAACGCCACCGCCGGGTTCGCCCGCACACGTACCTTGACCGTGTAGCCCGGCGTCAGGTTCGGATAGGTGGAGGTGGAATCCGGCTGAATCACTACCCAGT
Source organism: Pseudomonas sp. 910_23 (assembly GCF_052850795.1). NCBI lineage: Bacteria > Pseudomonadati > Pseudomonadota > Gammaproteobacteria > Pseudomonadales > Pseudomonadaceae > Pseudomonas > Pseudomonas sp. 910_23. Next base: position 233,857 of record NZ_VXCZ01000007.1, on the reverse strand, counting down.
TATTACCGTCGAAACGCTCGAAGATCCACTGGTTGCGCGTACCCGCACCATCATCACCCAGGAACATGCCGACACCCTGGCCACGCAGCGACGTGAAGGAGAAGTAATCCACATCATTGACGCTGTCGAGGTTACCGGTCACCTGATTCAGCGCATCCGGCAGGGCAAACGCGGTTTGCTCGGTATCGTTGGGCTCGTAGGCATCAATGTTGCTGTCTACCGCCACGCCGAAGCTGAACTGCGAGTTGCTCGCGGCATTGGCCACCATGAACCAGTAGTAGTCACCGGCCGGCAATACACCGTTGAGGTACTCATCGGCATTGCCGGCGTTATCAGATGTGCCCAACGGGGTCAGATTACCCTGCCCGTCATCGTGGAACAGGGTCAGCGACATGTCCGTGCCGACACTCTGGTTCAACAACTGCACCTGAATTCGCGCATTCTTCGGCAGGTTGAAGTGGTAGGCGATCTGCGCGCCGGTCTCCACCCCGGTCAGCGTGTAAAGGGTGTTGATATCCAGAGTTGGAAACAGCGGAGTGAAGGCAGCAACCGCCGCTTCCTTGAGTTTCGCCTGATCGGGCTTTACCAACTCGCCTACCTTGGCATCAACCACCGCATTACTGGCAATTGCCTTGCCGGCTGACACCTTGGGCTTGCCGGCCTTGGCTGCATCGAGCTTTTGCTTGAGTGCGTCCGAGACAATGGCCTTCTCCACTGTGCCACCTTGTTTCAACGCTTTGTCCACGGCCTGCCTGACCGTCTGCGCACTGAGCTTGGGAGGGGTTTGCTCAGCCAGGGCAAAGACCGAAACAAAGCAGGAGGCCATCATGGCCGCACCTAGCATAAGGGCTTTTTTCGATTTCATTTTTTATCCATCCATAGTTAAAAAATTGAAGCTCAGGTGACCGGTGACGTCCGGTCACCTGGGATGGACTGTAGGACAATACTGTATTTATGTACAGTGCTTTAACAAAAATATGTGCTCCCGGTTTTTTTCGCGAGTGAGCCCCCCTTCTATGGAATTGGGATATCGCACCACTTATGCCAAACAACCCAAACGATCATTGCGATAATCCAGATAGTAGAAAGACGATAGGGCCACAAAGCCCAACGTTTGAGCGCCAAGGGAACAGAAGCCAGCTCAGCCTCGGTCACGAGTCCTGCTTCCAGGTAGCGCTTGGGCATTGAAAGGATGTCAATTATCAGACCCATGCGATGGAATCTGTCGATCCGCTGATTTTTTCTCCAGATACGCTTATGTCTTTGAACCTTTTCGTTTTCACTGAAGTGGCTCTCCAACTCATCGAGCTTTTTATACTCGACAAATAGCATCAGTCCTAACAAGACGAGTACACCAGCAGACAGAACAATCGTGTAAGCAGTAAACAACCACATCGTTAAGTGCCCTCAGGCTGGAACATCAAATCACCACCCTCCACGGCAATAATTTTTCCACCCAGGAAAGCTCCCTGTTCACCCAAAACAACGCCACCGGCATATCCTGCCGAGGCGCTTCCGATAACTGCACACATAACCTGACCGCCACTCTTCACGGAAATACCCATAAATACGTGGCACACGCGACGAGCTAATTTTGCCCCCGCGTAACCACCCCAAGCAGCTCCCGTCACTCCACCCACCAACCTCCCCGTCTCCACATACTTCGCCCGCCGGCACTGCGCCTCCCTTCCCACCACACACGCCTCCCTGATTTCCAAACCCGCCACGCCCACATCCAACGCCAACCCAAGATATGTTCCTTGCTTTAACCATTTCGACATCTGCGTAATCGTCTGAACCCGCTGCGCATAGCCCGCAATCTCGCCTTGATGCAGATAGCTTTTGGTCGAGATCCCAAGCGTTCCCTTCAGCGGTTGATTGCCACGCAACCCCGAGCCAAATCGTGCCGCCCCCTGCAGTTGCGAATCCAAAACGCCAAACATCCGTCGGCGTTGGCGTATAAACGTTTCTCTGTCCAGACCACCATCCTTCAATTGGCGATGCAGTTGCTCGATTTCCTTCAAAGTATGTGCAATATCCTGCAGGTGCCGGCTCCAAGTCGACGTCGCACTGCCGATGCCTATCGAGCCATACCCCAGAATGCTCTGCGCCAAGTCGTAATTTGTGTTTCGTGCTCTATCAAGCGGCATGTTCCGGTCCAGTTGGCGACTAATCTCTTCAGCGTGGCGCATCACCCACGCTTCTTCGATTGTGCAATGGGTACTGGACGTTTCTGGAACGATCACCAACTCACCCGGCCTCACCAACCCTTGGCTCAGGTGTTGATTCAGCACATCAAAATGGTCCGGGCCCTGCAACAAGCCTGCGTGCCACAGCCGCGACTTCAAAGATGAGTAAGGTGTTGACTGCTGATTGATGTAGCCGTACGCCATGTCCTGCATTCCGATACCGAGAGAGATGGCATCGAAATATAAGCAAGCGCCTACAGCCCGGACACAAGCAGGCGGGGGTCAAACAATACGTTTGGGAAGTTGCCTACACAGCAAAAGATAAGCGCCTACGGAAGACACCCTAATACCCCGTCATCTCCAAATACCCCACCCCACCCTCGAACTTCACCGGCCCTTCCCAGTAGGGAATCCCCAGGTTCATCCACGCTTTCGGATTGACCGCCTCGGTGATGATATCCAGCTCTTTACCGGGGATCTTCAGCGACCAGCGCGTGGGAATGCTGCGCCCGTCAATCTCGGTTCTGGTCAGTGGCGCCAGTTGAATATCTGCGTTGTGCAGGGTCTCGGTGCGGCCCTGGGCGTCGATCCAGGTGCCGGTGAGGTACCCGCCGCCGTCTTTGTCTCGCACGCGAAAGAGCATCAGTTGCGCGCCCCGGTCCAGGTGCAGGGAGAACCAGTCCCAGCCGGTCTGGCTGGCGGCCAGGGGTTGGCTGCTCCATTCGCGGTCGAGCCAGGCCGGGCCGCTGACTTCGTACGTCTGGCCGTCGATACTGATGCTGCCGGTGGCGGTGAAAAACGGCTGGCTGTAGTAGTACGACGCCTGGCCCTGGTCGGATTTGCGGCTGTAGCCGTTGTCACCTTGCAGCACCAACGGGCGGCTGGAGGTCAGTTGCAGGTCGTAGGCGAATTGCCCGCCACTGGCCTTGAGTTGCATATCGGCCAGAGCGCTAGTGGCGCCTGGGCGGGTGGCGAAGTTCCAGTCGTCGATCCAGGCGTTGAACGGCAACGCTTGCGCTCCGGCCTGGCCGACGCCACCACGGGCGAAGCGTTCGGCGGCGTAGTGGTGGGTGGCGCTGGTGACGGCGGCGTGGCCGAGCCAGATGGTGGAGTCGCGCCAGCCTTGCTGCATCGGCCCGGCATTCACGGCGTTGCGAAACAAGGTCCATTGCACGCCGAACACATTGCCCTGGGCATCCTTGAGGTTGGCGGTGACGTACCACCATTCGATGCGAAAGCCTGGGTGCGGGCCGTGATCTTCGGGGAAGCTGAAGACTTTACCAGGGGCCACTTGGGCAAACTCCGCCGCATCGCTGCCCAGCCCGGCGAAGCTTTCCTCGGGTGCAGGCGGCTTGTCACAGGCACTCAACAGCAGCAGCAACACCCCCCACCCCAACGCTTTAATCTTCATTTGCAAAGGTCCTCAACAAATCCGCCGGGCGGCTGCGGTAGAGCTGCCATAGCGGCCAGGCCGAGGCCAGCAATGTCGCAAGCAACGCCAGCCCCATCAACTGCGCAAGCTGCCCGGGGAATACCTGCAACGGCAGGCGCCAGCCGAACGCCTGGACGTTGATCACCGCATCCAGGCACCACGCCAGCAACAGCCCCAACGGCAACGCAAGGACCAGCGTCAATACCGCCAGCAGCCAGGTCTGGCCGAGGTTGAGCAGCATCAGCTGGCGGCGTGTCACCCCCAGCGCCCACAACGGCGCAAGTTGCCCGAGGCGACTCTGGCTCTGGGTCAGCAGGCTGATGAACAATGCCACGCCCGCCACGCCCAGGGTCAGACTGTTCAACGCCGCAGTGGCGGCGAAGGTGCGTTCGAAGACCTGGCTGGACCATCCCTTGAGTTGTTGTTGATCGACAATACGACTGTCTTCCAGGGCGAACTCACGCTGCACTTCACCCACCAGCGGCTGCACATCCTGGGGCGCCACGCGCAGGTTGAATCGCACCGGTGACAGCGTCGGCCAATGAGCCAACAGGTGCTTGGCGTTGACCAGCAGATGGCCCTTGGGGTTGCCATAGTCGGCATAGATTCCGACGATTTCCGGTGCCCATGTGCCCTGCGGGGTGGGGACTTGAACCCTGTCGCCCAGGCGCACGTTCAAGCGCCGCGCCAACTGCTCGCTGAGCATCACGCTATCGTCTTGCAGCAAGCGGTCCCAGGGTGTGCTCGTCGCCTCCAGCAACGGCCAGTGCTGACGATAGGTGGGGTTGTCGACCACACCAAACAGTTCCGCCGGCCAGCCTTGCAACTGCACCGCGACCTGCCAGCTGGGCAGCACCGCCTGCACCAACGGCTGCTGTGCCAACCATGTGTGCAGTTGCTGCGCCTGAGCCGGATTTTGCGGGTTGAGGTAAAGCTCGGCGGTCAGGCGTTGTTCCAGCCAGTGGTTGAAGGTCTGGCGAAAACCCGAGGTCATGGAGCCTGCGCCAATATTGGCCGCCAGGGCCAGCAACAGCGCCATGAGTGCCAGGCTCAAGGCTGGCAGTTGCTGGCGACAGTCGGCGAGGAACCACTGGCCCAGTACCGAACGACTGCGCCCCAGCACGCCGTTCAACAGCGCATTGAGCAACACCGGCAAACCCAGTGCAGCGCCCAGCAGCAAGGCCGCCATCAGCACGAATCCGGCGGCCAGGCTGTTGCCCAACTCCAGGGCCAGCAGTGCAATGAGCAGCGCCGCAACCGCCACCCAACCCTGGCGCCGCAACCAGCGCCCGTGGGCCTCATGCCAGGCTTGTGCATTGGCCAGCGCCAGCAACGGCAAACGCGCCGCACGCCACAGGCTGCTGGCCCCTGCGAGCAAGGCGCCGAGCAGGCTCAAGCCCAGCCCTGCAAGCCACCACCCCGGGCTCAAGCTCAGTTGACCTGCCACTTCGGCCCCGTACAGGCCGCGCAAGCTGGCGGCGACGTCCGGCAGCAACAGGCTGGCCAGCAGGTAACCGCTGGCGATCCCGAGTAGACCGCCCAGCAATGCCAGAACGCCCAGTTCGACCCCCAGGCTCAGGATCAGCATTCGCGCACTGACCCCGCAGGCACGCAAAGTGCGCAACAAACCCCGCCGTTGTTCCAGGGCCAGGCCGATGGCTGCGTGCACGATAAACAACCCGACCACGAAGGACAAAAAGCCCAAGGCGTCGAGGTTCAGATGAAAGCTTTCGGTGAGACGTGAGAGGTTGTTGTCCTCGCCCTGCTTGAGTTGCAACCCGGCGGGCGCTTGGGGATGGCGAGCGGCGAAGGCGTTGTCCAGCAGCAAGCGCGACAACCGCCCCTGCATGTTCAGCAAGGGTTGGGCAAAACCGATATCGGTAAGCAGCATTCCGGGGGCCATGTCCGGCTGAACCTGCAACGGCGGCAAGCGCTGCCCGCTGGCCGTCAGCGGTTGTTCGCCCGCGTGCAAACCGAGCGCCTCCAAGGTTTGCGCGGCAACCCAGGTACGCCCCGGCGCCTGGAAAAACGCCAGCATCTGTGCCTGGCTCAAGCGCTGCCCGGCCACGCTGCCGCTGCCAGGTAACGATACCGGCTCAATGCCCATCAATTGCAGCCGCTGCTCCTCATGCCCCTTGAGTACCACCCGCCCCTGCACCACCGGTGACACCGGCCACCCGGCGCGGCGCAATTGCGCAAACAACGCTTGGGGGAACGCGGCGCCGTCCGGTGCGCTCAAGCTGGCCTGCGGTTCGCCGCCGATCAATTGGCTGGCGCGCGCATAGCCGTCCCGTGCCTGGCTGTTGAGCGCCTGCACGCCCGTCAATAATGCGGTAGCCAGCCACAGGCCGGTCAGCACGCTGAAAAACTGCACCGGGTGACGGCGCCAGTGGCTCAACAACGCACGCAAAGCCCAGCAGAACACCGCCATCTCAGCGCGCGTCCATCGGCACGACACGGCCATGGTGCAGCACCACCTGCTGGTCCAGGCGTGCGGCCAGGCGTGGGCTGTGGGTAACCATCAACAGGCTGGTAGGGCTGTCCTGCAGCAGATCCAACAGCAACTGCAGCACCTCATCGCTGGTGGTTTCGTCGAGGTTGCCGGTGGGCTCATCGGCCAACAGCAAACCCGGACGCGAGGCCAGCGCCCGCCCTACCGCCACCCGCTGCTGCTGCCCGCCGGACAGTTGCTCCGGATAACGCTTGAGCAAATCACCCAGCCCCAGGCGCTCCACCAACTGCGCCTGCCAATGCGGATCGAAACGCCCCGCCAGGCGTGCCTGGAATGCCAGGTTGTCCTCCACACGCAAGCTGCCGATCAGGTTGAACTGCTGGAACACCAGGCCGATTTCGGTACGGCGCCAATGGGCCAGTTGCCCTTCGCTGAGCTGGTCCAAGCGCTGCTCGCCAATGCGGATGCTGCCGCCGTCGACCCGGTCCAGGCCGGCCACCAGGTGCAGCAAGGTGCTTTTGCCACTGCCCGACTCGCCCATCAGCGCCAGACTGCTGCGCGCCCCCAGGTACAGGTCGACACCGTCCAGCACGGCCAGCGGACCTTGGGGAGTGGCGTAGTGTTTGATAACCCCTTGTACCTGCAACATAGGAACGCTCATTTGAAGGACTGCCAACGAGAATAACGGCTGAGGGTGATGCCCACGCAAATTTTTCACATGGATTTCACCGCCTGCCCATCCTCGACACTTTAGAGTGCGCTCCCAGTGGTGATAACCCACAACTTGTTAGTTACTAATTTTCACACTTTTTACGACGCTAATGTTCAGCAAAAAGACAGCAGTACTGTGACAGGCTGCTGCTCCACAACGGGCGATCGTCCATTAACTGCACTTGTTATAAACATAATTAAAGGGCCGAGGGTGAACAGCGTGGCAGACATGATCCTGGCCAATCCAAAACCCAAATGGGCAAGGTTGAAGCGCCTGAAAAAGTACCGCCTGCCTGTGCTGGGCATCGGCGTAATCGGCCTGCTGCTGACAGGTTTTCTGTTGTGGCCGTCTTCCCCGCTTGATCTGGGTGTCGGCAATCGCCTGGTCACCTCCGGGGTGCTCGCCAGTTGGCGCCAGGGCGACCTGGTGGTACTGGTGCGTCATGAAGAACGCTGCGACCGCTCGACAAATCCTTGTTTCGGCCCTGCCAGCGGCCTCACGATCCAGGGCACGCAACGCGCGACCGAGCTGGGCAAAGCCTTTGATTCATTGGGTATGGAGGCCACCGACGTGCTGAGCAGCCCGACCACGCGCACTGCCCAAACCTCGCTGTTCATGTTCGGCAAGACCGAGCTGTCCCCTGGCCCGCTCGCCATTTGCGGGGATGCCATGGCGGAGGAAATCCTCAGCCATAAAAAGCCGAGTCGCAACCTCATGTTGATCACCCACAGCGCCTGCATGAGCGACTTCCAGACGAGCCTGGGCTTTCCCCATGCCGCAGCGGCCGAATATGGCAGTGCACTGTTCGTCAAGGTATTGCCCAACGGCAAACTTGAGGCAATGGGCACTCTGAAAATCCAGCAATGGGCCGCAGTAGTTAAACAACTTTAATTACACTTATTTACATATCCAGCAGCTGTTACGTTCAGCAAAACGACAGCCCTGTTCTGGCATGTTCAGTTGCGCCTCTTAGTTAGGTTCCCCCCTCATTGATTCAGTGAACATCACGATGCTCGGCCCGATTAATTCAATACTCTTCCTGCACCTGTTTGAACGTCATGGAGCGACGTGCTCATGACCCGCTTGAACCCTCTGCCCTGGTTAATCCTGGGCTTTGCCGTTTTTTTCTTGCTGCCCCTGGGCTTTCACGGCCTGTGGATTCCGGATGAAACCCGTTATGCCCAGGTCAGCCAGGAAATGCTGATGAGCGGCAACTGGGTAGCGCCGCACTTTATGGGCGTGCGTTATTTCGAAAAACCCGCCGCGGGCTATTGGCTGATTGCCCTGGGCCAGGCGGTGTTTGGCGAGAACCTGTTCGGCGTGCGTATCGCCTCGGTCCTGGCCACGGCGCTGAGTGTGCTGCTGGCCTACCTGATCGCGCGGCGCTTGTGGAACGACCCACGTAAAAGCTTCGCCTGCGCCCTGCTCTACATGAGCTTTGGCCTGGTGGCCGGGCAAGCCGGGTATTCCAATCTTGATCCGCAATTTACCTTGTGGGTCAACCTGAGCCTGGTCGCCCTGTGGTTTGCTCTCGACAGCCCCACCTTACGCGGGCGTTTGGGTTGCTGGGCCTTGTTGGGGCTGGCGTGCGGCATGGGGTTCATGACCAAGGGGTTTCTGGCGTGGCTGCTGCCAGTATTGGTCGCAGTGCCTTACCTGATCTGGCAGCGCCGCGTCGGTGAGTTGCTGCGCTACGGGCCGGTGGCGATTATGGTTGCGGTACTGGTTTGCCTGCCGTGGGCATTGGCGATCCATGCGCGGGAACCGGATTACTGGCGCTTTTTCTTCTGGCACGAACACATTCGCCGCTTCGCCTCCGACAATGCGCAACATGCGCGGCCGTTCTGGTTCTTCCTGCCGATCATGGTCGTGGCGTGTCTGCCGTGGGCCGCATTACTGCCGACAACACTGTGCAAGGCCTGGAACGAAAAACGCCAGCCGGCGATCGCCTTTCTCGCCCTGTGGTGGCTGCTGCCCCTGGGCTTTTTCAGCCTGAGCAAAGGCAAGTTGCCGACCTACATCATGCCCTGCCTGCTGCCCCTGGCGCTGCTGATGGGCCACGGCTTGATCGACCTGATCAAGCAAGGCAAGGCACGTACGATTGTGATCAACGGCGCGGTCAATTTCGTTCTCGGCATGGCGGCCATGGTCGGGCTGATTTACCTGCAAATCACCGACCCGCTGTACGGCAACAGCCACGCCGAGATGTTCAGCCTGTCCCTGGCTTTTATCGTGCTGCTGGGCTGGATCCTCGCCAACCTGTTGCAGGCGGTGCGCCCGCTGACGTTATGGGCGATGCCGGCGCTGGGCATTGGCTTGCTGGTAGCCCTGCTGCCGGCGGGAATGCCGCAGTTGATAGCGGATAACGAAATGCCCGACCAGTTCGTGCTTGAGCACCTGGACGAACTGCAACACACCCGTGCTTTGCTGAGCAACGAACTGGGCCTGGCATCGGCCTTGTCATGGCGCCTGCGTGAGCCAGAGGTGGCGTTTTACGGCACCGAGGGCGAGCTGCGCTACGGCTTGCATTACGGAGAAGCGGCGCACCGCAAGGTCACGCTCGACAACGTGCAAGCCTGGTTGGCCCAAGCCCGCGAGCGAGGTTCGGTGGGCGTGCTGATGCGGGTCCGCAGCACCAGCGAACACCGCGAAGAAGGGCAATTGCCGCCCGGCGGCAAGCGCTATCGCAAGGGCAACCTGGTACTGACGATTTACCCCCAACAACCTTGATCGCCTTTGCAGGAACAGCCCATGAGCCTATGGAAAACCGAACGCGGCGCCCTGGTTTTACTGCTGGGCGTCTCGGCCTTGCTTTTACTGCTGGGCCTGGGCAGCCGCGACCTGTGGGGGCCGGAAACGCGCTGGGCCAACATCGCCCTGCAGATGCTGCAAAGCGGTGATTACTTCGACCCGTATCTCAAAGGCACGCCGTATTACGACAAACCCCTGCCCTCCTACTGGCTGATCACCGGCTTCGCCAGCTTGATGGGCGGCCTTGGCCCATGGTCGTTGCGTCTGTCATCGGTGATTGCGGCGTGGCTGAGTATCTGGCTGGTATACCTGATCGGCGAACGGCTGTTTCGCAAAGGCACAGGCTTGATCGCCGGCTGGATGCTCGCCACCACCTTCTACTTCCTGTTCTGGGCCAGGGTCGCCACCGCCGACGTGCTGACCGTGTGCGGCGTGCTGGCAGCCGTGTGGTGGTATTGGCGCGGACCGGAAGACACCACACTTGGGCGCTACACGGTGTTTTTCCTGTTGCTGGCAGCGACGTCACTGTTCAAGGGCTTGATCGGTTTTGTGCTGCCTGGGCTGGTGCTGCTGCCGCACCTGCTCAGCCAGCAGCGCTACAAACGCCACCTCAATCTGCGTCTGCTGTTGGCCATGCTGATCGCCGCGGCGTTTTACGCGATTCCTTTCGTACTGTCCCACCGCTACGGCGCGCCCTCTTATGGCGAGAGCGGCCTGGCGTTGGTGTTCAGGGAAAACGTAGTGCGTTTCTTCGACCCCTTCGATCACATGGGGCCGATCTACACCTACCTGATCTACCTGCCGGTCTACACCCTGCCCTGGGCCCCCTGCTGGCTACTGGGCCTGTGGCTGGCGGTGCGGCACTGGCGCCACACCCCACCAAACGTGCGCTGGCTGGTGTGGGGCCTGGGCCTGTTGTTTGCGTTCTTCACCGCCAGCGGCAGCCGCCGCAGCTACTACGTACTGCCGCTGGTGCCCTTTGCTCAACTGCTCGCCGCCTGGTGGCTGAGCGAACGCCTGAAGAAAAAACCGGCGAGCTGGCCGCGCTGGCAAAAAGGCTTCGGCATCAGCGCAGGCCTGCTCTTGCTGGTGCTGGGTGTGATCTACCCCTGGACTACCGGCAACGGCGGCGTGACCCGCTTCGCCGAGGATGTGCAAGCCCAAGCCGTGAAAAACGCACCATGGGACCAATGGCAAATGGTGCTGGTGGAGGTCGACAACAAGCTGCCCATGTACCTGCAAAACCACGGCAAGCCCTTCTACTACGTCAGCGAAACCCAGGACTACCCCCGCCAGGGCGACAGCGCCGCGTTCATGGCCTGGCTGGAAAAGACCAGCGGCCAAAGGTTCGATCCGCAACACACGATTATCATCGCGCAGTATTCCAGGGAAGACCCGATGCCGCTGGCGTTTCTGGGCGTGGATCATCGAGTGGTCACTACGCAATCGGATAATGGCGAGCGCTTGTTTCAGAAGCGTGAGGGAGGGAGCGTGGCGTTTGTTCCGATGCCACGCTGAGAATCGAAGAGGCTCTGTTTGCAAAGGTTTGGCGTGAGCCCCCTACGGGGTGCATTTAAACTTCGCACACAAACTCGTCAGCCTGCGCCTTGAGCCAATCAAACAACCGGGCGATATCCGGCTCCGACTGACGACCCTCTCGGCAAATGATGTAATAGGCAGCCGGCGACATCATCACAGGAGCTTCCAGCGCAACCAAGGCTCCCTCCTTCAACGCGTCATGTACCAGTGCAGTTCTGCCCAGCGCAATTCCCCCGCCTTTTACCGCCAGGCTGATAGCCAAACTGGAATCAGGAAAGCGTGGACCATGGTGATAGGGCGGTGCTTGGAGCCCCTGGAAGGCAAACCAGCTCTCCCACCCTGGACACACTTGATCATCCACCCGATGAATCAATGGGTACTGGGCGATATCCGCCAGGGCAATATCGCCGTGTATACGCGCAAACGCTGGCGAACATACAGGAAATACCGCATCGCGCATCAAAAGCTCGACATGGTGGTCCGGATAGTCGCCGTACCCCATCACCACGGCGACGTCATACTGATGCGCACTCAAGCTGCTGCTGCTCATGTCCACGCTGGTCAACACCAAATCCAGATTGAACGACGCGTGAGCATGAGAGCCATGCATCCTGGGAATCAGCCAGGTTGAGCACAGAGAGGACGTACAGGCGAGGTAAAGCGGTTGAGGTTTACCGGGACTGAGCGAATGCAGCACAGCATCCAGGTCTTTGAAAAAACCTTCGGCCACCGGCAACAGTGCCTGCGCCGCCGCCGTGAGTTTGACGCCCCGTGAGTGGCGCTCGAACAACTGCACCCCCCACCACTCTTCCAGACCTGCGATTTGATGACTGATAGCGCTGGCGGTGAGGTTCAAGTCGGATGCGGCACGCGCAAAACTGCCGGTCTGCGCGGCACTCACGAAGGCTTGAAGCATAGGGGTCGGGGGCGGACGTTGGGCCATCAGTTGCTCACTTTGATCAGGATGATCCCGCCAACAATGACGAATGCCGACAGCATTCGCCGCCAGCCAAACCGTTCATGAAAAAACAGTGCGGCAATAATGGCGCCGATAATAACACTGGTTTCCCGCAACGCGGACACCTTGGCTACCGCATCCAGGGACAACGCAAACAACACCAGGCCGTAGGACGCCAGGTAAAACACCCCTCCCAACATTCCCACCCGCCAGTGGCAGCGGATGGCCTGGGTGAATGCCGGACGCGCCTTGATCAACGCCAGTAACGGGATCGGGATGCTCTGAAATACGGTCAGGTAAATGATGTATTGCAGCACCGTCTCACTGGCTCGCACGCCTTTGGCGTCCACCACCGTATAGGACGCAATGAACGCTCCAGCGCACACCGCCATCAGGATCGGCTTGAGCATGTGCGCCGTCATCCTGCGCACAAATGTCAGGCTGATGATCCCCACGCAAATCATCAGCACACCTGCCATCGCCTGAAACGACAGCTGCTCATGCAGTAAGAAGTAGGAAAAAAGCGCAACCAGTACCGGCGGCACACCACGCATGACCGGGTAAACCTGACCGAAATCGCCGGTCTCGTAAGCCTTGATCAGAAACAATCGATAGATCGTATTGAGCACTACGGAAACCAGCACATAGCCCCACACCTCAAGGCTCGGCACATGAACCAACGGCAGCGCTGCCAAACAGATCAGCAATGCGGTGCCATCGACCATTGCCAAAGTCATGAAGCGACTGCTTCCGGCGCGTACTACGGCATTCCAAGTGGCGTGCATGAAGGCGGAGATCAAGACCAGGGTGATCGCGATATCGGAGTTGTCCATGGGGCTCGGCTTTTGCTGAAAACAGGGAGGAATCAGTTATGCAGGGCAAGCCAGGCATCATGGCTTGCGTAACCACATCCGTAGCATGTAGCGGTTGAGATCGCTCAGCCGCTCATCATCACTGATCTGCGCACAGGGAACATTCCTGTCTATGAAATGCGTACGGGTATGCAGGAACTTGTTGTCGGCAGAAATCAATACCTGCCCTGGTTCAAGCAGTATGCGATGTTGGACTGAAGACAGGTCGAGCACAGCATCCAGTATATTCAGCGCCTGAGTTTGTGCGAGGGTCAACGGGATACCAGCCTTCCGATGAGCCGACTCAATGTAGACACGAAAATACCTGATCAAAGGAATGCCTGCGTCTGAAAAACTCAATATGGGCGCTTTAAACAGCGTCTCATCCTCGGCCATGCCTCGATTCTCAAAAAAGAAATCGCATTTCAGCTGTGTCAGTACATCTGGAAACGTCATCAGCTCTGCGTAGACCGCGCTCGCATCAATCAGAATGCTCTCACCACCCAGCAGTGCTTTCTGACCACACGCCAAGATCAAATAGTCGATAGGTAGCGGGTCACTCACACCATCGTTGTGTACGTAAGCACCCTGCCGGGTTTGGTGGTATCTGGCACCCTCTTCAATATTCTTACCGCCCCGATCGTATACTTCAATAACCTTATGACCGAGATGATTCTGTACCATTGGCTTTCCCAGCAAAGAACCAAATGTCCAAATGAGTGATTTGAAGACTGCGAGGCTATCGACTTTAAAGCCATCCAAGATCAACACATGAGTTTCATGGTCAATCATGTTTCGAATATTGTTTAATTCCGCATGCAGGATGGGTGAGCGAAGAGGATTGATGCAGGCAGGTGTTGTATCGAAGCGATGATCTTGACCACTGGACTCGACTATATTCTTTGCGCACAACAACTCATCAAATGCGGCTTTTGAAAGCCTGACTTTGGCTGCCTCTTGACGAAAATGACTGACATCCATGTTCATCGCAATCCTTTACGGTGGTGAGTAGAGCCTCCATTTAACTAAGCTCAACCTTGTCCGAAAAAGCGAAACCTCATCAGGGTAGCCATCAACGCTCGTCATGACAGATTTTTCCTACGCCAAAATATGAGCTGTCACTGCTGGCAGTTTTGTCATGGTTTGTAAAGGGCCAGCAAGCCATCTCTCTTAAATTGCAGGAAGATGATTCTGGCCATGTAGCATTTGCTGGAGATAGCCAGAACCACAGTGGATCGCTCCATTGAGGGCATGAAGGCCTTGAATGCAGCACCTAAAAATGTGGGAGGGGCGGTGCGACGATTCGACTTGCTCCCGATGGCGGTGGGTCAGTTGACAAATCCAGTACTGACACCCCGCTATCGGGGGCAAACCCCCTCCCACATTGGGCGCATTTCAATGCCTTGGTTCAGCTTCGGCAGGCGAAGCGTGGAGGGCTCCATCGAGTGTATGACGCCCTTGAAGGAAAAACCCCGAAATGTGGGAGGGGCGGTGCGACGATTCGACTTGCTCCCGATGGTGCCAGGTCAGTTGATATATCTGCTGCTGACACCCCACTGTCGGGGCAAGCCGTAATGTCTGTAGGAGCGAGCTTGCTCGCGAAAAACGTCAACGATAACGCGGGGTTCCTGAATAAACGCGGCGCTTATGGGTTTTTCGCGAGCAAGCTCGCTCCTACAGGCGTATGGCCTGCCGCCCCACACACATTGAAGGCATTCCAATCCTTAGATCCGCCGGCGGCGGTTGAGGGCGGGAATGGCGGTTTGCGGCACTTCAACGCGCTGGACCTGCGCCACGGTTCTGGCGGCGAGTTGCGCCAGGGTTGGCTGGCTGAACAAGGTGCGTGCGTCCACTTCCAGCCCGGCCTTGCGCAGGCGGGCCACCAGGTTGACTGCCAGCAGCGAGTGCCCGCCCAGTTCGAAGAAGTGGTCGTGGCGCCCTACCCGCTCCAGTTTCAGCACGTCGGCCCAGATGCCGGACATCAAGGTTTCCACTTCGCCCTGGGGCGCTTCGTAGGCACGGCTGAGCACCGCGTCCAGGCCCGGCTCCGGCAGGGCCTTGCGGTCGAGTTTGCCGGCAGGGTTCAGGGGCAGTGCGTCGAGTTGTACAAAGGCGGCCGGCACCATGACTTCCGGCAGTTGCTCCAGCACATGGGCGCGCAAGTCTTCCAGGCTCGGCGCCTGGCCGCGCAGGGTGAAGTAGGCGACCAGGCGCTCATCGCGAATCAGTACCGCCACTTCACGCAACGCCGGGTGTGCACTCAGGCGTGCTTCGATCTCTCCCAACTCCAGGCGCACGCCGCGCAGTTTGACCTGGAAGTCATTGCGCCCGAGGAATTCCAGATTGCCGTCCGGCAGGTAGCGCACCAGGTCGCCCGTGCGATACAGGCGGTCACCGGCGACGAAGGGACTGTCGATAAACCGCTCGGCAGTCATCTGCTCCAACCCCAGGTAGCCGCGGGCTACTCCCACACCACCGATATGCAGTTGACCGCTGATGCCGATGGGTACCGGTGCGTCATGGGCGTCCAATACGTACAGGCGGGTATTGTTGATCGGGCGGCCAATCGGCAGTTGCACCGCGGGTACCGGCGCGCCGGGTTCGAGGGTCCAGGCGCTGCTGTCGACCGTAGCCTCGGTAGGGCCGTAGACGTTGTGCAAGCGCACCTTGGGCAAGCGCGCCTGCACGCCACGGGCCAGGGCCTCGGTCAGTTCGCCGCCGCCGCACAACACATCGGTGAGGCTGGTGCAGAGCGCCGACTCATCCAGCTCAAGAAACTGCTGCAACATCGCCGGCACAAACTTGATCACGCTGATCTGCTGCTCACGAATCAACTGGGCCAGGTACGCAGGTTCACGATGACCATCGGGCCGCGCCAGCACCAGGCGCATACCGTTGCTCAATGGCCAGAACAGTTCCCACACCGAACCGTCAAAGCTGAATGGCGCGCGCTGCAACAAGGCGCCGCCTGCGGCGTCGGGGCACAATTGTGAGCCCCAGTGCAGCAGGTTACCCAGGCCGCGATGTTCGATCATCACGCCCTTGGGGGTGCCGGTGGAGCCCGAGGTGTACATCACGTAGGCCAGGTTGGCGACGCTCAAACCCGATACCGACGGATTATCGGTCGGCGCCTGGCTCCAGGTGCAGCGGTCGAAATCGATCACGGGAATTGCAACCTCGCCCGGCACTTCGCGGGTAGCGCCGTGTACCAGCAGCGCCACCGGCTGGCTGTCGGCGAGCATGTAGCCCAGGCGTTCGCGTGGGTAGCCCGGGTCGAGGGGCACATAGGCACCACCCGCCTTGAGAATGGCCAATAACCCCACCACCAGCTCCAACCCGCGTTCCACACACAGTGCCACCCGCGAGTCGGGCTCTACGCCATGCTCACGCAAGTGAAAGGCCAACTGGTTGGCGCGTTCGTTGAGTTCGCGGTAGGTCAGTTGCCGTTCGCCGGCCTGCACCGCGATGGCATCGGGAATGTCCCGTGCATGGGCTTCGAACAGCGCCTGGACGGTGAGGGTTTGCGGGTAGTCCGTGGCGGTGGCGTTGAAGCCTGACAACTGGGTGTGCAACTCGCTGGCGGGCAACACCTGTATGTCGCGAAGCGGCATTTTCGGCGCCTGCTCAAGCGCATTCACCAGGCCATTGAGCACCGTGTCGAGGTAGCTCAGCACCCGCTCGGCCCCCACTGTGCACGGCGCCTTGGCCTTGAGCCGGAAACCGCTGGCTACGTCATCCACCGTCAACATCAGTGGGTAACTGAGGATATCTTCACTGTTGAGCAAGGCCATGCCCGGTACCAGTTTCAGTTCGGGATCGGCCGAGGTGTGGCGGTAATTGAGCAGGCTGTTGAACAACGGTGACACGCCGCTGCAACGCTGGGCCAACGCCAGGGAGGCTTGTTCATGAGCGAGCAAGGCGCTCAGTTGTGTGTGGGTGTCGTGCAGTGCATCCACCACGCTTTGCCCGGCCAGGCGCAGGCGCAGCGGCAAGGTGTTGATGAACATGCCCAACGCCCGCTCGGCACCCTCGCCGGCTTGCAAGCGGCCAAGCAATACGGTGCCGAACACCACATCGTCGCGGCTCGCCACCCGGCTGAGCACCTGGGCCCAGGCCAGGTGGAACAGGCTCGCGGCGCTCACGCCAAGAGCACGGGCCTGGCTGCGCAGGCGCAGGTTGAGCGCGTCGCTGAGCAGGCGTTCGGCTTCTTCGGTCTCGGCACGCTTGGCCTGGCGCTCCTGCACGCCAAACGCCAGGGTCGGCTCATCCACCTCTGCCAACTGCTGGCGAAAGAACGCCTCGTGCGCAGCCTGGCGCACGGCTGATCGGGCTTGCGCCACCACATTGCGATACGGCACCGGCACGGGCAGTTGCGCCTGTTGGCCGAGCAGATGGGCGCGGATCTCGTCCACCAACAGGGTGGTCGAGGTGGCGTCGTTGACCAGGTGATGAAAGCGCAGCCTGGCGATCCAGCGCTGATGGTGAGGTTCTTCGGCGTAGTCCAGGGCCATCAGCGGCGCCTGGCGCAAGTCCAGCGGTTGAGCCGGCTCGCGCAGCGGTTGGACCCGCAACCGCGCTTTTCGCCACACCACCTGCATCGGTTGTTCAAGGGCATCCCACACCAGGCTGGTGCGCAGGATGTCATGGCGGTCGATCACTTGTTGCAGGGCGTGGGCGAAGGCATCCAGTTGCTCGCGGCGCGCAAAGCTGAACAGAGCCTGTTGCTGATACGGGTCGTGCGCATCGGTGATGTGGTGATAAAGCAAGCCTTCCTGCAACGGCGCCAGCGGGTAGATTTCCTGCACATTCGCTGCGCCACCAGGGATGCTTGCGACGATGCGGTCGAGGCTGGCTTGATCCAGCTCGGCCAGGGCGAGCAGATCGGGGGTGATATGCGTACAGCCCGGCGGAATTCGATTGCCTGGCACCGCCATTTCAGTACCGCCACACGCCGCTGCCAGCGCCGCCAACGTTGGCTGGCCGAACAGCACCTGCACATCGGCACGCAGGCCGGCCTGGCGCATACGCTGCACCAGTTGCACCGCCAACAGCGAATGCCCGCCCAACTCGAAGAAGTGGTCGTGGCGCCCTACTTGCTGCACGTGCAGCAACTCGGCCCAGATCTGCGCAAGGGTAGCTTCCACACCGGTCTGCGCAGCTTCGAAGCGGCGAGCGACAAAGGCTTCCTGGCTGGGTGCGGGCAAGGCTTTGCGGTCGAGCTTGCCATTGGTGGTCAGGGGCAACGCTTCAAGGCGGATATAGGCCGCCGGCACCATGTAGTCAGGTAACGAGGCCTGCAGATGGGCGCGCAGGGTTTGGATCTCGACTGGCTCGCGCGGGATAAACCAGGCCAGCAATTGCCCTTGGCGAAACTGCACTACCGCGTCCTTGATCGCCGGGTGGGCGGCCAGGGCCGATTCGATTTCCCCCAGCTCGATGCGTACACCGCGGATTTTTACCTGGTCGTCGTTGCGCCCCAGGTACTCAAGATTGCCGTCCGGCAGCCAGCGCGCCAGATCGCCGGTGCGGTACATACGCGCGCCGTTGAAAGGATCGTCCAGGAAGCGTTCGGCATTCAGTTCAGGACGGTTCAGATACCCCCGCGCCACGCCTTTGCCGCCCACATACAACTCCCCCACTGCGCCAATCGGCACCGGGCGTTGTTGCGCATCCAGCAGATAAACCTGGGCGTTGGCGACCGGCGCGCCGATATGCAGCGGCTGGCCCACCTCAACGGCTCCAGAGGTGGCAACCACGGTGGCTTCGGTAGGGCCGTAGTTGTTGATCAGTTCAAATGTCTGCGCCTGGGTGAACGTGCGCAGGCGATCGCCGCCAATCAGCAAGGTGCGCAAGGTGGGATGCCCACGCTGCTGGCTGAAGGCGTATTCGGCCACAGGCGTGGGCAGGAAACACACGTCCAATGGCTGCGCGCGCCACCAGTCGAGCAACGCATCGATATTTTCCGCGCCGTCGTGCGCCGGTGGCAGGTGCAGCGTTGCACCCACGCATAACGCCGGCCAGACTTCCCAGGCCATGGCATCAAAACCAAAGCCGGCGACGCTGGCGGTATGGCTGCCCGCGTGCAGGTCGAACGCCCGGCAGTGCCAGTCCACCAGGTTCGATACGCTGTGGTGCTCCACCATCACGCCCTTGGGCAAGCCGGTGGAGCCGGAGGTGTAAATCACATAGGCCAGGTTCGACGGCGAGACCGCAACCTCGGGGTTACTGTCGATGTGCGAGGTGACCTGCTCCAGCACGACCACTGGCACCGTGGAGACAGGCAAGCGCTGGCGCAAATCCTGTTGGGTCAGGATTGCCATAGGCGCACTGTCTTGCAGCAGGTAGTCGAGGCGTTCAGCCGGATGGGCCGGATCCAGCGGCACGTAGCAGGCGCCGGATTTGAGCACTGCCAACAACCCCGCCAATGTGTCCAGCCCGCGTCGGGCCAGCACGGCCACGCGATCATCCGGCTGTACGCCGTGTGCCAATAGTTGATGCGCCAGGGCATTGGCCTGACGGTTGAGGTGGGCGTAGGTCAGCTGATGGCCCTGATACACCGCGGCTATGGCGTCGGGCGTGTGTGCGGCTTGCGCTTCAATCCGCCGGTGCAAGGTTTGCGGCAGTGCGTTGGGCTGCACGGTGGCGTTCCAGTGCAGCAGCCGAGCCTGAGCTTCAGGCGCCAGCATGGAAAACTCACCGACCGGCAACGAGGGGTCTTCCAGCCCTTGCTCCAATAGCCAGGTGAAGCCGCGCGCCATCGCCTGGACTTCGTCGTGCTGGAAGTACGCCTCGTTGTAGACGCAATGCAGCCACGCGCTGTCCTGGTAGCGGTTGCTGCGCAGGTGAATGGCGATCGGCAATGCCTCATGGTGGTTGGACACCTTGATGGCACGCGCCTGCACCTGACCAAAACGCAGGTCATGGTCGTCCTGCTCGAACGACACCGACAGGTCGAACAACTGCCCGCGATCGGTTCGTCGCAGGCCCAGCTCACGGTTCATCTCGCTTAACGGGAAGCGCTGATGGCGGAAATCCTGCTTGAGCTGATCGCGTATGCCGCGCACCAGCTCACCAAAAGGCAACCCTTCGCTGAACTGAAAACGCACCGCACTGACCTGGGCAAACATGCCGACGGTGGCGCGAAAACGCGCGTTGGAGCGGTTGAGAATCGGCAGCCCCACCACCCATTCCTGGCGTTGACTGGTGCGGCTGAAATACACATACATCGCCGCCAGCAGCACATGAAAAGCCGACGCCTGGCAGCGGTTGGCGACCTGCTCCATACGGTTGAGCAACGCCACCGCAAACCCTTCCAGGAAGGTGTTGCTCGACGCCTTGGTGGTTTGCTTCGGCGTCAGCAGTGGCTCGGGCAGTACCTGGAACTTGTCCAGCCAATAGTCGCGGTCACGGGCGTAACGGGCCGAGTGCAGGTAGCGCTGGTCGTTGTCGATAAAGTCGATATAGGACGGTGCGAACGGCTCCACGTGACGGCCCTGCTCCAGGGCGGTGTACAACTGCGCGAGGGATTGCAGCAACTGGCCGAAGCCCCAACCATCGAGAATCAGGTGATGGGCCTGGATACCGAGGTGGTAGTGGTCGTCGTCGAGTTTGACCAGCAGAACACGCACCAGCGGCGCGCCGCTCATCATGAACGGTCGGGCCATTTGCGCCTGCATCAGGGCCCGGCTCGCGGCGCACGGGTCGGGTAACGCCGCGAAGTCATGCAAGGCCACGTCCACCGCCAGTGCCGAAGCGAAGGTTTGCCGTGCCAGCCCCTCGGCGTCGGTATGCAATTGAATGCGCAACGCATCGTGCCTGGACACCAGCTGCGCTACGGCCTGCTGGATGCGCTCGGGCATCACTGGGCCGGCAACATCCAGATAGCCGCCAATGTTATACAGCGGCGAATCGCCCACGCGCATCTGATCAAGCCAAATGTCCTGTTGGGCGGCAGTGAGGGGGAAGCTGGCCGGCTGGCGGGAGGAATACTGCATAAGATCCTTCTCATGGGGGTCAGGCACTGGCCGCGCAGGGTGGCCCATTACGCCGAATTTGCCGGATTTGAGCATGGGGGGCCGCAGGCGTCTGTCACCCGAAACCCGGACATTCAAATGGATGGAACGGGCTTGGTGGGTCGTTCACTGCTGAAACGATTAAAGCGCTGTAGGAGATTGGCTATATATGGCCGATGCTGGCACTTTGAAATTCTGCAAAGTTTTAAATTTTTACCTTAAATATCACCCAGTTACTTAAACCTAAAAATACCTTGCGAGCGTTCGTTGCCGGTTTTATTGACCAGAAACGTCGGAATAATGACGCAGATTTTATGGCAGCTTGTGTCCCTCGTTTCCGCTACATACGTAGGACAAATCCATATGGCTAAATAAAATCTCGAACGCCGAGTTACGTTCAAGCAGTACGGATCGCCCCGCCGCAGCCCGGAGCCTCCGCAGACGGTTTTCGACATCAAGGATGAAATGGCTATGAGTCTGACCCGTAGTATTGGCGACACACAGGGCCCGCATTTTTATGCCGAAATGGGCGAGTTGATTTCAAATAGCGGCCATGAACGCTTCGCCGCAGACATGTTGCACCTGGTAGACAAATGGGTGCCGATTCACCTGGTGGACCTCAGCGAATGGACGCTCGATGAGCTGCGCGACCGCGTGCTCGACATCAAGCTGCTGGGCAGCGCCGGGCTGAAAAAGGAGTTGTCTGTACCCCAGACACTGCACCCGTTGAACGACCACCCGCTGATGCGCGAAATGCTGCGCATGCAAGACCCGTTGTTGATCCAGATGAAAGCCAAGGCCAACAGCGCGCACCCATTGGGCAGTTCGCACCAGTGCAACCTGGTATCGCGCCAAGGGAACCGACGCTGTGTGATTTCGTTCTACCGGCCGCCAACTCAGCGTGGGTTTTCCCTGGCTGAGTTGTCGTTTCTCAAGTGCTTGTCGGACACCCTGTTGCCTTTGATGGAGCGGCACGCGCAACTGCTGCGCCAGGTGCCGCACGCCGAGACGGAGCCGGCCCACACCCTGCTGGAACAATCGCAATTGCAGCGCGAGTTCTACAAGCGCCTGGCTCTGAGCGATATCACCCTTTCGGCGCGCGAGCAGGAAGTGTGCCTCGGCCTGTTGACCGGCGGCACCGTGCCGCAGATCGCGGAAAAACTCAGTGTGAAAAACAGCTCGATCGAAACCTACCTCAAGCGCGCCGCCGCCAAGCTGGGCGTGAGCGGCCGGCATGGCCTGGCCAAATGGATGGTGGGCGCCTGATGAACAAACGGATGCTTTGCTGTGTCGGTGTGGCGTGGACGCTCAGTGGCTGTTCGCTGATCCCCGAGTATCAGCGGCCAGCGGCGCCGACGCCTGCGCAGTATCCTCAAGGCGGCGTGTACAGCCTGGCGCAGGCCGGCGACCTGACGCAGAATCCGGATTGGCAGCAGCTGTTCCACGACCCGGCGCTGCAACAATTGATTGCCGATGCCCTGGTCAACAACCGCGACCTGCGGGTAGCCGCCCGGAATGTAGAGGCGTTCCAGGCGCAGTATCGTATACAGCGCGCCGACCTGTTCCCGGCGATCTCCGCCAGCGGTGCCGGCAAGCGTCAGAAATTGCCGGGTAACGTGACAGGCACAGGCAAATCGGCGATCACCTCCAACTATTCCGCCACCTTGGGCCTGAGCGCTTATGAGCTGGACCTGTTCGGCCGCGTGCGCAGCCTCAGCGAACAGGCGCTGCTGATTTACCTGGGCACCGAAGAAGCCCGGCGCAGTGCGCAATTGAGCCTGGTGGCGAACGTGGCCAACGCCTATCTGACCTGGCGCGCCGATCAGGAACTACTGGCCCTGGCCGAGCAAACCCTGGTGGCCAACGACCACAGCTGGCAACTGACCAGCCGCAGCAAAAGCGCAGGCAAAGCTTCGGCGCTGGAGGTGGTGCAAGCCCGTACCGCAGTGGAAAGCACCCGCGCCAGCGTCGCTCGCTATGAACGCCAGGTCGCCCAGGACCTTAACAACCTCGTGCTGCTGGTGGGCGGCCCGGTGGATGAGCATCTGCCCGCTCGCCCGCTGGCCGATGATCTGGTCGCCCGCGTCCCCGCCGGGTTGCCCTCCGACCTGCTGCAACGCCGCCCGGATATCCTCCAGGCCGAATACCAGTTGCAGGCGGCCAACGCCAATATCGGCGCCGCCCGTGCTGCGTTCTTTCCGTCCGTGACCCTCACGGCCAATGCCGGCAGCACCAGCAAGGAGCTGTCGGGGCTGTTCAAGGGCGGCTCGGGCACCTGGACCTTCCAGCCGCAAATCAACCTGCCGATCTTCAACGCCGGCAGCCTGCGTGCCAGCCTCGATTACGCCAAGTTGCAGAAGGACATCACGGTGGCCCAGTACGAAAAGTCCATCCAGAGCGCCTTCCAGGAAGTGGCCGACGGCCTTGCCGCTCGCCAGACCTTCAACGACCAACTGGATGCGCAACGGGATTTCGTTGCCGCCAACCAGAACTATTACGACCTGGCCCAGCACCGCTACCGCAGCGGCGTGGACAGCAACCTGACGTTCCTCGATGCGCAGCGTGCGTTGTTCAGCTCGCAACAGGCGTTGATCGTGGACAGGCTGGCGCAGCTGGTGGCGGAGGTGAACTTGTATACGGCGTTGGGTGGGGCGTGGCGCGTCAACGCAACGCCGACTGCCGCAACCGATACTCCCCCGGCGTCATCTGCGCATACCGCAGGAAAAACCGGCTGAAATACGCCGGGTCCTTGAACCCCAGCTGGTAGCAGATTTCATTTGCGGAGCTGCCGGTAAACAACAGCAGGCGTTTGGCCTCTTGCATCAGGCGTTCAAGAATCAGGCGCTTGGAGGGCAGGTCGGCGATGCGTCGGCACACCTCATTGAGGCGTGCCTGGGTCACGCCGATGGCCTGGGCATAACGCGCCAGCGGCCAATGCTCCAGGTAATGGGCTTCGATCAGTTCGTTGAAGCGGTGAAAAATCCGCAGGTCTTCATGGGCCGTCGGCCGTGCCGGCAGGGCGTGGGCGCACAGGCGCAGCAGGCGGATCATGATCAGGCGCGTCAGGCTGTCGAGGGCGGCCGCGCGCCCTGCCCGTTCGGCGTTGATCTCGCCGCACAGTTCTTCGAAAAGCTGGTCCAGCCCTTCGGCGTTGGCGCCCAGCGCGACACACGCAGCCCCGGAGGCAAGGCTGGGGTCGGCGTCGATCAAGCCCCACACCAGTTGCTGGCGCACCGTCAGCACATGCCCGTCGGCATCGGCTTCGGTGACGAAGGCGTGGGCCACCGTGGGCGGCGTGAGAAAAAACATCGGCCCTGCTTCGACGTACTGGCGGTCGTCCAGATACACCCGCACCGCGCCACTCTTGACGTAATGCACCTGGAAAAACCGGTCATGGCGATGCACGGCCATATTGCGCCCGAAAAAACCTGCCAGGTTGCCCAGCTTGTCGTAATGCACCTCGGCGTCGCTGTAACGCTGGTCGTAGACCTGCCCGAGGTTGATGTTGGGAATCGGCTGCACGTCGCCCTCCTCTTGTTGTTGTGATGCCATCGGAGTGTGCCACGCTTGACGGTAGTTAACATATTAATTATAACGTTAACAACTTAACGAACTGCCTATGCAGCCGTCGTCACCGCCAGGAGAAACGCATGAGCCGTACCCTGCATGATGTTGCCAGCGGCACCCTGTTCGGCGTTGCGCTGAACTACCAGGGCCTGCTGGACCAACATCTCGCCGCCTTCGAGCAGGCGCCCTACCAGAAGCCGCCAACCAAGCCGGTGTTGTTCATCAAGACGCCCAACACCCGCAATGCCCATGGCGGCGTGGTGCTGCAGCCTGCAGGCGAGCGCCTGCAACCGGGCCCGGCGCTGGGCGTGGTGATCGGCCAGCGCGCCAGCCGCGTCAGCCTGGACAATGCCATGGCCCACGTGGCCGGGTATGTGGTGGTCAACGAATTCAGCCTGCCGGAAGACAGCTATTACCGCCCTGCCGTCAAAGCCAAATGCCGCGATGGGTTTTGCGCCTTGGGCCCGCAAGTGATTGCCCGGGATCAAGTGGCCAACCCCAACGAGCTGGCCCTCAAGCTCTTCGTCAATGGCGAACTGCGCCAGCAAAACTCCACCGCCCGTTGGGTGCGCGATATCCCGCAATTGATCGCCGAGATCAGCGAGTTCATGACCCTGCACCCCGGTGATGTGCTGATCACCGGTACACCGGAGGGCCGCGTGGATGTGCAGCCGGGTGATCGTGTTGAAGTTGAAATCACTGGCGTCGGCCGCCTGCTCAATATCGTTCAGGCGGAGGCACTGGCATGAAGCGCGCACGTATCCGTTTTGAAGGTCAGATCCATGCCGTGCAGGTAGACGACGATCACAGCGTGCGCCTCAGCGATGGCCGGCGGCTTGCCGAAGATCAGGTGCAATGGCTGCCGCCCGCCACCGGCAATATGTTCGCCCTGGGCTTGAACTACGCCGATCATGCCGCCGAACTGGCCTTCACACCGCCGACCGAACCGCTGGCCTTTATCAAGTCGGTCGGCACCTACACCGGTCACCGTCAGGTCAGCTGGCGCCCGGACAACGTCGCCTACATGCACTACGAGTGCGAACTGGTGGCGGTGATCGGCAAGACCGCGCGCAACGTCAAGCGCGCCGACGCCCTGGATTACCTGGCCGGCTACACGGTGTGCAACGACTACGCGATCCGCGACTACCTGGAAAACTACTACCGCCCCAACCTGCGGGTTAAAAACCGCGACGCCACCACCCCGGTGGGACCGTGGATCGTCGACGTGGCCGATGTGCCCGACCCAGGCAACCTGAAATTGCGCACCTGGATCAACGGCGAGCTGCGCCAGGAAGGCAGCACTAAAGACATGATTTTCGATATCCCCTACCTCATCGAATACCTGTCCAGCTTCATGACCCTGCAACCCGGCGACATGATCGCCACCGGCACGCCCGAGGGCCTGGCCGATGTGGTGCCGGGCGATGAAGTGGTGGTGGAAGTCGAAGGCGTGGGCCGCCTGGTCAACCGTATTGTCAGTGAGACGGCGTTTTTTTCCGCCGTCAACGAGGCTTGAACAACATGATCAAACACTGGATCAACGGCCGTGAGGTCGAGAGCAAAGACGTATTCATCAACTACAACCCGGCCACCGGCGAGGCCATCGGCGAAGTCGCCAGCGGTGGTGCTGATGAAGTCGCACAAGCCGTGGCGGCGGCCAAGGAGGCGTTTCCCAAGTGGGCCAACACCCCGGCCAGAGAGCGCGCACGCTTGATGCGCAAGCTCGGCGAATTGATTGAACAGAACGTGCCACGCCTGGCCGAACTGGAAACCCTCGACACCGGTTTGCCAATTCACCAGACCAAGAACGTGTTGATTCCACGGGCCTCGCACAACTTCGACTTTTTCGCCGAAGTCTGCACCCGCATGGACGGCCACAGTTATCCGGTGGACGACCAGATGCTCAACTACACCCTGTACCAGCCGGTAGGCGTGTGCGGGTTGGTGTCGCCATGGAACGTGCCGTTCATGACCGCCACCTGGAAGACCGCGCCGTGCCTGGCGCTGGGCAATACCGCCGTATTGAAAATGTCGGAGCTGTCGCCACTGACCGCCAATGAACTGGGACGCCTGGCGGTGGAAGCCGGGATCCCCAACGGCGTGCTCAATGTGATCCAGGGCTACGGCGCCACCGCTGGTGATGCACTGGTACGCCACCCGGATGTGCGGGCGATTTCCTTTACCGGCGGCACCGCCACCGGCAAGAAAATCATGCAGACCGCCGGCCTTAAAAAGTACTCCATGGAGCTGGGCGGCAAGTCGCCGGTGCTGATTTTTGAAGACGCCGACCTGGAGCGCGCCCTCGACGCCGCACTGTTCACGATCTTCTCCCTGAACGGCGAGCGGTGCACCGCCGGTAGCCGGATCTTTATTCAGGAAAGCGTCTACCCGCAATTTGTCGCCGAGTTCGCGGCGCGGGCCAAGCGCCTGATCGTGGGCGACCCGCAGGACCCCAAAACCCAGGTCGGCTCGATGATCACCCAGGCCCATTACGACAAGGTCACCGGCTACATCAAGATCGGTCTGGAGGAAGGCGCCACACTGCTGGCCGGCGGCCTGGAGCGCCCGGCCAACTTGCCGGCGCACCTGAGCCGCGGCCAGTTTATCCAGCCAACGGTGTTTGCCGATGTGAACAACCGGATGCGCATCGCCCAGGAAGAAATCTTTGGTCCGGTGGTGTGCCTGATCCCGTTCAAGGACGAAGCCGAAGCGCTGCAACTGGCCAACGACACCGAATACGGGCTGGCGTCCTATATCTGGACCCAGGACATCGGTAAGGCTCATCGGCTGGCGCGCGGTATTGAGGCGGGCATGGTATTTATCAACAGCCAGAACGTGCGCGATTTGCGTCAGCCCTTTGGCGGGGTGAAAGGCTCGGGCACCGGGCGCGAGGGTGGCCAGTACAGCTTTGAAGTGTTTGCCGAGATCAAGAACGTGTGTATTTCCATGGGCAGTCATCACATTCCGCGCTGGGGTGTGTAGCCCAGGATCAAACAAGCCTCCTGTGGGAGCCGGGCTTGCCCGCGATGCAGACACCGCGGTCCTTCAGCCGTACCGAGTCGATGCAATCGCAGGCAAGCCAGCTCCCACAGGGACGTCACAAGCCTTACAAGAATAATTATTCAGGAGAATCATCATGGGCGAAGTGGTTCTGGCAGCGAAGATCTGCCACGTACCGTCGATGTACCTGTCGGAACTGCCCGGCAAGCATCACGGCTGTCGCGAAGCGGCGATTGCCGGGCACAAGGAAATCGGCCGGCGCGCCCGCGAACTGGGGGCCGACACCGCCGTGGTGTTCGACGTGCACTGGCTGGTCAACAGCGGTTATCACGTCAACTGTGGCGAGCAGTTCCAGGGCACCTACACCAGCAACGAGCTGCCGCACTTCATCAAGAACATGGGTTACGCCTACCCCGGCTGCCCCGAGTTGGGCGAACTGATCGCCGCCGAAGCCAACCTGGCCGGCGTGCGCAGCATGGCCCATAACATCCCGAGCCTGGAGCTGGAATATGGCACGCTGGTGCCCATGCGTTACATGCACATGGGCGTGCCCGAGGATGAAAAATTCAAGGTGATTTCCATCGCCGCCTGGTGTGCCTGGCATCGCCTGGAAGACAGCTTCGCCTTTGGCGCCGCCGTGCGCCGCGCCATAGAAAAGAGTGACCGCAAAGTGCTGGTGCTGGCGTCCGGCTCGTTGTCCCACCGTTTTTCCGACGACCGCCAGGCCGAAGCGAATATCCACAACTGGACCCGTGAGTTTGACAAGCAGGTAGACCTGCACGTCGTCGAGATGTGGCAGCAAGGTCGCTTCAAAGAGTTCTGCGCGATGCTGCCGGACTACGCCGAACACTGCTTTGGCGAAGGCAAGATGCACGACACCGCCATGCTCCTGGGCCTGCTGGGTGGGCCGGACTATGCCCAGCCGGCCGAGATCATCACGCCGCCGTTCGGCAGTTCGGGCACTGGCCAGATCAACGCGATTTTCCCGCTGTAGCTTTGGGAGAAACCTATGCCGCACTTTATCGCTGAGTACACCGACAACCTTGAACCATTGGCCGATTTGCCTGGCCTGTTTGAAAAAATCCACCGCGTGCTGGGCGACAGTGGCGTGTTTCCGTTGGGCGGCATCCGTAGCCGTGGTGTGCGCCTGGACACCTGGCGCATGGCCGACGGCAAGCATGACTACGCCTTCGTGCACATGACCCTCAAGGTCGGCCACGGCCGCGACCTGGCCACGCGCCAGGCGGTGGCCGAAGCCGTGTTCGCGGTGATCACCGCGCACTTCGCCCAGTTGCAGGCGCAGCGGTTGTTGGCGCTGTCGTTCGAGATGGTCGAGTTGCACCCACAGCTCAACTTCAAGCAGAACAATGTGCATGCGTTTCTGAATAACGCGGCGGGATAAAAACCTGCCCTCCCCTCACGGCCACTCAGACAAAAAGTACAACATCATGAGCACAGCCCACTCCACTGCAAGCCTGCGGCTTGCCGAGCACGACCGCACCCATCGTTTGGTGACCTGGCGCCTGATGCCCTTGTTGCTGGTGTGTTACCTGTTCGCCCACCTGGACCGTATCAACATCGGCTTCGCCAAGATGCAGATGAGCCACGACCTGCAGTTCAGCGACACGGTGTACGGCTTTGGCGCCGGGCTGTTTTTCATTGCCTACGCGCTGTTTGGCGTGCCCAGCAACATGGCCCTGGACCGGGTCGGGCCACGGCGCTGGATCGCCTGCCTGATGGTGGTGTGGGGCCTGCTCTCCACCGGCATGTTGTGGGTGGAAAGTGCTAGGGGCTTCTACGTGCTGCGCTTTTTGCTGGGGGTGGCCGAAGCCGGATTTTTCCCGGGGATCCTGGTGTTTCTCAACCGCTGGTACCCGGCGCGGCGACGTGCCCAGGTCACCGCCTTGTTTGCCATTGCCGTGCCCATGGCCGGGGTGTTGGGCGGGCCGATTTCCGGGGCGATCCTGGAGAACTTCCACGACGTGGGCAGCCTGCGCGGCTGGCAATGGATGTTCCTGATCGAAGGTGCGCCCGTGGTACTGCTGGGGCTGGTGGTGCTCAAGTGCTTGCCGGACAGTTTCGAAGTGGTGCACTGGTTGAGCAGCGAACAAAAACAGCAACTGCGCACCCAGTTGAGCAACGAAGAACAGCGCAAGACCATCACCTCGTTCAGCGGCATCCTGCGGGACCCGCAAGTGTGGCTGCTGGTGGCCGTGTACTTTGCGGTGATGCTGGCGGTCAACACCCTGGCGTTCTGGATGCCAAGCCTGATCCACGGCGCCGGCATCGGCCGCGACAGTCAGGTCGGCTTGCTCAGCGCCGTGCCCTACCTGGCCGGCTGCTTCTTCATGCTCGGCTGCGGGCGCTCGTCCGATCGCCAGCGCGAGCGTCGCTGGCATTTATGCGTGCCCCTGCTGATGGCCGCTGTCGGCATTGCCGTCGCGGGCCTGGCGCCCGGCAATGCGCTGCTGGTGATGAGCGGGTTGGTGGTCGCCGGCATGGGCGCCAGCGCGGCGCTGCCGATGTTCTGGCAACTGCCGCCGGCGTTTCTTTCCAATACCACTCAGGCGGCGGGCATCGCCATGATCAGCTCGTTCGGCAGCATCGCCGCGTTCCTCGCGCCCTACCTGATCGGCTGGATGCGCGACGCCACCCAGAGCGCCAGCCTGGCCCTGTACGTACTCGCCCTGTTTATCGCCCTCGGTGGCCTGCTGGTGCTGCGCACTCAGGCCGCCATCGTCAACCCACACTAGAGACCGTTGCCATGCTCGACTCCCAGCAAATCCTCGCGGCCGCCGCCCACCTGGACCGCGCCGAACGCAGCCGCGAACAGGTGCGTCAGTTTTCCCTCGACTACCCCGGCATCACCCTCGAGGATGCGTACGCCATCCAGCGCGAATGGGTTGCGCAAAAGATCAAGAACGGGCGCACGCTCAAGGGCCACAAGATCGGCCTCACTTCACGAGCCATGCAGGTCTCTTCAAACATCACCGAGCCCGACTACGGCGCCCTGCTCGATGACATGTTTTTCGACGAAGGCAGTGATATTCCCTTCGAACGCTTCATCGTGCCGCGTGTGGAAGTGGAACTGGCGTTCATCCTTGGCAAGCCGCTCAAGGGCCCCAACTGCACGGTGTTCGATGTGCTCGATGCGACCGAATGGGTGATCCCGGCGCTGGAAATCATCGACGCACGCATCCAGCAGGTCGACCCACAGACCAACGCCACCCGCAAGGTGTTCGACACCATCTCCGACAACGCCGCCAATGCCGGCGTGGTACTCGGTGGCCGGGCTGTGCGCCCCACCGAGATCGACCTGCGCAAAGTGCCGGCGGTGCTGTATCGCAATGGCGTGATCGAAGAGTCCGGCGTCTCGGCGGCAGTGCTCAACCACCCGGCCAAGGGCGTGGCGTGGCTGGCCAACAAGCTGGCGGCGCATGACGTCACCTTACTGCCGGGCCAGGTGATTCTCGGCGGCTCGTTTACCCGCCCGGTGGCCGCCCGCCCAGGGGATACCTTCCACGTCGACTACGACCTGCTCGGTTCGATCGCCTGTCGCTTCGTCTGAACACTGGAGGATTGTCATGGACATGCCTGTCAACCGCTTCAAACAACGCCTGCACAACGGCGAGGTGCAGATCGGCCTGTGGCTTGGCCTCGCCAATGCCTATAGCGCCGAGTTGGCCGCCAATGCCGGTTTCGACTGGCTGTTGATCGACGGCGAACATGCGCCCAACCACCTGCAGGGGATGCTTGCGCAATTGCAGGCCATCGCGCCCTACCCCAGCCAGGCGCTGATTCGCCCGGTGGTCGGCGACACGGCATTGATCAAGCAACTGCTCGATATCGGCGCGCAGACGCTGCTGGTGCCCATGGTCGAAAGCGCTGCCCAGGCCCAAGAACTGGTGCGCGCCCTGCAATACCCGCCCCAGGGTATTCGCGGCGTCGGCAGTGCCCTGGCCCGTGCTTCGCGCTGGAACAGCATCACCGACTACCTCGACCAGGCCGACGCGCAGATGTGCCTGCTGGTGCAGATTGAAAATCGCGAGGGCCTGGCCAATCTGGACGCTATCACCGCCGTCGAAGGCGTGGACGGCGTGTTCATCGGCCCGGCGGACTTGAGTGCGGCCATGGGGCATCGCGGTAACCCAGGGCATCCTGAAGTGCAGGCGGCGATTGAAGACGCCATTGTGCGCATCGTTCAAGCGGGCAAGGCGGCGGGGATTCTCAGTGCGGATGAACGCCTGGCGCGGCGCTATATCGAACTGGGCGCAACGTTCGTGGCGGTGGGAGCGGATACAACAGTGTTGATGCGCGGGTTGCAAAGCCTGGCCGGGAAGTTCAAAGACGTACCGGTGGCTGCCAATACCGGTGGTGTCTACTGAGATCCAATGTGGGAGCTGGCTTGCCTGCGATAGCGGTGTATCAGCGACAAATAAGCCAGCTGACCCGACGCTATCGCAGGCAAGCCAGCTCCCACAGTTGACCGGCGGTGGTTCAGTCATTAGTTCAGCGCTTGATGTTCTTCAAGTCATCCAGCAACCCCAGCAAGGTCTGGAATTTCTCTTCGCCAAGCTGATCCTGCAAACGCTGGTAGTTGGCCTCCATGCACTGGCTCATGGACTCGAAACTCGCCTTGCCCTTGTCTGCCAGGGTGATAAGCACCCGGCGCTGGTCCTGTTCGGCCTTGCGTCGGTGCACCATGCCGGCGGCTTCCATGCGCACCAGCACGCCGGTCATGCTCGGCTTTAGGATGCACGCCAGTTCCGCCAGTTGGTAAATCTCCAGCTCACCGTGCTGTTCGAGGATGCGGATGATGCGCCATTGCTGTTCGGTCAGGCCGTGTTCATTCAGCGACGGGCGGAAAAAACTCATCGCGGCCTCACGCGCTTGCAGCAAGGCCAGGGTCAGGGATTGTCGAGGTTTGGACATAGGATCAGGGTCACGAAGTATTTAGTTAATAATTTAACGAAACTCTAACATTCCCCGCCAGCGAGCGCGCTATAACTTGTGTGTGCCCTCGCCCGTGGCGCGCTGAATCAAAAACCCGGGCACGCAGGATCAAGACTTCCAGCCCGTCAGGGGCCCTAATGGAGGCATCCGCTTTAGCGCCTTCCTTCACTTTTTCAGGCTGCGCCATGATCAACATCGAAACCCCTACGTATTACACCGCCACCAAGAAATACAACCTCAGCTTCCCCACCCTGGAGCAAGACATCGACGCGGACGTCGTGGTGATCGGTGGCGGCTTTTCCGGGATCAACACCGCGCTGGAACTGGCGGAAAAAGGCATCACCAATATCGTGGTGCTTGAAGCACGCTACCTGGGCTTTGGCGGCACCGGCCGTAACGGCGGGCAGATCATGGCGGGCATCGGCCATGACCTGGAGAAGATCAAGAAGGACGTGGGCGAAGACGGGCTGCGCCAGGTGTTCGAGATCAGCGACCTGGGCGCCGACATCATCAAGAACCGCATCGCCAAGTACAACATCGATGCCGATTTCTGCCACGGCTACGGCTATATGGGCTTCAACGCCCGCCAGGAAAAAACCCTGCGCGCCTGGGAGAAGGACTTCAAGTCGGTCAACAGCCAGCATGAAATCCGCTTTCTCGGCGGCTCGGATGTGCAGCAGATCATCGGTTCCAACGCCTACACCAGTGCGCTGCTGCACATGGGCGGCGGGCATGTGCACTCGCTGAACCTGCTGCTGGGCGAGGCCACCGCGCTGGCCGGCCATGGGGTAAGGATTTTTGAGAACAGCCCGGCCCTGGAGGTCAGCTACGGCGAACGCATCACCGTGCGCACCGGGCGCGGTTCGGTACGCGCCGGCAAGTTGCTGTGGGCCTGTGACAGCTTTCTCAACAAGCTCGAACCGGAACTGCACCGCTCGACCATCAACACCTACGCCTTCCAGATGATGACCGAGCCGTTGTCCGAAGAATTGATCCAGCGCATCAGCCCGATCCGTGGCGCCTACAGCGATATCCGCCCGGTGATCGACTACTACCGCGTCACCAATGAAAACCGCCTGCTGTTCGGCGCCGCGACGCCTTTGGTCGAGCATATTCCCGGCGACCTGAAAGCCTGGAACCGCCACCTGATGCTGAAGATTTTC
Source organism: Pseudomonas sp. 910_23 (assembly GCF_052850795.1). Classification (NCBI taxonomy): domain Bacteria; kingdom Pseudomonadati; phylum Pseudomonadota; class Gammaproteobacteria; order Pseudomonadales; family Pseudomonadaceae; genus Pseudomonas; species Pseudomonas sp. 910_23. Next base: position 200,278 of record NZ_VXCZ01000007.1, on the reverse strand, counting down.
CCCTACCTCAAGGACGTGAAAATCGACCTGGCCTGGGGCGGCCCGATGGCGTGCAGCCCGAATCTGTTCCCGCAGATCGGCACCTTGCCGGGGCGCAGCAACGCGTTTTTCGTGCAGGGCTATTCAGGCTTTGGCGTCACCCCCAGCCACATCATCTGCAAGGTCCTGGCCGAAGGCATGAGCGAAGGCTCGGCGCGCTATGACCTGATCAGCTCGATCCGCCGCCCGACCATCATCGGCAAGGACGCAATTCGCCCTCTGCTGCTGACGGCGGGCAAATCCTGGCACCAATTGTCCGGCTACTGGAACGGGCGTCGTTGATTCGCTTTTTTTCACTCATCAGGAACCACTGCCATGACCCTCACCACCGTCAAACATAACGTCCAGCTGTCGGAACTCGATGCCTGGGGCACCGTGGCCGACCTCGGCTCACAAATCCTTGAAGGCGAGGTGCGCGCCTTCGGCAAGATGACATTCGGCGCACCTACCGATGCGGTCAGCAGCGCTTACTTCGGCACCACCCAGGGCAAATTCCGCATGGTCTACCCGTTCGCCGAACAAGCCACGGTGGTCACCGGCGAGGTCATACTCACCGATGAGTCCACCGGCCAGTCCACCCGCTACAAGGCCGGTGACAGCTGGTTTGTGACCAAGGGCACGCCGGTGCTGTGGGAAGTGGTCAGCGAGAGTTTCGTCAAACACTACTTTGCCGTCGTGTAAGGAGCCTTGCCATGAGCACTTCTTCTGACTGGATCACCGTGGGCGCCCTGGCCGACGGTTTTGCACCCGAAGCGTTCATCCTGCCGAACCTCGCCGACCTGGCGGGCCAGACCTTCACTCTGCACTTTGCCAATGGCTGGCAGATCGAGCATCGCTTCGAACAGGAGCGCCTGGCCTGGCACGCCGCCGACGGACACTCCAGCGGTAGTGCAGCCTATCGCGCCAGCTCGATTCGCCCGGGCCTGTACCTGGTGGACTTCATCAAGCACGAGGCCGGGCAAAGCTGGTCGATCAGCCTGGTGCTGGACACGCCAACGGCCTCCTTTACCGCGGTGATTGGCCGTATGCCGGAGCCGGCAGAGACCCACGAAGGTCTTTACCACCGCGCCCTGGCCGGCAAACCGCTGACCTCGGTGCACGCCGAGTTCCTCCACGGCAGCCTCGACCGGCCGTGGCAGGAGGGCCATTGCCTGCACGCCCCCACCGAGGAACTGGTGGGCCTGCGCAACCACTACCGCTACAGCCCCAGCGAGGTCTACGAGCACATCTACCTCAACCCGCGGTTCTATGCCTGGCAATGCCTTGAGGGTGTGGAGAAAGGCTTGTGCGACACCGACCGCTGCCATTACTACAAGATCGCCGAGCAGCTGTACCTGTTCGTCTGGCAGGAGAAGATCGTGCCCACCCTCGGCCTGGTGCTGATCGACCTGCAACAACACCGCAGCGACGGCAAGATCTTCGGCTACGCGGGGGCATCCTTCGACGCGCTGTCGAACTTCCCGATCAGTTCCTATTGCCAGGTGCTCAACCGCACGGAGTACCCCCGTGACTGAGGCGCGCACGGTGGTGATCACCGGGGCCGGCACCGGCATCGGCGCCGCCTGTGCCCGGCTGTACGCGCAGGAAGGCGCACGGCTGGTACTGATCGGCCGGCGCCGCGAGCCACTGGAACAGGCAGCGCAGGCCAGCGGCGGCCTGATCCTGGTGGGCGATGCCGCCTGCCCCGACACCTGGGAGGGCTTTATCCGCGAGATTCACGCCCACTACGGGCGTATCGATGTACTGCTGGCGTGTGCCGGCGGTCATGGCCTGGGCAGCGCGACCCAGACCAGCCCGTCTACGTGGGAAGCGGCGCTGCGCAGTAACCTGGACAGCGCGTTCTACAGTGCCCGCGCCTGCCTGCCGATGTTGCAGGAAAGCGCCGGCAGTGTCGTGCTGATCGGCTCCATCGCCTCGCTCGCGGCGGGGCCCGAGGTGTGCGGCTACACCACGGCCAAACATGCGTTACTCGGGCTCAATCGCTCGCTGGCACGGGACTACGGCCCCCACGGCGTGCGCGTGAACGCGGTGTGCCCGGGCTGGGTGCACACGCCGATGGCCGATGCCGAGATGCAGCCGTTGATGGAGGCGTACGGCGACACCTTGCAGCAAGCGTACGAGCGCGTGTGTGCCGATGTGCCGCTGCGCCGCGCCGCCCGGGCCGAAGAGATCGCCAAGGTATGCCGCTTCCTGGCCAGCGACGACGCATCGATCATTACCGGAGCGACCTTGGTGGCGGACGGTGGGTCCAGCATCGTCGACGTGCCGACGCTGGCGTTTACGCGCCTGGAGCCTGCTCATGCCCAATGACCTGGATTTCAGCGGCCAAGTCGTGCTGGTCACCGGCGGCGCCCAAGGGATTGGCCTGGGCATCGTCCAAGCCTTTGCCGAACGCGGTGCGCGGGTGGTGATTGCTGATCGCCTGCTGGAACAAGCTGAAAGGGTGGCCGCTGGGTTGTGCGCGCAGGGCTATCAGGTCGAGGCCGTGGGCGTTGACCTGGCGCAAGCCGAGGCGGTATTCGCCTGCGTTCAAGGGTTGGCGCAACTGGATATTGTGGTGCACAACGCCGGGTATTTCCCGCTGACAGCCTTTGCCGACATCACCCCGGCGATCTTGCAACGCACCTTGGCTGTAAACCTTTCGGCGCTGTTCTGGCTGACCCAGGCGGCGTTACCGACGTTTCGCGCGCAAGGCCGGGGTTGCGTGCTGGTGACGTCTTCGGTCACCGGCAATCGGGTGGGTTATCCGGGGCTCAGCCACTATGCGGCGTCCAAGGCGGGAGTGAATGGGTTTATCCGCAACGCGGCGCTGGAACTGGCGCCGTTGAATGTGCGGGTCAATGGCGTGGAGCCGGGCATGATCGCCACGCCGGCGATGAGCAACCTGGGCGATGCCGCGTTGAATGAGAGCATCGCCAGCCGTGTGCCGTTGGGGCGCTTGGGCGCGGCTGCGGATATCGCCGGCGCGATGTTGTTTCTGGCTTCTGACCTGGCTGGCTATATCACCGGGCAGACCTTGGTGGTGGATGGTGGGTCTACCTTGCCCGAAATCTAAAAACTCAATTCGGTCCAATGTGGGAGGGGGCTTGCTCCCGATAGCGGTGTATCAGCCAGCACATGTGTAGCTGATACACCGCTATCGGGAGCAAGCCCCCTCCCACATTGGATCTCATGCACATTGAAGAAGCTGTTTATGCCCCCACCGCCTGCAACCGGCTGGAGCGAAAATCCTTGGGCGACACTTCGAACTGTTTCTTGAATGATCGGCTGAAATGCGCCGAGTCGGTAAAGCCCCACTTGTAGGCAATCGAGGTGATCGACTCGCTACGCAGGAAGGGGTTGGTCAAGTCGTCAGCACTGCGCTTGAGCCGCGCCCGCTGGATGTAGCGGCAGACGCTGTCGTCCTGTTCCTCGAACAAACGGTACAGGTGCCGCACCGAGATATTCAGGCGGTTGGCCAGGCCAATCGGGCTCAGGCCAGGCTGGCCCAACGACTCATCAATGATCTTTTGCACATAGCTGCGCAGATTACTGCCCTGCAACGCAGCAACGCCCTCGCGGCACTCATCGCCCTGCTCCAGCGCCGAGCCCAGCAGCGACACAAAGGCCGCCTGCAGCGCGTCCACTTGCGTGGCGTCGTCGTCAGTGTCGTCCTTGCACAGTTGATCCATCAGCACATGCAACATACGCCCACAGGCTTTGGTCGAGGAGATCTTGCCGAACGCCCGCGCCTGGCCGCCCAGGTGCTTGCACACCTCAGTGCGCGACAACGACAGCGAGGCATGTTCGATCAAACCAAAGGGGGTGATTTCGATCGAGCCCACCGAGTCCATCAACAGCATCTCGCCGGGGGCCAGCTGCACGGTCTGCTCGTTCTGGGTGATCTGCGAATAGCCGCTGCGCTGGCTGACCAGGAAGCACTCCTGGTCATTGTCGTGATCGGCGTGGTGCGTCGGGCGTTTGATCAGCCCGGCATTGGTGCGCAGGATGGCCAGGCCACGGGGCAAGTTGTGGATCTCGCCAATAAACAGCGAACGGTTGAAGGCCAGTTCGGTATCGAAGTGGCCGCACGCGGCGCGCAGTTCGCGGTTCCAGCTGTCGAGCCCGTCGGGTGCATGCTGTGGGATGCTCATGGGGGTGTCTCCGCAGTGGCGTTCTTTTTGTTGTTCTGATGCAATAGTTAACATGTTATCTATATGCACGCAACAACAACCTGTTTGCCCTTTGCAGAAGCACTAATGATGCCAAACGGTATGTGGGAGGGGGCTTGCTCCCGATAGCGGTGGGCCAGCCAACACATTCATTGGATGACCCGCCGCTATCGGGAGCAAGCCCCCTCCCACAGAGGTGCGTCATTGGTTTCACAGGCCAGACATCACCCGCTGCAACCCACCTATGGCTGCCAATAGATACCTGCGTTGCTCGGTGCTCAACGCAATGTAACGCCGAAACGCAGGCATCCGATTGACCACCTCACTCCCGCCCATATGCTCCAGGCGCACACACCATTGCCGGTCCTTGAGATCAATGCGCAGGCGCTTGAAATCCAGCGGCATCAGCGCCTGGAACAACCCGCTGTCGGCCAGCAAACGCGCCTGTAGCTCACACGCCAGAGCCTGGCTGCCGGAGCGCCGGCGCACGCGGATACCGTTGCGCCGAATAGCGCCGCCATGGTGCACCTCGAAGCTGCCAGCGCCACTCGCTGAAGCCGGTACGCGCAGGACGCACTCGGTCAGCACCAGGTGCATCAACAACTGCGACTCGGTGCGCTCGACAATCTCGAAGTTCACACCGTCCACTTCAAGCGTCGCCAGGCTCAGATCACGCCGCAAGCGCGCCAGGGTCACCCCAGGTCGATAACCGCTCGGTGCACGGTCTGCGCTGAACAGCTCACACAGTTTTTGCCGCAAAGTCGTTATAACCGTCATGGGCAGGCCCCGGTTCGTGGCTGAATTCCTTGGCCAACACCTCCTCAACGCAGGCGGGCTTGAAGGGGTTGACCTTCTGCACCACCAGGGTCCAGAACAACGCATAGGTGGCGGTCACGCCGAGCATCACCCCAAACGGCACATAAATGTCGGCCGGGTTCATGCCTGGCGGGGTGATAAACCACATGCCCAGCAGGATTCCGATGCTGGAGACGATCTGCGGCAGCGGGAACCACGGCGATCGGTACGCCCTGGGCAAATCCGGACGGCGAATGCGCAGGATCACCACAGACAGCGTCACCAACAGGTAAGCAAAACTCCACGCGCACACCGCCGCCAGCACCAGGTGCATGATGTTGTCGGTATTGCCGCCCAGGTACAGCGCGTGCAGGCACGGGATCAGCATCGCCACCAGAATGCACAGCAACGGCGTCTTGAAGCGCGGGTGCAGGTAGGTGAACACCTTCGGCAACGCGCCATCCACCGCCATGCCGTAGAGGATGCGCGGAACACCGGCCATCAAGGTATTGATGGTCGCAGCACCAGCGAACAGGAAGCCGATACCCAGCCACAGCGGCCCGATCTGCCCCATCACCTGTTCAGCGAACCGTGGGATAGCCATGGGTGTGTCCAACAGGTGCACGCCGGAGGCGGCGTCGAGCACCACGTTTTCCACCTGGCGCTTCATCGCGGCGCCATAGATAAACATGCACGTCGCCACGCCCATCAGCCCGAGCATCATCGCCCGTGGCATCACCTTGGCCGATTGGCGCAGGTCCGGCGCCAGCGGGGTGACGAACTCGCAGCCGACGAACATGAACATCGCCATGCCCACCAGCGACAACACGGTGACCAGGTCGGTGCCCACCAGTGATTCCCCGAACCAGCCATCCAACTGCACCGCCGGCGCGGCGATCAGGCCCAGCACGCCGAACACCATCAGGGTGGTCCACATGCCGAACGTAAGGATGATCTCTGCGCGGCCAAAGGCGCTGACCCCGAAGGCGTTCAGCACCCCGAACACGATCACGAAACCCACGCCCAGCAGCCATGAGCCGCCGGCCGATTCTGCCAGGGTATTGAGGTGTTCGAAGTTCACCAGCGCCATGACCCCGGCGAGGATGGTTTCGGCGGTGCCGGCGAACACGTGCACGATCAGATACGCCGACAAAGTGCCGGTAATCGCAAAGAACCGGCCCATGCCGCAGTTGATGTAGTCGTACACCGAGCCGGTGGTGGGCAGTATCGAGGCGGCCTCGGCGAAGGTCGTCGCCTGGGCCAGCATCATCACCACGGCGATCAGCATCGCCAGGGCAAAGGCGCTGCCGCCAATGCCAAAACCCATGGTGGCGGTGAGGATCACCGGGCTTGCCATGATCAGCCCGATGGTGCTGGCCAACGCGGTGGGGAAACCTACCGTGCCCCGGTTGAGGTGCGCGGTGAGTCGGTCGTTGATCGACATGGTGGGGTCCTCGAAAGCGGTTTTTTTAGTGTGTCGGCACTCTGCGCCCCACCTGGCTCGATCGTCTTGCCCCTGTCTGCCGAAGGTTTTGTTGCTGCCTGCCACGGCGTATCGCCTGGCGGCCAGGGTCAACTGCCTGGCACGCATATGAAAGACTTGGCCTGCGACCGCTCGCCCTAATGCGCCCTCACTCTTAACCAAGATGGGGACAATAACAATGGAGCACACATTGAAAAACCGCCGCCTGCGCCAGGCGGTCGGCCTCGGCATTGCACTGCTGGTCGGCCAGGCCCAGGCCATCGAGTTGTATGCCGATACCGACACCCAGGTCACCGGCAACTTCCTTGCCGTCTACGGCCTGTTCAACAGCCCGAAGAACTACGATGGCCGCAGCGGCGGCTCCACCTGGCGCGAGGGGTTCATCAAGTACGGCCTGAGCGTCGAGCAGAGCCTGGGCAACCTGGGCGGCGTATACGGCACGGCGAACCTGGTGAGTTCCGGCACCTGGGGCGACGGCGATGCGTCGGGGTTGACCAACGGCACCGAGCGCACCACCAAGTTTGACGAAGCGTTCGCCGGCTGGCGCTCCGGCGAGCTGTTCCCGGCGCTGGGCAAGGATGGGGTAGACCTGTCGTTTGGCCGCCAGATCATCATGTTGGGCGACGGCTTCATCATCAACGACGACGGCCCCAACCTCGGCAATGGCGTAGGCGACGGCGAGTTCAATCGCGGCGGCGCCTACTACATTGCCGCGCGCCATGCCTTCGACAAGACTGCGGTGATTCGCCTGGGTGGCAAGGACGGCGTGCATGGCAGCCTGATGTGGATCAAATCCGACAACCGCGCCCAAGCCCTCACCGAAATGGCCGCTGGCACCCTGGAGTACAGCGCCGCGCCGGGCACCCTGGGGCTGACCTATATTCATGGGATCGATGTGGATGAGCGCTTCGCCACCGACCTGCAGCGCCAGCGCAAGGGCATGAACCTCTATAGCCTGCGCGGTGCCGGTAATGCAGGTATCGACAACGCGCACTTGGCTTTCGAACTGGCCCGCCAGGACCGCCGCGACAGCCAGCAAAACGCCGGTTACGTCGAAGCCGGCTACACCTTTGCCCACCTGCCCTGGTCACCGGACCTGACCTACCGCTACGCACGTTATTCGAAAAACTGGGACGGCATGTTCTCAGGCTTCAACCGTGGCTACGGCACCTGGGTGCAGGGCGAAGTGGCGGGCAACTATTCAGGCCCATTCAACAGCAACACGGCGGTGCAACATGTGGCGTTCAAGGTTAAGCCGCGGGACAACGTCACCCTCGGCGCACTGTTCTTTGACTACAACACCGTCAGCACCCGCGGCCAGTTGAACCTGGATGGCCGCGAACTGGACCTGTACGCCGAATGGGCGGTGAACGAGCACCTGATCATCACGCCGCTGCTGGGCCTGTACAAACCCGATAAAGCGGCCGACACCGGCGGTAACCAGGTCGGCGGCAACGGCACCAATGTCTACAGTCAGCTGGTGGTGGCCGTGCCGTTCTGAACCACCTCGGGCGCGCAGGGAGGCAGCGCCCGGACCTCGGCGTAGGCGCCCTGGTGGTAGAGCAACGGCGCACGGCCGAAGTCATCGAACGCCACCACCTTGCCGATCATGATCCAGTGATCGCCGCCATCGATCTGCTGGTACTTCTCGCAGTGAAAGCGCGCCGAGCAATCGGCGAACACTGGCGAGCCGCCCTCACCCGGCTCGTACTCGATGAGGGCGAAGCGGTCTTCACGGGGGCGCGCAAAGTTGTTGGACAGGTGCACCTGGTCCGCCGCCAGCACATTCACCGCAAAATGACTGGCCTCCTCGAACACTGCATGGCTGTTGGAGCGCTTGTCGATGCTCCACAGCACCAGCGGCGGGTCGAGGGACACCGAGTTGAAACTGTTGGCGGTCACGCCGACCTTGTGCCCGGAAGCGGTGGCGGCAGTGACCACCGTCACACCGGTGGCGAAGTTGCCGAGGGCGCGGCGAAAGGCCCTTGGGTCGAAAACGTCAGACATGCAAGACTCCCAGGTGGCCGCGAGTGGCCGCCCTTATTGTTATGGGTGATAGGCGCGGCTACACCATGCTCGGGTCGGGTTCCAGACCCATCAGCTCACGGCCGAGGATTTGCGCGCACACGTCGTAGTCGGTATAGGCATGGGCGCCTGTCATATGGGAATCGCGGAACAGGCGCTGCATCTCGTTGTGCTCGAACCAGGCATTCCCGCCCGCAGCGGCGAACAGGCGGTCTACCGCGTCGATGCACATCTTGGTGGCGTAACCCTGATTGGTGCGCCAGAACGCCAGGGTTTCCCGCGTGGGATAACGGTGGGCGGCGCTGTGTTCGGCGTGTTCCTGCCAGGTTTTTTCCAGGAACGCTCGGGCGGCGGCGACCTGGTGGGTGGACTCGGCCAGGCGCATCAACGCCGGGGTGGCTGCGCCGACGGCGGCACCGGTGTAGGCGCGCACCCGCGTCCTGGTTTTTTCGCGAAACACCTCAAGCATACGCTCGGCCACACCGAGGCTGACGGTGGAGAAGCCACTGGCAAAATATGGCCGATACGGCGCGTAGAAAATCTGGCTGTCGGGGTAGAGGCCAAAGCCTGCGGACTTGCCCTCCATCATGTCCTTGGCCTTCTGGATACGGTGTTCGGGCACCCAGGAGTTGTCGATGATCAGGGTCTTGGTGCCGCTGCCTTTCATGCCAGCGGCGAACCAGTCGTCACGAATCTGATAGTCACTGCGCGGCAACACGGCAAAGCAGTAATCCTGGGTGCCTTCGGCGTTCTGGCGACGGCAGCCGACAATCGCCCACTCGCCATGGTCACAGCCGCTGCTCCAGCCCATCTCACCGCTGAAGTACACCCCGCCCTCGCCCTCGGTCACCCGACCGAACGGCGCAATACTGCTGCTGGCCGTGGCATCCGGGTTGGCACCCCAGATTTCCTGCTGCAACTGGGCCGAGAACAGCGCCAGTTGGTGGCTGTGAGTACACAACAAGCTCATCGCCCAGGCGGTACTGGCGCAACTACCGGCGAGCAAGGCGATGCAGTCGGCGAACTCGGGCAGCGTCAGCTCCAGGCCGCCGAAGGCCTTGGGCTGAAAGGCACGGTGCAGGCCGATGCTTTTGAGCAGGGCGATATTTTCATCCGGTACCTGGCGCAGTTGCTCGGCACGGCTGGCATTCGCGGCAATGGCCGGCAAAAGGGGTTTGAGGTCTTCAAGGAGCGGGTTTGGCTTTTTCATGGACGGCCCTGCTTATTATTGGAAGTCCGACAGGCGTTCCGGATTGCGGAACGGCGCTGGATGCAGGGCCAGTATCGAACGGGCCGTGCTGGCGGGAAATGCACGTTCGGCAGGCAAGCTTGTACTTTTCACAGGCGCGGCAGGCACAGGCATAAAACCTGGCAGGCACAGTCAAGCCGCTTATTGGTGCGTTGGTTACCCTCGGGTTTTCTTTTGTGAATTGCCAGGAACCTGCCATGAGCGATATCCCGTTGCTGCCTCAAGTCGAAGCCTTTTTGCGTCGCCGCCATGGGCTGTTTATCGACGGTGTCAGCGTGCGCAGCCACGCCGATCAAACCCTGAACGTCATCAACCCTGCCACCGGCCAGGTGATCGCCGAAGTGGCCGACGCTGACCTGGCGGATATCGACGCCGCGGTCGCTTGCGCCAACCGTGGTTTCCAGCGATGGTCCCAGGCCGCGCCCGCCATACGCGGCAACGTGCTACTCAAATTGGCCGATCTGTTGGAACAGCACCGTGAAGAGCTGGCGCAGATCGAAACGTGCCAGTCGGGCAAGATCATCCAGATCTCCCGCGCCTTCGAGGTCGATCAGGCCGCGCATTTCCTGCGCTACTACGCCGGCTGGGCCACCAAGCTCAGCGGCCAGACCCTGACCCCATCCCTGCCTTCATTCAATGGCGAGCGCTACACCGCCTTTACCCTGCGCGAGCCGGTGGGCGTGGTGGTTGGCATCGTGCCGTGGAATTTCTCGACCATGATCGCCATCTGGAAACTCGCCTCGGCGCTGGTGACCGGCTGCAGCATCATCATCAAGCCCAGCGAATTCACGCCTCTGACCCTGCTGCGCATCGCTGAACTGGCCATCGACGCCGGGCTGCCGGCGGGTGTGCTGAATGTGCTCACCGGCGGCGGCCATGTCGGCAAGGGGCTGGTGGAACACCCCGGCACCCATAAAGTGTCCTTCACCGGCTCAGTGCCCACCGGCATCGCCGTCGGCCGCAGCGCCATGGGCGCCGGCCTCACCCGTGCAACCCTGGAACTGGGTGGCAAGAATGCCGCCGGCTTCCTACCCGATATGGACGTGGACAAGGCAGTGGACGGCATCATCGAAGCGGGCTTTTTGCATTCGGGGCAAATCTGCGCGGCGGCCGAACGCTTTTTCGTGCACCGCTCGCAAATCGACGCCGTGCTGGAAAAACTCAAGACGCGCCTCGGCCGCCTGAACATCGGCTCACCGCTGGACGAACACACCGAATTCGGCCCGGTCACGCACCAGCAGCACCAGCACAAACTGCTCGGCTACTTCAACCAGGCCCGCGCCGAAAACAACACGATCATCCACGGCGGCCACCTTATCGACCGGCCTGGTTGCTACGTCGAACCCACGGTGATCCTCGCCAACCACCTGCACGACACCCTGCTCAACGAAGAAACCTTCGGTCCTATCGCCACCTTCCTGCCCTACGATGACGAAGACGAACTGCTGGCGCTGATGAACCACGGGCCCTATGGGCTGAGCGCCAGCCTGTGGACCAACGATTTGGGCAAGGCCCTGCGCATGATCCCGGCCATCAATGCGGGCACCTTGTGGGTAAACATGCACACCTTGCTCGACCCGGCAGTGCCGTTTGGCGGCAGCCGGTCTTCGGGGGTTGGGCGGGAGTTTGGCAGTGCATTTATTGAGGATTACACCGAGCTTAAGTCGGTGATGATTCGGTATTGATTGGGGGGGGGGGCAGTGCACATCTGGTTTGGTGTACACCGCCCCCTCCCACATTTGGATCGCATTGCATCAGTGAGATAGCTGTCTTTGTCAGCCACTACTTGCTGCTTTCAAAAAAGCGCTCGCCTAACTGAACGGAACCACCGCCTCTGCCTCCACCTCGATCAACCATTCCGGCAACGACAACCCACTGACCATAATCCACGAAGACGGCGGCGGGTTATGCGCGAAGCGCTGGCGCAAAGCTTCAGCAATCGGCTCCTGCTGCTCCCGGGCAGATTCGACGATATACAACCGCAGCATGATCACATGGGACAGATCACCCCCCACCTCAGCCAGCACCTTCTCGACATTGTCCAACGCCGTGGCCGTCTGCTCGGCAATGCCAGGGCCCACAGTGCGCTCTTGAGCATCGACGCCCACCTGCCCGGAGAGCATGATCCGTCGCCCTTGCGGCACTTCCATGGCCTGGCTGAAACCGTATTGCAGGGAGTTAAATACCGTCGTGGGATTAATGACCTTTCGCTGCATGACGAGTCCTTGTTGGCAGTAGGAAAACAAGGCTAACCCAAAGGAACTCCTCAGTCAGACGGTTCAACATCCAGCAACATGTTCATGGATAAAGCGCTGAAGCGGACATGTCCGGTGGCCTGATGAATAAACGCAATTCAACAAGCAATGACGCCCCTCCCACATTTGGGTCGCATTGCGTCAGTGAGATAGCTGTCGTTTTCAGCGCCCAGCGCCTGCGCCTCCATCTCGATCAACCTTGCGGCAACGACCACCCGCTGGCGTTGATCCAAAGAGTGAGTTCATCAGACCGCTCTTACACAAACTTCGGGTTGCGTCCGATGAGTCTCGCCGCTAACCTTCGCGGGTCGCTGCAAAATCAGCGAATGGGTGTGGTAGCCCAGTTCTTTCATAGACCCCAAAACGCTCAAGGGCGTTTTTTTGTGCGGGCTGCTTTGTGGCGGCTGTGCATGGGAGGCTTCGGCCTGCCGGGTTTCTATGACCGGTCTACCACCCCGTGTACAGTCGCCTCCTTACTTCGTGTGGTAGCGAAATGGAGGTGCTCATTCATAGGAGCTTCGCCATGAAGAAAGTCACACCCAATCCCCCGCCATCCCCCTCGGATGACAACCCACAACTACCTCCCGATGTCATTTTCACCGTCCGCCCCGGACTCAGCACTGAAGCCGCCTTGAGCAATGCCAGCGAAATGCTGGAGTCAGCGACTGTCTGTGCCTACGACTGTGCCGAACAGCTTGACGGCCAGAGCCGCAAGCATGTGCTGGCGGTGGTGCAGATGATTGAGATTGCGCAGTTGCTGGTCGATGAAGCGCTGAACCGGGAATGCCCGGCGGCCTGATTAACAAGCGCAAACTCAACAGGCAATGACGTTCCTATATGGGAGGGGGCTTGCTCCCGATGGCGGTGGGTCAGTCACAAATGTGTCTACTGACACTACCTCATCGGGGGCAAGTCGAATCGTCGCACCGCCCCTCCCACATTTGATCTCACTGCATCAGTGAGGTAGTTGTGCCAGGGAGAGCGTGCCAGGCTATCAGGTGCCCATTGCTAGGCTGTGCGGTGAAAACTCTGCGAACTGCCAGCGCAGTGCCAATGCTGCCGGACGGCGGACCACGTGCTCCACCGTCACCGTCCACAAGCGCTGCGCGCCCTCGAACTCGGCCACTGGCGGCCCGCTGAGAATCAACGATGTGCGCCCCGCCACTTGCAGCACGTCGCCGGTTTCAAAATCGACAAACAGCAACCCCGCTACCGGATTGGCGTGCAGGTTGCCGAGGGTGTTGAAAAACAGGTTGCCGGCAAAATCGGGGATGGTCAGCACGTTGCCTTCCACCCGCACAAACCCCGTGTTGCCGCCGCGATGGGAAACGTCCACCGAGCGTTCGCCGTGCTGGTCCACGTAGCTGGCGACGAAGAAGGTGTCAGCGTTGCGGATCAGCGTTTGGGCGGCGGCGTCCAGGCTGGTGCTGCGCTCGGCTGTATCGCCAGGTTTGCGCGCAATCCCAGCGACGGGCCGCAGTTGGATGTACTTGGGGCAGTTGCCGAAAGTGTGCACCACATCAACCGCAAAGCCGTCATGATCCAGCGCTCCGATCCGACCGTTCATGCGGTTGCGACGCCGGGTGCCGAGGTCGATGCCCAGCAGGCCAACGGACGCGCCACGAGTGATGCCAGCCGAGGCCGGATCGCTTCTGGCGGGCAGGCTGTCGATTTGCAGCGCCTGTGGATCCGGTGAATGGGCAAACCCTGGCGCGCCCTCCAGCATGGTCGCCCAGGGGATACCCTGTTCGTCCACCACACCCAGAATGAGGTAAGGCAACAACGGATAAAAATCACGATGCTGCTCGGGCAAATGATCACGAATGACCTTTGGCCCGATCATGGCCATGCGTTCGGCGACGCCTGCACTTTCCTGCAAGTGCCGTTCGCCGACATGCCAAGGGGATTGTTCGATCGAGTTCATGGCGATCACCTCTGGTTGGATAACCGAATGCTGCGCCTACCCAACCCTGCAGAGAATGCCCACCCTGGGCAATCCACTATTACGCCAACTGAAATGCCGGATGTTCGCGCAACGCGGTGACGCAGTAGTCGACAAAACTGCGCACGCGCATCGGCGCATGGCGGCCTTCGCGGTAGATCACATGCACCGGCAGCGGCGGCAGTTCAAAGGCCGGCAAGACACGACGCAGTTGGCCATTTATGAGGTGATCATGAACCGGATAACTGAGGCAACGAATCACCCCTGCGCCCTGCACCGCCGCATTGATCGCGCCTTGCACCGTGGCGCAACTGAGGCGGGCGCGGGCGTTGAGGGTGTAATGCAGGAAATCCCATCGCAGCGCTTCGGCGCTGGCAATCAGATGATGTTGCTTGAGGTCGGCCGGATGCCGGGGCTCGCCTTTGGCCGCCAAATACGTGGGGCTGGCGCACAGCAGGGTGCGCACCTGGCCGACCTGCCGTGCAATCAGCGACGAGTTGGGCAGCTCACCCACCCACACCGCCACGTCAAACCCCTCTTCGTGCAGGTTGGGGTAATAGTCGTGGTAGTTAGCAATGACACGCACCGCCGGGTAGCGATCCATATAGCCAGCCAGCAGCGGCGCCATCACATAGCGACTGAACAGCAACGGCAGGCATATCCGCAGGTTGCCCTGGGCGTGCACATGGGCGCCGTTGGCCGAGGCTTCGGCCGCATCCACCGCTGCCAGCAGGCGTGCACAGTCGGCAAGATAAGCCTGGCCTGCATCGGTGAGGTTGACCCCGCGTGTGCTGCGCTGCAGCAACACCACCCGCAGGCGTGCCTCCAGGCGCGCAACCGCACGTACCAGGGTCGGGCCGGAAACCCGGGCTTGGCGTGCTGCCGACGCCAGGCTGGGTTGCCCGGCCAGCGCCGCAAACAACTGCATATCGCGAAAGCGCTCCATCAGGTGCGCCGCTTCGTCGCCGGGTTCAGGGCCGGGTCCTGCCCGAGGCGATGGCTTAAGAAGTCCACAAAGGTGTTGATCTTGGCCGGTACGCGACCATTGTGCTGGAACACCACCTGAATCGGCAGCGGCGCCGGTTCGAAAGCCTCCAGCACCAGCTCCAGCTCACCCGCCGCCACCGCTGCCGCGACTTGATACGACAGCACCCGGGTCATGCCCCAGCCCAGGCGCGACAGGTTGATTGCGGCATTGTTCGCCGTAACGCTCAGACGCGGCTCAATGGCTATCTTCAGCGGCTGGCCGGCGTCGACGAACGTCCATTCACTGACCAGTTGGCTGGACGATGAGGTGACGATCTTAGCTTCTCGCAATTGCTCAGGCCGCTGCGGGCGCCCATGTTGGTCCAGATAAGCCGGCGATGCGCACACCACCCGGCGCACTTCGCCGACCTTGATCGCCTGCTGCCCGGGTTCGTGCAGATGGCCGATACGCACCGCTACATCGACGCCTTCGTCAGCCATATTGACTACACGGTCGACCAGCAAGGCACTGATGTTCACCAGGGGAAACTGGTCCAGGTACTCCCCCAGCACAGGCGCCACATACAGCTCGCCAAACAGCACCGGTGCGGTCACTGTCAGGTGACCGCCGGGGATGGAGTAACTGCCCGCTGCCGCTTCCTCGGCCTCGTCCAGCTCGGCAAGGATACGCCGGCAATCTTCCAGGTAACGCTGGCCGGCTTCGGTCAGGTGCAGGCTGCGCGTGGTGCGCGCCAGCAGTTGCGTACCGATGCGCTGTTCCATAGCGGCAATGGCGCGGGTCACGCTGGGTGGCGAGGTCTTCAGGCGGCGTGCAGCAGCAGAAAAACCCTCCTCCTCGGCCACCGCCAGGAATACCTGCATCTCATGAAATCGGTCCATCGCCATCCCTTGATCGTTACTGTGATTGCAGCCCCACCGCCGTGCGCGGCATAGCGACAAACCCTGGCAAGGCTTCGATGCTGGCAAGCCAGGCACGCACCTCAGGGTAGTCGGCCAGCGACACGTTGCCTTCCGGCGCATGGGCCACGTAGGTATAGAACGCAATATCGGCAATGCTTGGCTGATCACCAGCCAGAAAACGGCTCTCGCCCAGCTGCTGCTCCATCACGTTCAGCAGGGCATAGGCTCGGTTGATTGCGCTGACAGTGTCCACCTCGGCGCCAAACACTGTGGCCAAGCGCGCCGTGGCGGGCCCCGCATGGAGTTGACCGGCGGCGGCCGACAGCCAGCGTTGGACCCGCGCATGCCCGATGGGCTCGCTCGGCAACCACTGCCCTTTGCCATAGGTACTGGCAAGGTAAACCAGAATCGCATTGGAGTCGGCCAAGACAGTACCGCCGTCATCGATCACCGGTACCTGGCCGAAGCAGTTGAGATTAGCAATGAATTCGGGCGTTTTATGCGCACCTTGCTTGAGGTCCACCAGGATAAATTCATTGGGCAAGCCCAGCAGGGACAACATCAGCTCGACCCGATGGGAGTGGCCGGACAATGGAAAACCATAAAGTTTGATCGCAGGCTGGGTCATGAAAGGCTCCAAAAGAATGGGTATCGACGCCAGGCATATTCCACTGCCGCCTCAGTCGGCGGAATGACCAGAATTTACAATCCAGCATTTCATTGGGCGAAACAATCACCTGTCCGAAATTCTCGGCGCCGGCGTCGCAATTTCATGAAAAAAATTCAAACTATCGTCCTTCCTATCGTTCACACCTTCACGTGCAACGTTAAGTAGGAGGCGACATGCAATACCGACAACTGGGTCATTCCGGCCTGCTGGTATCGGAAATCATCCTGGGCACCGTGCCCTTTGGCGGTCGTGCGGAGTTCGAAAAATGCGGCGCAGTGGACGTGCCCTTGGCCAAGCGTATGTTCGATATCGCGTTCGATGCCGGGGTGAATATGGTCGACACCGCCGATCTTTACTCCCACGGCTTGGCCGAAGAGGTCGTCGGCAAAGCCTTGGGCGACAAGCGCAACGATATTCTGCTGGCGACCAAGGGCCGCAGCCCGGTGGACCAGAACCCGAACAATTCCGGCTCATCGCGCTATCACTTGATTCGCGCCTGTGAAGCCAGTTTGAAGCGTTTGGGCACCGACCATATCGACCTGTACCAACTGCATAACTGGGACGGCATGACGCCCATCGAAGAGACCCTCGAAGCCCTGCGTCTGTTAGTCGGCTCGGGAAAGATCCGTTACTTCGGCACCAGCAACTTCACCGCCTGGCAGATGATGAAAACCCTGGGCAAGGCTGAGCTGCACGGCATGCTCAAGCCCATCACCCAGCAGATCTACTACACCCCGGAATCCCGTGAAGCCGAGTACGAATTGCTGCCGTTGGCCTTGGACCAGCACGTCGGTACTTTGGTATGGGGCCCGATGGGCGAAGGCTTGCTGACCGGCTCGACCCGACGCGGGCATAAGCCGCCGGCAAATACGCGCCAGGGCAGCGGCTGGCCGGAACCCTATGTGCATGACCAGGAGCGTGCCCTGGACATTATCGAAACCCTTGCCGCCGTCGGTGATGAGCATGGCGTATCGGTCGCCCGTACCTGCCTGGCCTGGCTCAAGGATCGTCCGGGGATCACCTCGCTGATCGTCGGAGCGCGTACCGAAGAGCACCTGCGCGATAACCTTGCCGCGACTGAACTGAAGCTGACCGAGGAACAATCGTCACGCATCGAGGCGGTCACCCGGCGTCAGCCGTTGTATCCCTATTGGCATCGCTTTACGGCCGGGATTGATCGTTTTGATCCTGCGGAACAGCCGTTCCTGGCCGAGCACCAAAAGACCATGGATGCGCGCAAGGACAAGTAAACACAACCCTTAATGTGGGAGCGAGCTTGCTCGCGAAAGACGTCATCGATAACGCGTGGTTCCTGATTAAACGTGGCGCCTGTGCGTTTTTCGCAAGTAAGCTCGCGCCTACAAAGAACCTTAAGCCCGCGCCCACATTTTCGGGTTGCACCGAATAGCAATGCTGCCTATATTTGCCGCCTGGCGCTCTCTACGCCACCTTCCGCGGAAAGGGCTGCGCCCAGGACATCACAGCTCTACCTCATTTCTACGACTCCCAACCTTAAAGCGGAAAAGGTTCGAACAAGGAGCTCGTATGTCGCAACGCCCTTTCGCCTCAAACACCGACGGCCGCCTCAACCTTGAGCAGCAGCGCAAGCGCGCCAAGGAACTGTTGTCGCGCCTGAAAAGCCAAGACCCCAGCGCAACCTTGTCCCAGGCTCAATGGCAGCTTGCCAAACAGCTGGGCTTCGCCAGTTGGCCCAAGCTCAAGGCCCATGTCGACGCCCTCGACTTTGCCGCCCGCCACCCTGGTTTCGAGGCCAGCGATGAATCCCGCACCACCCATTGGCGGTGTGGCAATGATATTGCCCACAGCCTGCAACTGGCCGGGTTCAAGGGCCAGTTCCGGATGCTCACGGACCCGTTGTGCATGGGGCCAGTGCGTGAACTGCCAAGCGAAGCGTTCCGCGCGATGCGCAGTACTTTTATCAGTCAGGCCTTTGCCCTTGACTCCACTGAAGTTGCGCATCGCGTCAACGATGAATACGACCAACTACAAACCTTGGCCAATACCGATCACAGTGTGCTGTGGTGCGAGGCGGACGCCTACGACCAACTGTTTCTGGTGCGCGCCCTGGCCGGCCTGGAGCAGGCGCCGCGCAAGCTGGAGCTGATTGAGGCCGACCGCATTCCCGGGGTCGAGCGATTTATCGGCATAGGCCAATTGGCCCCCGATGTGCTGGCCTGGCTCTGGCCGCAGCGGCGCTTGATCGACGACAACGCAGTGCAATTGGCCAAACGGGCCTGGTCGGCTTATTGCGACAGCTCACCGCTCAAGCTCGCGGAACTGGCCCATGGCAATTACCCTGCCCTGCCTTTTCTGGCACCGGCGTTACGACGCCAGTTACAGGAGTTGCCGGGTATCGAGGACGGTTTGTCGCTGACTGAACGTTTGTCCCTGAGGTATATCGCCGAGGCCGGGCCTGTGCCTTTCGGCCGGGTGTTTGCCGAGTTGATGGCCAAGCGCGAGCCACTGCCTTTCCTGGGCGACATGATGTTCCATGCGCTGCTGCGCCCATTGATTGATGGGGCGGCGCCGCTGCTGATCGAGTCCGAAACGGACGTGGAGTGGCCGCGCCGCGTATTGGCGTTGACGCCACTGGCGCAGCAGGTGCTGGATGGCAATGCCTGCTGGCTGGACCACGCCAGCCATGAGCGTTGGGTCGGCGGTGTGTGCCTGCGGCCACGGCAACCTCATTGGGCACTGGGCCTTGATGATCTGCCCGTCTGGCGTGACTGATGCCGCGCGATACGATCAGCGCTTGGGAAACAACCCCACGGCACATGCCACCACAGTCGGGTCGCCTTGGTAGACCGCCCGCGGGCTCATCGAAGGCGGGGGCGACCGGCCGTCCACGGTGCGCAGTATCGGCCGCTCAACGGTCGGGGAACTGTGCGCCGGATCAACAATTTCCATGCAGCGACGCAGGGAGTTGAAGTCGGGCGATTGTGACAACGACAGGTGCAGGGTCTGGCTAACCGAGACCGACACCACAGAGCGCTGCGCACATTGCCCGTCATAGATCAGCGTATGGCGGATCAACGGGTTGTCATGGCAGTACTTGAGCAGGTTGACCTGCCGTGAGTGCACTAGCGCAGTGTTGATGATCAGCAGGTCAAACGCCACAACGCCCGAGCGTGTCAGTGCCTGCAACTCGTCGAACGAACTCAACGGCGCGATGCGGTGATAGCCCAGCTGGTTGAGCATTTTCTCGATCTTGATCCGTTGCAAAAGCTCTGCATCGGCAATCAGAAGGCGTAACGCTTTATTGGACATAGGGTAAACCTGACAGTTGGGCATCCGCGTCGATCATTCAACGCTGAGCAAAGTAACCGTCAGGGGTGAACCCTGACTTTAAGGCGATTCTGAAACGGCAATCCGGGGCACACCGTACTTTTAAGAATCGCCTCAAAGCCTTCGCGCCACTCGCCACCTACCATGAGCTGCGTTCCCTTACCCGACCATGGAATTGCCGTGTTCATGTTTCTACTCAGAATGGTGCTGGTGGCCTGCGGGCTGCTGGTGCTTGCGCCCCCGCCTGCCAATGCGGCGCTGAAGATCGAAGGCACGCGCCTGATCTACTTCGGCCAGGACAAAGCCGCCGGTATCAGCGTGGTCAACCAGGCCTCGCAAGAAGTCGTGGTGCAAACCTGGATCACAGGCGAGGACGAATCCACCGACCGTACCGTGCCCTTTGCCGCCACCGAGCCATTGGTACAGCTGGGCGCCGGGGAGCATCACAAGCTGCGCATCCTGTATGCCGGTGAAGGCTTGCCCAGCGATCGCGAATCGCTGTTCTGGCTCAATATCATGGAGATCCCGCTCAAGCCCGAAGACCCCAACAGCGTGCAATTCGCGATCCGCCAGCGGCTCAAGCTGTTCTATCGGCCCCCCGCACTCCAGGGCGGCTCGGCCGAGGCGGTGCAGCAATTGGTATGGAGCAGCGACGGGCGCACGGTAACCGTCAACAACCCCAGCGCCTTTCACTTGTCACTGGTCAACCTGCGAACCGACAGCCAGACGCTCAGCGATTACCTGCTGCTCAAGCCCCATGAACGCAAAACCCTGACCGCGCTCGACGCTGCGCCCAAGGGCGCCACCCTCCACTTCACCGAAATCACCGATATCGGTTTGCAAGCCCGTCATAGCACGGCGCTTAACTGATAAATCACGGGGTATTTGAACCGATGTCACTGACCAAACGCTGTTTACCGCTTCTGGTGTTGACCTGCGCGGTCTTGCCCGCCACCAGCTACGCACTGGCCTGCCGCGAGGACGGCACCAACTCGATCATCACCCAGGAAGCGCTGGGCACGGCGCTGGCGGTGGCAGCCGATGCCCCCAACGGCACGATTATCTGGGAGTCCGGCCCTCGCTCGACCAACGTGATCTGCAAGGACGACTACCTCCACGGCCGTGAGGAAGTGTATTTCTACGTCAACCCGGCCAACGTGAGCATCGGCACCGGGATCCGCGTGGGCATTCGCTACAACAACCAGCCGATTACCCAAAGCACCGGCAAGGTGGGCACCGGTTTCTTCTCCGACCGAGGCTGCAATTTGTCCAATTGCGTGGGTTGGGACAAGGCGCGCTTTACGCTCAATTTCAGCGTATTCATCGAGAAGTACGACCCCACCCCACCGAGTGGCCAGGCCAGCACCTTGACCTCTTACCGCGTGTTCCAACTGGATGGCGTGCGCGGGCTCAACTCACGACCCAACAGCAACTTCAATTATGTGGTCACCGGCATGAACGATATCCGCTTCGTACCTTGCACTCCGGAACTGACCATCAGCCCCAGCGTGGTCAACTTCCCCACACCCTCGCGCAAGGCCTCGATCGGTGAAGTCGCCAGCAGCGCGAACTTCAGCCTGAACCTGCGCAAGGGCTGCGACACGCCCTATACCGTCAGCGCACGCTTCGCCACCACGCCGGGCGGCGGCAGTGTGAACAATGGCCTGCTGGTGCCGGACAACAACAGCTCAGTCGGCATCTCGCTGTCTCGCGCCGAGAGCCAGCAGCAACTGCCCTTCAACAACTGGTTCACGCTGCAGGAGCTGATGGGCCTGGGCCAGAGCCACGATGAATTCCGCGCCGACCTCAAGTGGCGCACCCTACCGATTCCCGGAGCGTTCGACGCTGCCGTGGTGGTGGATATGTACTACAAGTAGGTGATTTTTAAGGATCGTCTTATGTCACCGGCAAAGGCCGAGACGTAAAGTCTGCCGATGCGATTGAAAAGTTATCTGCTCCAGATCAACCCCGTCCTCTCCCGACCCGAAGCAGCCAGGAGGCTGCTTCGTATTTTTGCGACTGTGCTGCTGGTAGGCATCCTCAGCGGGGTCTATACCTTTTTGCTGTCGACCTTCAACAACGACATCTCCCAGCGCCGCGGCTACATGAGCAGCGCCATTGCCGAAGCCCATACCTTTTTCACCAACCGCCAAGCCCTGCTCGAAAGCCTGAGCCTGTCGGCAGTGCGCAAGCAGTCCAGGGTCTATCCGTCCTCGGCCGAAGAACAACACCTGGAATTAGGCGACACATCAGGCAACCAGTGGAGCATCTGGCTGACCGCACGCATGCGCGACTACCTCAAGGCCAAACAGCTTAACCTGCTCTATGTCAACGCCGGCCCCAACCCGCAAGTGATGCGCCTTTACGACGCCACCCCGCAGGTATTGCCGATTTCCAAATGCATGCTCAACCGCCTCAAGGCCCTGCAGCACACCGACCCGGCCACGCTTAACGAACTTTGGCTGAGCGACAGGACTGAACAGCACTCGCACCTGTATATCTTCATCCGCCTGGACGAGCGTGATCGCGACTCCGGCTGGCTGGGACTGGAGATGGAGAGCAGGGAAGTCTCCTCGACACTCAGCGACCAGAGCGCCGGTGAGTTCATGATGCTCAATTCCCAGGGCATGCTGGTGTTCACCAACAGCACCGATACACAGTTGAGCCAGCAACACCTGAGGCCCGGCGAAGACAGTTTTTTCGGTTTTGTCGGCAACGGCTGGCTACCCGACCACCTGGTGATTCGCAAACACCTGAAGTCCTCCGAGTGGCAGTTGATGTACTCCATCGACCTGCGTGCGGTGGTCACCGGCGTGTGGAAACAGCTGCTCGGTTCGCTGCTGTTCTGCCTGTTCAGCCTGACACTGATCTGGCTGGTGATGCGCCGCGTCGACCAGCGTTTCATCCTTCCGTCGATCCATCGCATCCAGGCGTTGATTGAAAGCGAAGCCTTCGGCCGCGATGTGATCCAGACCGCCCCCGTGGCCCTCTGCGTGCTGCGCCGCACCGACGGCCAGGTGGTACTGGAAAACACCCTGGCCCAGCAATGGCTGGGTAACGGGCCGGAGCGCGAGGCGCTGCGCGCCGGCTGGATCGAGCAAGCCTTTGCCAACGGCCCTTCCGAGCGCAGTGACTACTTTGAAACCATCGACGGCCGTCATCTGTACCTGAGCAGTGCACCGACCCGCTACAAAGGCGAAGACGTGCTGTTTTGCGCCTTCAGTGATATCAGTGCGCGCAAGCAGGTCGAGGCGGCGCTGGAAGAGGCGCGGCAATCGGCGGACGCAGCCAACGCGGCAAAAACTCTGTTCCTGGCGACCATGAGCCATGAAATCCGTACACCGCTGTATGGCGTGCTCGGCACCCTGGAACTGTTGGCGCGCACGCAACTGGATGCGCAACAAAAGGACTATCTGCAGGCGATCGAAGGCTCATCGTCGACCTTGCTGCAACTGATCTGCGATGTGCTGGACGTATCGAAGATCGAGGCCGGGCAGCTGGCACTGGAGATGAGCGAGTTCTCGCCGCTGGACCTGGTGCATGAAATCATCCAGGGCTACGCCGCAGCGGCCCACGCCAAGGGCCTGCAGCTGTATGCCTGCTTCGATCCCAAGCTGCCGGAACTCCTGATCGGCGACGTAACGCGCATCCGCCAGATTCTCAATAACCTGCTCAATAACGCGGTGAAATTCACCGACTATGGGCGCGTGGTGCTGCGGGTCAAAGTGCTGGGCCGCGACGGGGAACGCTCCAGTCTGTTGTGGCAAGTCTCGGACACCGGCAAAGGTATCGCCCAGGAAGATCAGGCGATGATCTTCGAGCCGTTTTACCAGAGTGAGGGCAATACCAATGTGGTCGCCGGCACCGGCCTGGGCCTGCCGATCTGCCAGCGCCTGACGGAGTTGATGAACGGCAATATCCGCATGGTCAGCGAACTCGGCCTGGGTAGCAGTTTCAGCCTGATCCTGCCGTTGGAGGAAGCATCTGTTGCACCGATGACACCGTTGCTGGCCGAGACCATTTACGTGGCCTCGCCGATCCCGGAACTGGCAAACGCGATCGCCGGCTGGTTGCGCCGTTGGGGCGCAAGGGCCCAGGCCGGCTTGCCGACGCTGGCGGACACGCATCTGCTGTTGCAAGTGCACCCCGGCAGCGTCGACCCGTTGCTGGTGCCCGAGTGGCCCGGGCCGGTGATTCACGTAAGCAGCAACGCCTGCCCCGGCGTAGAAGCCGACGCCGGCGCCTGGCACGTCAACCTCAACCACCTGGGGGCTATTCATCAGGCCGTGAGCCAGGCGCAAGGGCTATGGGTGGCCCGCGCCGATGAGCAAACGCACCGGCGGGACCTGAACAAACTCAACCTGCACCTGCTGGTGGCCGAGGACAACATCATCAACCAGCTGATTTTGCGTGATCAACTCGAAGAACTCGGCTGCACCGTGGAGCTGGCGGCCGACGGTCAGCAAGCGTTACAGCTCTACACCGCCGGCAATTTCGACGTGGTGTTGACGGATGTGAACATGCCCCATATCAACGGCTATGAACTGGCGCGTGAACTGCGTCGACAGGGCTGCACGTTGCCGATTATCGGGGCCACCGCCAACGCCATGCGCGGCGAGGCCGACCTGTGCCTGGCCGCCGGCATGAACCATTGCCTGGTCAAACCCTTTGCGTTGCGGGCTCTATTCAACTCCCTGGCGCCTTATGCACGGATCCCCCATGAAGCCCCTTAGTATTCTGATTGTCGAGGACCATCCCCTGCAGCATATCTACCTGCAGAACCTGCTCAGCGAGTTGGGAGATTTCCTGCTCGAAACCGCCGAGGATGGCAAAGAAGCGCTGGAGCGCCTGCGCCAGCGGGACTTCGACCTGGTACTGACCGACCTGCTGATGCCCGGCATGGACGGCGTGCAGTTTATCCAGTGCCTGGCCAGCCTGCGCTGCAAGCCGGCGCTGGCGATCATGAGCGCGGCGTCGAGACGCATGCTGATGGCGGCCAGCCTGGTGGCGAAAAACCTCGATGTGGAAGTGATTGGCCTGATTTCCAAACCCGTGAACGCCGAGGCCTTGCGCACCCTGGTCAACCAACTCAGAAACAGGGTGCGCAAGCCTGCCCCCGAATTACCAGAGCACATGGACATCGACCGTCACACGCTGGTGCAGGCCATGAGCAGCGGCCAGTTCCAGGCCTGGTTCCAGCCGAAAAAATCCCTGGCCAACGGCCGTATCGTCGCCGCCGAAGCCCTGGTGCGCTGGATGCACCCCGAGCAAGGCGTGATGCTGCCTGCCGCGTTCCTGCCGGCGATCAAGGCGTTCGAACTGGAGGAGCGGCTGTTGTGGCTGGTGCTCAAGCAAGCGATCCACGCCCAGGAACACTGGCGCCAGCGCGGCTATGAAATTCCAGTGTCGATCAACCTGCCGACCCACTTGCTCAACAGCCATGACCTGGCAGACCGTTTGCTGGAGTTCGTGCTGCACCACAATGGTATCCCGGGCATGATCTGCTTTGAGTTGATGGAGTGTTCGGTGCCGCAGGACATCAGCAACTTCTACGCCGGCGCCTGCCGATTGCGGATCAAGGGGTTCGGTTTGTCCCAGGATGATTTCGGCAAGGGCTACAGCTCCTACCTCAATCTGGTGTCCACGCCCTTTACCGAACTGAAGATCGACCAGGCACTGGTGCAGGGCAGTCACGACAACGAAGGCATCGCCCAGGCATTGGCGAGCATTATCGCGCTGGGCCGCAAGTTGGGTCTGACGGTGGTCGCCGAGGGCGTGGAAACCCCGCAGCAATTGGCGCTGCTGCGCAAAATCGACTGCAATCAGGTGCAGGGTTTCCTGATCTCTCACGCCGTGTCTTCGGACCAATTTCAGCAACTACTGAACAATGATGGCCCCGCGACATCTCACTAGCTGGCGGCCCCGGATTACTTGCCCTTTAAAGGAGTAAGCAGCATCCAGTGCCGATTTTTCCTGCGCCTGCGGACCCCCTGATGAAGCACAACAACGCGATCCTCGAAGCCTTTACCCGCAGCTCATTGCGCCTGAACAAGGGCTTGATGGTCCTGATGGGAATTGCTTTGCTACTGGTACTGACCAATTACTGGTCTCTGCAAAGGGGCGTCGAAATCCGGTACGGCGCCATGCGCTTTCACTTTGCGCGACTGATGGAAAATCTCTCAGATCAGCAAACCTACCTCAAGAGCCTGACGCATCCCGGCATCCAGGCCGAACTGCTGCACGCCACCCACGTGCAGATCAGCCTCAAGAGCCGCATGGTCGACAACCGCCGCACGTTGTACGAAGGCCAGAAGTATTCGTTTTCGGTACCGTTCAGCATCAAGTTCGATGAACAGCAGATCGGCGCCGCCGCCAGACCGCCGATTTTTGCCCTGGGCGCGCACCTGACCAGTTACTACAGCGCCTTCTGGTCCTCGTCGCCGTACGAGGCACCGCAAACCTTTGTGCTCAATCGCCAGACCAACTACACCATCACCATTCCGTCCGTGGGCTACCGGCACCGGGAAAGCCCCGAGGATACCGATAACCCGGTGGCGCGGGTCAACGCCGTGCAGCAAATCCTTGCACAGACGCCGCAGCCGCTGGAGCAGAATCGGGTGTATTGGCAGGCCGGTCCCGAACCCGAGCATTTGCTGGCCTACATCGGCCTGCCACTCGACGCACAGGGCCAGGCAGTGATCGGCACCCTGCTCGACGTGTCGCAGGTCGACGATGTACAGCGCGCATTGAATCACTCGGCGTTTGATCGCTTCACCCTGATTGGCCCTGACGGCAGCCGGTTGATCGGGCCTACCATCCAGGCGCAGCTCAGCGACGGTGTGCACTTCACGGCCAACGGCATTGAATTCAAGATAACCCAGGCCGGCGACCAGCCCTGGAGCGCGGTCTATGGCCTGAACTACTCGCACTTCTTTCACTCCGCATTGTGGCCGTTGAGCACCTTGGCTTTGCTGCTGTTCAGCCTGATCACCCTGGGTTGGGCCGGCAGTCGCTGGTATCGGCGCCAGGTGATTACGCCGGCGCAACTGGCCCACGAACGCATTGCCGAAAGCGTGGCATTCAGCCGCGTGATCATCGACACCGCCCCCACCGGGTTATGCGTGGTGCGACGCAGCGATGGCAAGGTGTTGATCGAAAACCAGCGGGCCCAGCAATGGCCGGGTACCGCACGTTTGGTGGCGGCCATGGCCGGTAAGCACGACATGGCTGAGAGCGGAGAAACGCATCTGGAGATCGAGGGCCGGCACCTGCAGATCGGCTTTGTGTCGACCCGCTATCAGGCTGAAAACGTGCGCCTGTACGCTTTCAACGATATTACCCGGCATATCGAAGATGCCCAGTCCCTGGAGGAAGCGCGTCACGCCGCCGATGCGGCCAGCGAGGCCAAGACGTTGTTCCTGGCAACGATGAGCCATGAAATCCGCACGCCGCTGTATGGCGTGCTCGGCACCCTCGAATTACTCGGTCTGACGAACCTTGACCCACACCAGAAGGCCTACCTTCACACCATCCAGCGCTCGTCCGCCACGCTGTTCCAACTGATCAGCGATGTGCTGGATGTCTCGAAGATCGAGTCCGGGCAAATGGCGATAGAAGCTGTGGAGTTCTGCCCGCTGGACATGCTCGAAGACACCCTGCACACCTACGCCGCTTTCGCCCATCGCAAGGGGCTGCAGCTCTATAGCTGCATTGACCCGCAGTTGCCGGACTGCGTGATGGGCGACCCGATGCGCATCCGCCAGATTCTCAATAACCTGGTCAGCAACGCGATCAAATTCACCGATTTCGGGCGCGTGGTGATTCGTGCCAGGGTGACGGGGCGCGACGCCAATCATGTCGACCTGCAATGGCAAGTCACCGACTCGGGCGTAGGCATCCCCGAGGCGCAGCAGGCCAAGCTCTTCGATGTGTTCTACCAGGCGCCGGACACCGCCAGCGAAGGTGGCGCCGGGCTTGGCCTACCGATCTGCCGGTGGCTGGCGCAGATGATGGACGGCGAGATCCGTGTGGTCAGCGAGCCTGGGCTGGGCAGCAGCTTTACGTTGAAAATGCGCCTGCCGCTGTGTGGCGGCACACTCACCAACCTGCCGCTGATCGAACCCAGCCCGACGCCGGTATACGTACAGGCACCGGTACGCGAACTGGCGCAGGCGATGAGTGACTGGCTCAACCGCCTAGGCATTACCGCCGCCCTGGCGGCGACCACCCAAGACAAAGACAACCACCATGCAGTGCTGGTGGACCTGTTGCCCAGGGAGCCCGCCAGGCCATGGGTCGGCCAGCGCGTGCTGTGCCTGCCGGGGGCGCACAGCCCGCCGCTGCACACGGCGCAAGGCTGGGTGGTGGATCTGCACGACGTACGCGCCCTCGCCGCCACCGTGTCACTGGCGCAGCATGGCAAGCATGAGCAGCCGACGCCGACCCGACCACAAAGCGCGGGGCGGTTGGGGCTGCGCATCCTGGTGGCCGAGGACAACCCGGTCAACCAGGCGATCATCAAGGAGCAGCTGGAGGCACTCGGTTGCTCAGTGAGCCTGGCCGCCAACGGCGAGCAGGCGTTGCAATTGTGGCAACCCCAGGCTTTCGACCTGGTACTGACCGACGTGAATATGCCGTTGATGAATGGGTACGAGCTGGCCAGAATCCTGCGCGAACATGACCCTCAGTTGCCGATTATCGGCGTGACCGCCAATGCGATGCGTGAGGAAGGCGTGCGTTGCCTGGCGGTGGGCATGAACGCCTGGATCGTCAAGCCCTTGAGCCTGCAAACCCTGCGTGGCCAGTTGATCAAGCTGTGCAAGGTCCAGCCCCCGGTTGAGCCTGCCGCGTCGGTATTCGACGACAGTGTGCAACTGTCGGACAAGATGCGCCCGCTGTTCATCAGCAGCGTGCAGCAGGACATACAGCGCATCGGTGTGGCTCTGGCACAGCGTGATACCCGCAACCTCGGCCAATTGCTGCATTCGATCGCCGGCGCCCTGGGTGCTGTTCAGGCCCTCAGCCTGGCCCAGGCGTGCATCGAACTGGAAAGCGCCCTTGACCGCGGCAGCCTCGACACAACGCTTGAGCTCAAGGTGAAGACTGTGATGCGGCGTCTGTCGGCCGTTCTGGAGACTCTCCAGCCCGGGCATTCTTCACTCACTTGAACTGGCACTACGGACGGCCCTTTATGAAAAAATTCAACGTGGTAATCGCCGACGATCACCCGATCGTGTTGCTGGGCGTTCGCGAACTGGTAGAGCGTGACATGCGCTTTCAAGTCGTCGGCGAGGCCGTGTGTTCGGCCGGCCTGATCGAGCTGTTGCAGCATCAAGGCGCTGACATCGTGATTACCGACTACAACATGCCGGGCGACTCGCCTTATGGCGATGGCCTGAAGCTGGTGGAGTACCTGAAACGACACTTCCCGCAGGTACAGATCCTGATCCTGACCATGATCTCCAACCACCTGATCCTCACCCGCCTGCAAGAGCTGGGCGTGGTCGGCATCATCCAGAAAAGCCAGTTGCATACCGAGATTCAACTGGCACTCAAGGCGATCGCCCAGGACAGCGACTATCGCAGCCTGGAGCCGCCAAAGACCTCGGTGATAGAGACCCTCACGGCAATTGACGAGCGCTTTACCAGTTTGTCGCCCAAAGAGTTCGAGATCCTGCGCCTGTTTATTTCCGGCATGAGCGTGAGTGACATTGCGCGCCGCCAGAACCGAAGTTCAAAGACCATCAGCGCACAAAAGATATCGGCCATGCGCAAACTTGAAGTGAGCAGCGACCAGGATCTACTTGCTTATTGCCTGGAACGAAACATCTTCAACTAACGCATAACTTGCAAGCCATTCCTGGACAATGGCTTTGCCCTTTGTTTTCGAGCCTTCCACCGTAGCAACAGCACAAATAAGCTGCCCGCCCCAGAGCTTATAAGAATCGTCTTATTCGCTCCCTCCGCCTCGTCGCCTACTCTTTGCTCGCAGTTCAACAACAGCACTTTTTTCAACTAACACTTACGGACATCATCATGAAGAAGTTTTCCCTGGCTGTGATCGCCTCGGCCATTATCGCCGCTTCCGGCAGTGCATTTGCCGCGGACCCTGCTCCGACGCCAACTCTGGGCGGCAGCGGTAAAATCACCTTCACCGGCGTCATTAATAACGATGCCTGCTCGGTGGACGGCGCCAACTCCGACCGCACCATTTCGGTGGACATGGGCAACGTATCGATCAAGGACATGGGCACCGCGGAAAACCCGACCGCAGGTCGCGTGACCGCCAAAGACTTCAACCTGAACGTCAACTGCAACCAGGGCACCAAGGTCGCCATGATCTTTGACGCCAACAACGGCGGTTCGGGCCTGGTCACCGGCAAAAAGGTACTGGCCCTGAACCCGGGTTCGGCCACTGCACAAAACGTCGGTATTGCCCTGCTCGACAGCAAGGGCGGTCTGATTGACCTCAGCTCGCCAAGCACCGCACGCATTGAAAGCACCATGCACGGTGCCGGTACTGAAGGCGGCGACGCCACCCTGAGCTTCGCGGCCGCCTACGTCACTACCGCAGCCGCGGGTTCGTCCACCGCCGGTCGCGGTGACGCCACCCTGCCGTTCATCCTGCAATACGAATAATTCGGCGCCCCGGGCACCGAACGCGCGAGGCCTTGCGGCCTCGCCATTGTCTTCTGATTACACCGGATAACCCTCATGCCGCCTCGTTCTATCGCCGCATGTCTGGGGCTGCTGGGCTTGCTCATGGCTACCCAGGCCGCCGCCAGCATTTCATTGAATGCCACCCGTATCGTGTTTGACGGTGACCACAAGGAAGCCAACATTACCGTGCGTAACGGTAACCAGGATGTATTGATTCAATCCTGGGTCGACATGAACGATGCCCGCGCCAGCCGCGCGCCGTTTGCCGTCACCCCGCCCCTGGCGCGGGTATTTGCCAAGGAACAACAACTGCTGCGAATCCTGTACGAAGGCACCGGCATGCCCACGGACCGCGAGTCGGTGGTGTGGCTCAACGTGCAGGAAATCCCCAAGGCCAGCGAAGCCGAGAACACTTTGCAGTTGGCTATACGCCAACGCATCAAGATTTTTTACCGCCCTGCAGGCCTCACCGGCAGTGCGCTGCAAGCCCCTGCGCAGCTTGAATGGACGCTGGTCAAACACGGCAGCCAAACCCTGTTGCAGGTGAAAAACCCGACGCTGTACCACGTGTCCATGGCCGACATCAAAGTGCAGGCGGTATTTGCCAGCGACTCCACCATGATTGCGCCAGGCGAACAAAAACAGTTTGCGCTCAGTGCTCCAGTTGCCAGCGGGCCGGTGCAGTTGTCGTTTTCCAGCATCAATGACTACGGCGCGCAGAATCACTACAGCGCGCCGCTGTCCAGCGGCACTGCGCTACCGGCGCATGCGACTGAATCGCGCCTCAACCCCTAAGCACTTTCGCTAACCCACAGGCTCACTTCGCGTGCGTGTTTGCGTGCCCGGCTGTCCGTCAATCAGGGATGTCATAGGTCTTCGCATGTCCTTTCTTTCCAGCAACAGGCCCGCACGTGGCGTACTGAAGTTGAAGACGCTGTCGCTGGCGATCGCTGCCAGCTTGCCCAGCCTGGCCATGGCCGATGACGCTGCGGAAACCTTCAACACCACCTTCCTGCAAGGCTCGCAGTCACCAGTGGACCTGCAGCAATTGCTCTCGGCCAACAGCGTGCTGCCGGGCAACTACCGCGTCGACCTGTACAGCAACGAAGTGCTGGTGGGCCGACGCGACATCGACTTCAAGCGCAACCCCAAGAACGACCGCGTCGAAGCCTGCCTGACCCTCGACCTGCTCAAGCAACTGGGTATCGACCTGCACCGTTTGCAGGCCGAGGGCAAGCTCGACCCGCAGCAGCCGCAGGAATGCTACGCCCTTGCCGACATGATCGAAGACGCCAGCGTGCGCTACGACAGCAGCCGTCTGCGCCTGCTCGCGAGTATTCCGCAGGTAGCGATGCAGCGCGGCCTGCGCGGGTATGTCGACCCACAGTTGTGGGACGACGGTGTGCCCGCCGCCTTCATCAATTACCAGCTCAACAGCAGCCGCACCGCTGGCGACTACAAGACCCGCATCGCCAGTAACCTGGGCCTGCGCAACGGCATCAATCTGGGGGCCTGGCGCCTGCGCAACGAGTCGAACCTGAGCGGCGGCACCGATCGCTCGAATACCTTCACCAGCAACCGCACGTACTTGCAGCATGACGTCACCGCGATCAAGGGCCAATTCAGCGCCGGTGAAATTTTCTCCGACACCGACTTGTTCGACAGCGTGCGCTATCGCGGGGTCAAGCTGGCTTCCGACGACGGCATGCGCGCCGACAGCGAGCGCGGCTACGCGCCGGTGATCCGCGGCGTGGCGCAGACCAACGCGACGGTTGAGATCCGCCAGAACGACTACATCCTCTACACCGCCAACGTCGCGCCGGGGCCGTTCGAGATCAACGATATCTACCCCAGCGGCTCCAACGGTGACCTGCAAATCACCGTGATCGAAGCCGACGGCACGCGCCGGGTGACGATGCAGGCGTTCTCCAGCCTGCCGATCATGGTGCGCGAAGGCCAGGTCAAATACAGCGTCTCGGCGGGCACGTTCAAAAGCAATGCCGATGGCCTGGCAAGCCCGCGTTTTTTTAGCGGTACGCTGGCTTACGGCTTGACCAGCAACCTCAGCGGGATTGTCGGTGTGCAAGCCAGTGAGGACTACAGCGCGCTGTCGATCGGCGCCGGCCGGAACACCTCGTTCGGTGCGTTCTCCCTGGATACCACCCATTCGTCCAGCAAGGCCCAGGGGCGAACCTCCCAGGGCAGCAGCGTACGCGCCTTGTACGCCAAGACCTTTGCCGGCACCGATACCAACTTCACCCTGGCCGCCTATCGCTACTCCACCGAGGGCTATCGCACCCTCACCGACCATGTGGAAGACAGCAGCGAAGACCTGCGCGTACGCACCGGCCACTCGAAAACCCGCACCGACCTGACCATCAACCAGAGCATCGGACGCAACAGCGAATTCGGCAGCCTGTATGTGAACGCCAGCGACCAACGCTACTGGAATCGCGGCGGCTCCCAGAGCTTTTCCGCGGGCTACACCGGCAACTGGGGCGACCTGAGCTACAACCTTGGCGTGACCCGCACCAAGCAGATCGTCACCTGGGGCGAGCCGAGCAGCGACACGCAGGTGAACCTGTCGGTGTCTTTCCCGCTGGGCAGCCAGGCCCGCGCGCCACGAGCGTTTGTCACCACCAGCCACCAACGTGGCGACACCACCACCCAAGCGGGCATCAACGGCTACGTGGCCGACACCAGCGACACCTTCTATTCGGTGCAGGCGGGCCACAGTGACACCAGCGGCGACTCAGGCTCGGTGAACATCAACAGCCGCACCGCCGTGGCAGACGTCAGCCTCGGTTACAGCCAGGGCCAGGGCTACAACTCACAAAACTTCAACCTTGCCGGTTCTGTGGTGGCCCATGCTGGCGGCGTCAACCTGGGGCAAACCGTCAGCGAGACCTTCGCCCTGGCCGAGGTGCCTGGCGTCGCTGGAGCCAAGATCAGCAGCTACAGCGGGGTGGAAACCGGTTACAACGGCTATGCGGTGGTGCCCACTGCGCAACCCTACCGGGTCAACTGGATCAGCCTGGACACCCGCGACCTGGGTGGCGACGTGGAAATCACCAACGCCACCCAGCAACTGGTGCCGCGCCGTGGCGCCATCGTGGTGGCGCATTACAGTGGTACTACCGGACGGCGGGTGTTGTTTGAGTTGTTTGATGCACAGCATCAACCGCTGTCGTTTGGTGCCTCACTGGAAGACGCCAATGGCAAGCAGTTGGCGATTGCCGACCCCAATGGTAATGCCCTGGCGCTGGTGGAAGAGGATCAGGGCACGCTGATCATCAAGTGGGGGGAACAGCGTTGTCGGGCCACCTATGCGTTGCCACCGCCGAACAAGGCGCTGAACTATGAGCGCCAGTCACTGGTGTGCACGCCTTGATTGTGCGGGTGATTGCGCTACTGTGCCGACCACGCACCCATCCTCTGCGAGATTTGCCCATGCGTAACCTGTTCCTTGCCAGTGCCTGCCTGCTGACCACCGCCCTGGCAGGCTGCCAGCAAACACCCCCGGCCAACGACCAACTCGACGCCGTGCTCTGGACCCAGACGTCCATCGAGCACGAGATGATCTACCGCCAGCTCTTCGCCAACGCCACCCGCCAACTCGATGTAGCGCTGGCCGACCCCAACTGGGACGCACTGCCTTTACCTGCGCGCAAGCTGACCGGTTTGCCGCCGGCGGTGATTGTGGATATCGACGAGACGCTGTTGGACAACGTGCCGCTCAACGCTCGCGACATCATCAACAATCAGGTCTATTCCTACGATCGCTGGAATACCTGGGTCGAGCAGGCCAAGGCCGAGGCACTGCCGGGTTCCGTGGCGTTCCTGCAAGCGGCCAGGCAAAAAGGCATCAAGGTGTATTACCTCACCAACCGCGAGCACAGCCAGGTCGCGGCCACCGCCAAAAACCTGCGTTTGCGCGGCTTTCCGATAGAGAGCGACGCACAGGTCCTGGCGGCCAGCACGCCTACCGGCCACTGTGAAAGCGCTGGCTATGGCAAGAACTGCCGTCGCCAGTGGGTCGCCAGCCAAGCCCGCGTGTTGTTGATGGCCGGTGACTCGCTGGGAGATTTCGTGCAGGCCGAACACAACACCCTGGCTGCGCAGCGCAAGGCCGTCGAACCCTATATGAACTGGCTGGGGCAGCGCTGGTTCCTGCTGCCCAACCCGAGCTACGGCAATTGGTACAGCGCGCCGTATGGGGATGATGAAACCTTACCGTTTGTCCAGAAGCGCAAGCTCAAGCAGCAGGCTTTGTTGTTGCAGCAATAAAGAGTAGCCATGTGGAAGGGGGCTTGCTCCCGATAGCAGTGGTTCAGTCAACACATGCAGTGACTGACAATCCGCTATCGGGAGCAAGCCCCCTCCCACATTGGATCTGCGTATCAGGAGCGATCAACACTTCAGCCCTGAGGCTTGGTGTGCCAACCCGAGGGCCGTTCATCCCACTCATTTGCACCGCTGCCCTCTTGTCATCACACTCGTCATCCACCCGTCGACTCAGGAATCGCAGATGCCTCACTCCTTGCTCAAGCCTGCCTTGCCCGGCGTTGCGCTGCGGCGATGGCGTTTGCTGCACCGCATCAAGCAAAGTCATGCAGCGCAGTTGTTCAACGTCACGCAATCGACTATTTCGCGCTGGGAAAGTGGCGTACAAGCGATGGATCCGGCTGCGCACCAACAGCTTGAGCAGTTGTTGGCAGCCCGACTTGATGCAGCCGCCGATCAGGCATTGGCCCGGCTGGTCAGCGAGAGTTCGCAAGCGATGCACTTGGTGTGCGACCTGACGCACCGCCTGCTCGCGTGCTCGCCTTCCCGCGCACGCCAGTTCAGCAGCCCGCTCGCCGAGCTTATGGGCCAGTCGTTGTGGCGCTTCGCAACGCCGCAAATCCAGCTGATCGAAGCCAGCCTGGAGCATACCGGCTGGCGTGAAACCCAGGCACCACCGGCCCTTGAATTCACCACTGGAAGCAACGACTCCAATCTCGTGCCCATACGCCCAAGCCTGTGTCGCTGGACACGCATGACCCTGAGCGATGGCAGCGCAGCACGCCTGGTCGAGACACTCTGAAAGCCCACCGCGCATATTATATGCGTGGACGATCTGCGCTCGCGCACCTAGGCTTACCTGCACAACCGACCTTGCGAGGCAGCATCATGGACATGGAAAAAATCAAAGGCCGTCTCGATTTTCTGCGCGAAGCGGAAAAACTCAAGGATGTGCTCAGAAGCGCCCACACGGCTTCGGGCCGCACTGAAAGCACGGCCGAACACAGTTGGCGCCTGTGTCTGATGGCGATGGTGTTCGCCGATCAATTGCCCGGCCTGGACCTGCTGAAAATCCTCAAAATGTGCGTTATCCATGATTTGGGCGAAGCCATCCACGGCGATATCCCGGCGGTCAGCCAGGCGGCCTTTCCCAACAAGGGTGAACAGGAGCGACTCGACCTGCTGCTGTTGGCGCAGTCCCTGGACAGCCCCCTGAAAGCCGAGATCCTGACGTTATGGGATGACTACGAGAACGCACGCTCGCCGGAAGCAAAAGCCGTCAAGGCCATGGACAAACTGGAGACCCTGCTGCAGCACACCCAAGGGCTGAACCCGCCCGATTTCGATTACGCCTTCAACCTGGCCTACGGCAAAAAACACACAGATGCAGCCCCTTTGTTCGAAGCGCTGCGGGCATTGATCGATCGGGCGACAGAGCAAAGGCTCCACGCCGCAGAGTGACGGGCGGCATCACACCGCCCGGGCAGCAATCGCCTCCACTTCCACCAACGCCCCCGGCAACGGCAGCGCCACCACTTGCAACGCGGTCCGCGCCGGTTTGTTCGGCTGCTCGGGCGAACCGAAGAACTGCGTATACCCCCGCTGCAACCCGGCAAAATCCAGCTTGCCGTCGGTTTCTTCCGCGCCGACCAGAAATACCCGCAACTGCACGATATCGCCCAGGTCCAGATCCTGCTGCTGGAGGATTTTGCGCAGCTTGTTAAACACTGAAACAGTCTGTACTTCGGTGTCGCCATAAGCCCCAGGCACATTTGGGTCGGCGAGGTCGGGCAGCGTGCCGCTGACGAATATCAGACTGGCCGAGGCCGGCACGGTGACGGTTTGCGAGATGGGAAAATCGCCCACGCTGGTGCGTTGAATGCTGTCGCTCATGGTATTGCTCCTCAAGAGGCGGCCACAGCCGCGATCTGTCGTTGTTGGGTGATGTGCTCGGCCAGTTGCGCCACCACATGGCGCGCGGAGTTGGCCGCCGACTCCTGCCAGATGCCCACGCCACTTTGCACCAGGCCGTCGCCGGCGAAGTACACCCGGCCATGGGGCCGTTCCAGCAAGGCGTGGGCCTGGGCGGGGAAGTGTTCGCGTTGCAGCCACGGGCCTTCGCTGTAGGGGATCTGTTCCCAGGACACCGCCAGTGGATGACGCAAATGTTTGGAATAACCTGGATGCAACAGCTCTACGGCCTGCCGGGAGGCGGCGTACTGCTGTTCGAGTGGCTGCGCGCCGAACACGTCGGCGCCCTCCCCAGTCACGTAACCCGCCACCAGCACGCCTTCGCGGGTGTTGAGGTCGTTGCTGGGGTACCACAGCAAGCGCGCCGGGTGCTCGACCCATGACAGGCCGCCATAGGTGCGGTAATCGGTTTCCCAGAAACGTGGGGATTGCCACGCCACCTTGGTCGCCTGATCGCTGCGAGTGCTGAGCAAGGCGGCCTTGACCGGGTCGCTGAAGTCACTGTCGAGCCTGGCCAAAAGGGGCAGCGGCAAGGTTGAGACCAGGTAATCGGCGCGCACCACCTGTTCGCGGCCGCTGTGCTGGTCGTGATAGGTCACCGCCACGCCGTCCTCCAACTGACGGATCTGTCGCACCTGGGCGCCCAGTTGCACCTGCTCATGCACGCGTCGGTAGAGGGCGTCGGTGATGCGGTCCATGCCGCCCACCGGCTGGAACATGGTGGCTGAAAATTCCGGGAATTCGGTGTGCAACAAAGCGCCCCAGAGTTCCGGGTGCAGCAAGCGCTCCAACCCCAGCGGCTTGTGGCGGGCGGGCAAGGCGCCAGGGTGGGCGGCGGATTCAAGGTGCCCGGAACGCAGGGTGCCCTCGAAGGCCAGCTCCTGGGACAGGTCGCCGTACACCTGCAAAAAACCCAGCAGGCGCGTGCGCTCTTCACCACTCAACACATCGTCAAGGGCGTCACGTTGCACCGCCCTGGCCAGCAACCCGGACAGGTGCCCACGGGTATCGTTGAGCGCCTGGCCGACGCTGAACGCCGGCTGGCTCAGGTCCGGCCGCACCTGGGCGCCATGGCTGCTGTTGACCAGCACTTCCAACGGCACGCCCAGCTCACTGCAATAGTCGAGGATCGTGCGGTGCTGGCTGGGAATGCGCGCCGGGCCGGCATTGAAATACTGGCCCGGATCAAACCCCACGGTTTGCAAGCGACCATCCTTGTAGTCCACGCGGTCGCCGTTGCGCAGGGTCCAGGTGCGACCACCCACGCGCTCACGGGCTTCCAGCACCTGCACGCTGAAGCCAGCGCGGCTCAGCTCCAGGGCCGTGACCAATCCTGCAATCCCGGCGCCCAGCACCA
This sequence comes from Pseudomonas sp. 910_23, assembly GCF_052850795.1. NCBI lineage: Bacteria > Pseudomonadati > Pseudomonadota > Gammaproteobacteria > Pseudomonadales > Pseudomonadaceae > Pseudomonas > Pseudomonas sp. 910_23. The sequence continues at coordinate 162,205 of NZ_VXCZ01000007.1, read as the reverse complement.
GCACGCGGGTGCCCTGCCCCAGGCCATCCTTGAGTTTCAGCGGTTGCGGTCGGCGGTGTGACGATGGGCCCAGCCCCAACACCGCCAGTGCATCCTTGACCGCCTTCTCACCGCCCACTGCGGCAATGCTCGACAGCGCTTCACGTCGTGTCAGTCCCATGTCGATGCTCCTAGTCCGGCAGGCCCGGTGGATTGATCAGCGACTTGTCGACGCGTTCGACATCCAGGCCCCAACGTTGCAGCACCTGCTCGTATTGCCCTCCGGCAATCGCGCCTTCCAAGGCAGTGTGGATCGGCTGGACCAGGCCGTTGTCCTTGCGCGTGGTCACGGCGATATCGGCCTGCAACGGCCACCCACCGTTGACAGTGCCGACGCGCTTGATGCCGCCGGTGATCGCCGCCGAATAGGCGTACACCGAGTTCGGCCCGAACAGCGCATCGCTGCGCCCTGACTGCACCGCCAGTTGCGCGGCGGCCTGGTCGTCGAAGTATTGCAACAGCGCAGGCTTGAGGCCGGCTTTTTCATTGGCCTCGTTCCAGGCCAGCAGGACCTTTTCCTGGTTGGTGCCGGAGCCGACGATGATCTTCAGCCCGGCAATGTCCGCCGCTTGCTGGATCGCGTTGATCTTGCTGGTGCTCTTGACGTAAAAGCCGAGCACGTCCTGGCGGTAGGTGGCGAAGTCAAAACGCTTCTTGCGTGCCTCGGTGACGGTGACGTTGCTGATCACCGCATCGTATTTGCCCGAACTGACACCCAGGGGCCAGTCTTCCCAGCTGGTCTGCACCACGTTGAGTTGCAGGCCGAGGCTGTCGGCGACCAATTGCGCGGTGTCGGCTTCGCTGCCGATGGTGGTCTTGTCGTCACTGGCAAGCAGCGCCAGAGGTGGCCCTGCTACGCCGGACACCGCCACAGTGAACTTGCCCGGCTGGGCGAACTTGAAGCCCGGCGGGATCTGCGCGATGGCCGCTTCATTGCGCGGCACATGGATGCGCGGGCGGTCGGGGCTGAGATCGACCTGTTGCACAGCGAAGGCGTATTGCGCGGTGCTGACGGCAAGCGCCAGCAAGGTCACGCGGGTGGTGTTGATGAACATGGGCACTCACTCCTTGAACTAAAGCACCTTGCCGAGAAAGGCCTGGGTGCGGGGATGGTGGGGTTGGCGCAGGATCTGTTCGGGCGGGCCTTCTTCGATCAGTTGACCGTCGCAAAGAAACACCACGTGGTCGGCCACTTCACGGGCAAAGCCGATCTCGTGGGTGACGATTACGAGGGTCACGCCCAGTCGGGTCAGGCCCTTGATCACGTCCAGCACCTCGCCTACCAGCTCAGGGTCGAGGGCCGAGGTGGGCTCGTCGAACAGCAGAACCTTCGGGTCCAGGGCCAGGGCCCGGGCGATGGCGACGCGTTGTTGCTGACCACCGGAGAGCTGGCGCGGATAGGCGTCGGCCTTGTCCGCCAGGCCGACCTTGGCCAGCAACTCGGCAGCCTTGAAGTGCGCTTGGGCCTTGCTCCAGCGCTTGTGGGCCAACGGCGCTTCGGCGATGTTTTCCCACGCGGTGAGGTGCGGGAACAGGTTGAAGTTCTGGAATACAAAACCGACGTCGATGCGACGCTTGAGGATCTCGCGCTCCTTGAGTTCGAACAGCAGGTCGCCCTTGCGTCGATAGCCGACATATTCACCGTCGATGGTGATATGCCCGCTGTCGATTTTCTCTAGGTGGTTGATGGTGCGCAGCAGGGTGGACTTGCCCGAGCCGGACGGCCCGAGGATCACCGTGACCTTGCCGGGGTCGATGGTCAGGTCGATGTTATCGAGCACCTGCTGGTTGCCAAAGCGCTTGCCCACGCCCTGGATCTGGATGCGCCCGGCGCGTGCTTCAGCCATGGGACTTCTCCTTGAGCCACAGGCGCAGGCGCTGCAACGGCGTCGGCGGCAGCACCCGCGCGGTGCCGCGGGCAAAGTGACGCTCGACGTAGTACTGGGCGCTGGTGAGCACGGTGGTGATGATCAGGTACCAGACCGTGGCGACGATCAGCAGCGGAATTACCGCCTGGGTACGGTTGTAGATGACTTGCACGGTGTAGAACAGCTCGGGCAAGGCCAGCACGTAGACGATGGAGGTGCCCTTGACCAGGCCGATGATTTCATTGAACCCTGATGGCAAAATCGAGCGCAGCGCTTGGGGCAGGATGATGCGGAAGATGCGCCGCGAGGCCGGCAACCCCAGGGCCGCCGCCGCTTCATGCTGGCCGGCCTCCACACCGATCAGGCCACCGCGGATGATCTCTGCCGCGTAGGCGGCCTGCATCAGGCTCAAGCCCAAAACCGCCACGGTGAATTGACTGAGCACATCCACCGTCGACCACTCGGCGAACACCAGATCGGTGAACGGCACACCGAGCACGATGTGGTCGTACAGGTAGGCAAAGTTGTAGAGGATGATCAGCACCAGCAGCGCCGGCATCGAGCGGAAAAACCAGATATAGCCCCAGGCCAATGCGGCCAGCAACGGCGAACCCGACAGCCGCGCCAACGCTAGCGCCGTGCCAAGGATGATGCTGAACACAGTGCTCAGCAGCGTCAGCAACAGCGTCTGCCCCAAGCCGCGCAGCACCGAGGGCGAGAAGAACCACTGGCCAAACACCCCCCACTCCCAGCGCGGGTTGGTGGCCAGGGAATGCACGATGGCCAGCAGCACCAGCGCGGCGAAGATCGACCCGGCCCAGCGCCAGGGATGCCGGGCGGGCACCACTTGCAGAGCCTTTATCGGCGTCGAGATACGGCGCTGACGCAGCGGTTGTACGCTGACCTCATCAAGCAGGTCGTAGGGTTTGGCGACAATGGGCATGTGCTATTCCTCGCAGGCCTTAGAAGGCGTAAGTCAGCCGGGTGTAGTAGTACCCACCGGTAAAACCGTAGGGCGAATAAGTGCCGTAGCTGGCAACCATGGTGCTGCTCGGCACCCCTTGTTTCTTGGGGTATTGGTCGAACAGGTTCTTGGCGCCGATGGCGATGTTCAGGTCTTTGGTGAGGTTGTAGCCAAGGTCGAGGTCGGTGATCCATTTGGCGCTGTAGACCCGGTCCAGGTCGCGGTTGGCCGATGAGTTGACCTCCTTGTAGGAACCGTAGCGAGTCAGGGCCAGGCTGAGATTGAAGCGTTCGATGCTCCAGTCGCCACCAAGGATCAGCTTGGTATTGGGCTGCACGCCGGTGATCAGGTTGCGGGCCTCGCGATCCATCAGGTCATAAGGCCGGCCAAGGATGCTGGTGGACGCCTTGTAGTTCTGGATTCTGGTCTGGTTCCAGTTGAACGCAGCGGTCCACTTCAGCGCGCCGAACGCGCCCAGGTCCTGGTTGTAGCTGCTGACCAGGTCCAGGCCCTTGGTGCGGGTGTCGGCGCCATTGATAAAGTACTGGCCGCCGGAGGTGGAGTTGATGCCGTTGTTCTGCAGTACCTGGGTGACTTCAGGACCCAGCAAGGTGCCGGTCAGGGTGATGCGGTCTCGTAGATTGATCACGTAGGCATCGGCGGTGAAGCTCAGGCGGTCGGTGGGTGTAAGGGTGAAACCGAGGCTGAAATTGGTGGAGCGTTCGGGCTTCAACTCTTCGGCGCCCAGCGCCTTGGCCGCCGCCGACCCCACCGGCAGCACGCCGTAATTGATCGACTGGTACACGCCGTCCACCACGCCATAGGTGGTGGAGCGCGCACTGAACAAACTGTTGGCCAGGGACGGCGCCCGAAAGCCATTGCTCACCGTGGCACGCACCGCGAACTGCGGCGTGAAGTCGTAGCGGGTGGTCAGCTTGCCGCTGCGGGTGGCACCCACGCCTTCGTTGTAATGCTCATAGCGCAAAGCGGTGCCGACGTACCAATCCGGCAAGGGGTTGAAGCCCACGTCCACATAACTGGCCAGGCTATTGCGAGAAGCGCTGCTTTCTTCCTGCGGGGAAATACCGTTGGTGACCTGAGCCCCTGACGACGCGCAGTTACCCGGCGCCACGCAGTAGCCGCCGTTGGCATAAGACCCGTAGTCACCGGCCTGTACCTCGTAGGTATCGCGCCGATGCTCGAAGCCATAAGACAGGTCCAAGGGTTTTTGCAGGCCGATATCAAAGCCGCGTTTGAAGTCCAGGTTGGTGGTCAACTCGGTGGAAATCCAGGTGCCGGACGTGAAGCTGTTCGGCGTGGCTTCGCCCAGGGACGGGTTCTGGTTGTGGGTGGTGCCCTGCTCCGCTTCATTGCGCCCGTAAGTGGTGGACAGGTCCCAGTCCCACTCACCCAGGGTGCCCTTGCCGCCGAAGGCCGCCTGGAAATCGTCCTCGTCGATGTACCAGGTCGGGGTGTACCCGGCCGGGTAGCCGTTGGGCCCGGTAGTGATGGTGTTGGTGATGGTCGGCAAGCGGAAGTTCTGGCCCTGCTCTGCTTTGCGTCGCGAGTAGGTGGTGAAGGAGTACAGGCTGAGGCTGTCATCGATCGGCAGCTCGGCGTTGTAGCCCAGGGTCAGCAGGTTGGTCTTGGGCGTGCCGTAGCCGCCATAGGTGGACTTGCCTGCCAGGCCATACGCCTGCTCGTAGGTGTAGCCATTGGCGCTGGCCTTGTTGTCATCGTTCTGGCTACGCGCATCCAGAGCCAACTGCACGATGCCGCCGTTACCGATTTCGAAGCCCTTGTTGAGGCTTTGCTGCACCGTCTGTTTCTTACCGTCGTAGCCAAGGCCGGCATTGGTCACCGAAGTGCCGCTGGTGTCGGCCTTGAGGATCACGTTGATCACCCCGGCGATGGCGTCGGAACCGTATTGAGCTGCGGCGCCATCGCGCAGGACTTCCACATGGTCGATGGCACTGATGGGGATCAGGTCCAGATCCGCCGGCGCCGCGCCAGTGTTGATGCCGTTGATATTCAAGGTGGCGCTGGTGTGGCGGCGCTTGCCGTTGACCAGCACCAGTACTTCGGCGGCGCTCAGGCCCCGCAGGTTCGGCGCCCGGGCAATGCCGCTGGCGTCCCAGCCGGTTTTTTCCGGCAAGGTCAGCGACGGGATCACTGCGCTCAACGCCTCCATCAACCCGGGCTTGCCGGTGCTTTGCAGTTGCTTGGCGCTGACCACATCAATCGGCACCGGGCTGCTGGTGACCGTGCGCTGCTCGGCGCCACGGTTGCCGGTGACCACGACGGTAGACAGGGTGCTGTCGTCCTGGGCTTGCGTCGCTGCAGCCAGCAAGGACAACGTCAGGGCGGCGGTGGGTTGTAGAACGTGCTTCATATCCATTCCCGGCTTTTTCCAAATCGCGAAATCGAGCAGGCACGCGCCTGACGCGGCGTGACCGGTGTTCAAAAGGCGTTTCGGCTTGGGCTAGGTGTGGGGCAAGCGAGGGGTTTGAAGTGGCAACATACGTTGAGCTCCCGTCCAACGACTCTGCTGCGGGGGATAGTCACCCGGTCAGGCGCGCAGAATCTGAATCACGCTGGGTACCATCCGAGGTCAGGGGTAGGCTGTTGAGCTCAAACATAACGGAATGAATTTCAAAAATATAATGCTGTTTTGGCATAAGCTAATATTCTCTACTTTCATTATTATTTAATATTTTTATTCATAACGGTAATGTTTAACCCATCAGCAGAAGAGAGATTCTGGGCTAGGGAGGTTGCCCTCGATAGCATAGGTATCTACACAACTTTGCAGCCGCCAACCGTAACCACGATGCGAAGCGAGCCGCTCGTGATCTTGATCTGCTTTTGATCCTAGGCGCCCCGTTAAACCACGCTGGCCGGAATTCGACAGGGATTTGGGGGGTAAACCGGCAGGGATGCCGGTTTAGCCGCCCCGCGCCATGGATGGCGCGTGGCGGCGGCCCCCCAAATCACTGTCGGATTACGGGCACACCGAGCCTAAGCGAGGTGCCGAGTGGTGGGGCAAGAGCCCTTTTGGTTACTTTTGGGGCTCTTTTCCAAAAGTGACCCGCTGTAAAAGCGGAACCAATATCAGCCGTTACCACAGGAATGGATATGTACTCGGTATAACTGTGTTGGCTGTCAGGCCGTCATCGCAGGCAAGCCAGCTCCCACATTTGGATCGCGTCGCATCATTTAGGTAGTCGCTGGCAGTCAAGCCGCCATCGGGAGCAAGCCCCCTCCCACATTGGTACTCGGAGCAGCCAGGATTATTGAGCCGGCCGCAACAGTTGCATCTGCTGGCGATAATCATCAGTCACCTGCCGTGCCTGGCTGCTGCTGGTAATGACTCTTGGCGTAATGAGCACTATCAACTCTGTACGGTCCTTGGACTTGCCAGTATTGCCAAACAACCACCGCAACCCCGGTATCTTCCCCAGATAAGGCACGGCACTGACACTCTCGGCGTTGTCCTGTTTGATCAACCCACCAAGCAATACCGTCTGCCCACTCTGCACCGCCACCTGAGTCGACACCGAGCGTGTGGAAATGCGCGGGTTCACCGGCGTCTCACTGCTGCCCGCCGGGTTCTGGGCATCACTGACCTGCTGCTGGATATCCATGTACACCAGCCCGCCCGGATTGATGCGCGGCACCACATCCAGGATCACCCCGGTCTGTACATATTCGACACTGCTCAAGGTGGTGTCGGCGTCACCGGTGTTGACGGTGGTCTGGCTGATGGGAATGTTATCGCCCACCTGAATCTGAGCCGGCTGATTGTTCATCACCACCAGCGACGGCGCCGACAGCACCTGGGTGCGGCCGTTGGTTTCCAGGGCGTGCAAAGCCACTTGCAGGTTGGAGCTGACAAAGGAGTAGAACAACGAATCCGCCGCCCCCAGCCCCGCCCCGCCACCGCCCAGGGCGCCTTGGCTGCCGGAGGCGTTGGCCACCGTGGTGCTGGTGGAATTGCCCGCCAGGCGGCCCAGATACCACTGCACACCCAGGTCCAGTTCACCGGTGAGTTTGACCTCCAGGATGCGGGTCTCGATCTGCACTTGCAGCGGTGGGTTGTCCAGGCGCTTGATCGCCGCTTCGATCTCTTTCCATTGCGCCGGACGGGTGCGCACCAGCAGCTGGTTGCTGCTCTTTTGCGCGGTGATGCGGGTGCCGGCTTCGAGGTCGCTGGTGGGGGGCGCCTGGGTATTTTCGGCAGGTTCGGATTCGGGTTCGTCGGGTGCAGGCGCTGGGACATTGGCCTGCAGCCCAGCGCTGGTTGACGAGGACAACGTGGTGGTACGCAACCCCGGCGCGACCTTGGCCGGTGCGTCGTCCTTGATCGCGCCATTGCCGTAGATCTGCCGCAAATATTTGGCCAGGTCGGCGGCCTTCATATTGCGCACGTCGTACACATACATCTGCGGCTCGTTGCCGCCGCCCTCGTCGATTGTGCGAATCCAGTCACCCACCTCGCTGAGGTACTCGGGCTGAGACGAAATCGCCACCACCGAGTTGGTGCGCTCGACCGGCAAAAATCGCAACATACCCGCCAGGGGCGTGCCGCTGTCGGCGCCGAACATGGCTTGCAGCTCAGGCATCAGTTCGGCCACCGAGGCGCGTTGCAGGCCGAAGACCGCCACGGACATTCCCTTGAGCCAGTCCACATCGAAAGTGTCGATGGTGTCCTGGTAGTTGGCCAGCTCTTCCGGGGTGCCGGCCAGGCTCAGGACGTTGCGCGCCGGGTCGACCAGCAGAAACGCATTCTCTCGGGCGAAGGGCTTGAGCAGTTTCTGCATCTCGGTGGCGGAGATGTAGCGCAGCGGGAAGAGTCGCGCCGAGAGCCCGCTGGAGGGCTGCGTCACGCGCATCTGCGGCACCAGCTTGCCCGCCACCGCCTGGCTGGCCGGCAGGATCACGTAGCGGCTGCCCTGCTTGATCATGGCGTTGTCGGTCCAGGACAGCAGGGTTTCGAGGATCGACAGGGCCTGCTGCTTGTCCACCGGTTTTGACGTGGAGAAGCTGACATTGCCCTTCACGCCCTCGGCGATGCTGTAGTTCTCGTGCAGCAAGTCGCCCATTACGCTGTTGATCACCGCTTCGATGGGCTGGCCCTGAAAGTTGAAGACGATGTCGCCGCCCTCCTCCTGGGCTTTTACCGGCGCAGTGGGTTTACGCACAAACGTCTGATTGCCACGAATCAGCTGGCGCTGCGGCGGCGACTTCGCCTCGGGCAGAGCGCTTTGCATCGCAGGCGCTGCATTCGGCGGGCGTTGCGAACCGGTGCCTTGCAGCGCCTCGTTCAGCAGCTGGTCGTCCGGATCAAGGCGGTCGGATAAGGATCCACAACCGCCCAAGGAGACGGCAGTGGCCAGGCAAAACAGCGAAGTGCGCATATCGATCAAGGGAGGGGCTCGCGGGGATGGGAAATCAGGGGTAACCGCTTGCCGTAGAGGCTCAGGGTCTGGGTGCGCCCGTTGAGGGCGAAACGGGCGTATTGCGGGGTCAGGTGTTCCAGGCGCCAGCCGTTGGGCAGCGTCTGGCCCAGGCGCACCGTCAGGGGTGGGCCGCCGGCTTGCTTGAGCATGGCCATTTGCAGGTTGCCGGTGATCATGATGCCGCTGAGGGTCAGGTTGGCCAGGCTCGCCACCTGGGTCTTGCCGACCACGCTGTCCGGACGTCGATCGGGGCTGAACAGCGGCGTCTGCCAGGTGCTCGCGAGCTCTTGCAACGCCGGCGCCGGTGCGGCCTGCACAGTGACGGAGGGCTGAGCAGGTGCAGGCGCCTGCGGCAACCATCGCGGTTGATCACCGATGCTGCTGAGGATCACCGCCATCAGCACGCCCAATAGCCCGGCCAAGCCGAGCAAGCCCCACTCCAGGGGGCGCAGTGCACCGATCATGGCGCCACCTGCGCCGGTTGCAGGTAGCCACGCACCAGCAGTTGCACCGCCAGCTTGCCCGCCCCGCCAGTGGCCGGTGCCTGTTTGCTGCGGCGAATGCGCAACTCATCGACAAACAGAAACGGCGGCTGGTATTCCAGCGCGTGCAGGATCGCGGTCAGCGGTTCGATGGCGCAGTTGAGCGTGAGGCTGACCTTGACCTGCCGATAGGGCTCGCTGCTGTCCTGTTCGGTGGTGATGGGTTTGCGCTGGGTGAGGTTGCAGCCGCCGCCAAGGTTGGCGTGGCTGTTGATCAGGTCGGCCAGACGCTGCATCAGGTCGGCGGCGACCACATCGGGGTCATCGCCTGGCAACAGGCTGGCGCTGCTGGCCGGGTCTTGCCGCGCCAGCTCAAGCTGCTCGCGCAATGCATCGCCCTGGTGCAACACGGCGGCGTAGCGTTGCTGCTGTTCACGCAACTGCTGGGCTTGCTCGCCCATGGTGCGCAACGGGCCGGCGAACCAGCTGTCGATCAGCAACCAATAGGCCGCACCGAGTACCACGGCCAGGAGCAACAAGGCCCCGCCACGACGTTCACGGGGTGTGAGGGGTCGGCGCATCGGCGGCCTCCGGGCGTAAGTGGGCGCGCAAGGCAAACTGGTCCTTGCCGGTGCGCGCATCGGGTTGAATCACCCCTTCGAACTGGGCGTTGTCCAACCGCCAGCAGCCTTTGATGCGGGTGATCAGGCCACTGGCCTTGGCGCTTTGCCCGGAGAAGGTCACCTCAGCGTCCTTGACGTCCAATTGGTCGAGCCAAGTGTCGGCGGGCAGGCAAGTGGTCAAGTCATTGAGCAGCGCAGCCAGCGGCGGTTGCGCCAGTTTTCGCTGGGTGAGGTACTGCGCTGCGCCGCGGGTATTGAGCAGTTGCTGGCGCAGGGCGTGCACCTGGGCGACCTGGGCTTTTTGCTGCTGCACGGTGGCGTGCATGGCGTCGAGTACACGCTGGCGGTCGTTGAGCCACAGCAACATGGCGGCGATCAGCAAGGCACCACACAGCCATGGCAGGCTGCGCTGCAAATCCTTGCCCCTTCGGCGTTGGCGCGAGCGTAACGGTGCCGGCAGCAGGTCAATGCCCAGGCCCGCCACATCGACGCGATGGGGATGCAGACCGAGGGCAGCGCAGTCGCTGAGAATCCGGTCCAGACGCTCGCGCAGGATCGCCACCAGCGTGACCTCAAGGTGGGTGGGTGTGCGCTGCTCCTGACGCGCCACGAAGTACAACTGCTCGGCGTCGAACGGGGTGTAGCGGTCCAGTTCATAGCCGACCACCGCCGTGAGGTTGCGCGCGGCCGCCAGGGGCAATTGCAGGCGTTGCTGCAGCACCACCTCAGGGTCGAGCATCAGCACCTGGCAGGCGTTGCCGGGGATAACCGGCGCCGTCAGCGGCCAGTGATGGACCTGTTCAGGCGGCTCTTGCGGGGCCAGCCAGCTCGGCACACAGCCGCGCAGCTCGGTGAGCCACAGGTGCCAGCCTTGTTGCAACAGGCTGCCGCGCCACTGGCGGGCGATAGGTTCAAGTCGATTCATTCTTGCCACCGCACCACCCGATAGGGTTGTGCACGGTCCTCCGCGGGGCTCAATAAGACGGTGAGTTGCAGGCGTGCCTGATAGCCGCCGGGGCGCTCGGCACGGCTGTCGATTTCCAGCACCTGGCCGGGGTCGGCGCCCTCGGCGTTTTGGCGTGGCAGGTTCAATGCCTTGCGCATCAAGGGGCTGGCAAATGCCGGATCGGGTCGATCCAGGTCGCTCCACAAAGTAATTTCCGGCACTAATTGGCTGTACAGCGCCTGGATCATACCGGGCAGTTGCCGCACTTCTTCCAGCACCCGAAACGGCGCCAGGCCCTGATGGCGCCGAGCCTCAAGCGCCTGGACCAACTGATGGGCCTGGGCCGGGGTAGCGTCGCAAGCCAGGGCCAGGTGCAGCAAGTCATCGGGGTCGGCGTTGACCAGGTACAGCTTGCCGCGCTCACTGCGCAGGCGGACCTGTAGGCGGGCGTCGTCGAAGGTCAGCGCGATGGCACGCCCGTCCGCCACCCAGTGCCGATCAGCCATGACCTGGGCAATACCGGCTTCGGCGGCCAACAGCGTCTGGGTGTGCTGGCGGTACCACAGCGCCTGGCGACTTTGCAGTTGCACCCAGGCAGCCAAACCGCCGAGCAATAGGCTGAGTAAAGCCAGCACCCACAGCACCAGCAGCAACGCCGCTCCGCGTTGGCGCTTCATTGTTCACTGCTCGCGCTGCCGAGGTTCAGGCGCAGGGCAATCACTTGCGTCAGCCACGGCACCGGCCCGTTGACGCTGGCGTCGATGCGTACTGCGACGGGCAAGCGCCGGGGCCAGGGCCACGCGTTCAACCAGCCGGTGGGCTGGCCCAAGGGCGATACGCCGCGATAACTCAATTGCAGCGCCTCGACGTTATGCAGCAGCACTTGCGGTTCAGCGCGCTGGGCGTTGGCAGCGGATTGCAACTGCGAAAACGCCACCTGAAAATCCTGTTCTACCCGTTGCAAGGTAAAGCGCTGGATGCCCCCGCCGAGCACGCCGGGCAAGGTCGCCACAAACTGCAAGCGCTCTGCCGTACCGATAAAAAAACCGTCGGCCTGGCTGTCGTCTTCAATGATATTCAAGGGCAACGCCTCGCTGATCGCGGTGCGTAGAAACTGTTGGGCGGTGCGCATTTCATCCAGGCTCACGGTGTAACTTTGGGCCTTGGCCACCGCCCGATTGGCGCCCAGCAACGCAGCGCCCACCAGCAATAACAATATCGAAAGCAGGCTGAGCACCACCAGGATCTCCAGCAAGGTGAAGCCCTGCTCGCGGCGCTTCACAGGCGGGCCTTCAAGGTGCTGAAGCGGGCCTGATGCGCGCCTTCGCGCAGGTTCAGGTCGAGACGAAAGAGATGGGGCTGTTGCCGGGTACTGGTCAAGTGCCAATGGATGCCATCAAGTTCGCCTTGCAAGGTGCCCTCGCTCAGCGGGCCGGCCGCTTCCTGGTCCAGCAGCGTGAGCGCGGCCTGGGTTAGCCGGTCGCTGTGGGCAACCTGGGCCAACGAGCGCGCACTCTGGCCGAAGGCAACCAGCAACACACTGCTGCACACCGCCATCAACGTCAGGGCCGCGAGCATTTCCAGCAGGGTAAAACCGGCCTGATGCTTCATGGCAGCGCCCTGGACTGCACGCTGCCGGTGAGCCAGCCAACGTCGATACGCCAACGCCGGGCGCCGCTGGCCAGCAGCAGGTTGCCGCCGGTGGAACTGCCATCGGGGTAGAACACCACGGCGGCGCCCGCCTGCTCGGCACTGTGCAGCGTCACCTGCAACGGTGCCTGCCACTGTTGCGCAGCACGCCCTGGAGCCCGGAACGTCAGGCGTTGCAGGTCGAATTCGGTGCGCGCCGCCCGGCCGCTGACGATCGCCCCCGCCCGCGTGGCGCGCAGTGCCTCGACCATCTGCCCCACCACCCGCCGCTCCTGAGCCACTTGCAGCCCCTGGCGCACACCCAGCCCCAACAACCCGGCGGCGATGCCGATCAATACAATGACCACCAGCATCTCCAGCAAGGTAAAGCCGCGCTGGGCCATGGGCGGGTTACTCCCAGTTACCCAAATCGGCACTGTAGCCCTCGCCGCCCGGTTGACCGTCCTGGCCGTAGAAGATCAGGTCGAAGGCGCCGTGCTGCCCGGGGAAGCGATAACCGAACCCGTGGCCGAACGGGTCCTTCAACTCCGAAGGCTTGGCATAGGGGCCCGCCCAGCTGGAGGCATTGGCGGGCTTGTCGAGCAGCTGTTGCAGGGTGTTGGGCGGCGCCCCCACATCCAGGGCGTAGCTGTCGATCTTCATGCTCAAGCTCGCCAACTGCGCCTTGCCTGCGCCGTATTTGCCCTTGTCCACATTGCCGCCGACCTGGCGCACGACAATGGTTGCGACGATGCCCAGCAGCACGATCACCGCGAGCATTTCCAGCAGGGTGAAGCCGTTTTGGCGGTGCCGGGTTCTCATTGATTCCACTCCATGAAGGTTCATATATGGCTGGTGAGGCTCATCAGCGGCAGCATGATCGCGAGCATGATTGCCGCCACCAGCACCGCCATGATCACGGTCAGCGAGGGCACCAGCGCAGCGAGCAGGCGGTCGATCGCACGCTTGGCCTCGACGTCGAAGATGTCGGCGACCTTGAGCAACATGCCGGGCAGTTCACCGGCGTGTTCGCCCACCTCGATCATTTGCAGGGCCAACTGCGGCAACAGCGGTTGACTGCCAAACGCCTCGGCCAGGGTGCCGCCGCCTTTGACCTGTTGCGCCGCCCGCGCCACTTGCACCTGCAATGCACGGTTGCTGCAGACCTGCCGGGCGATAACCAATGCGGGCAGCAACGCCACGCCATTGCTGAGCAAGGTGCCGAGGGTGCGGGTCAGGCGTGCGGCTTGCACCCGCTGCAGCAGCGGGCCGACCACACGGATGCCCAGCAGGTGACGGTCGTAGCGTTCGCGGCGGCTGGGGTCGCGCAGGCGCGTCACCAGGAGCCCGGCACTGATCGCCACCCCGGCCAACAGCACCAGGCCATAGGCCGACAAAAACTCGCCAAGCCCCAGGATCACTTGGGTGATCAACGGAATCGGCACGCCCAGATCCTGAAAAATCGGCACGAATTGCGGCACCACATAGGCCAGCAACAGCGCCAGGGAACCCAGTACGCCCACCACCAGGAACGCCGGGTAGATCAGCGCGTTGATCACCTCGCCACGCAGTCGCTGGCTGCGCTCCAGGTAGTCGCTGAGCTGGCGCAGGGTGTCTTCCAGCGCACCACCGGCTTCGCCCGCGCGCACCATGCTCAGGTACAGCGCAGAAAACGTATCGCCCTCTTCCTCAAGCGCAGCCGACAGCGGCTTGCCGGCCTTGACCTGGTCACGGATGCGCTCGATCAAGGCCCGCACCTGGGGTTGGCCGGGTTGCTTGAGCAGCAGGTTCAACGAGCGTTCAAGGGGCTGACCGGCGCCGAGCAGCGTCGCCAGTTGCTGGGTGAAACTCACCAGCGCTGCCCCCTTCAACGGCCCGCGTACACGACGTAACGAGACACTGCCCGTCGTTTCAATATGCAGCAGCAACCAGCCACGCTTGTGCAAGATGGCGACGGCGGCGGCCTGGTCGGCAGCTTGCAGCGTGCCTCTCTGGGCGGCGCCCTGGCTGTCCAGGGCACGGAACTTGAACAGGCTCACGCATCCTCTCCACGGGTGACGCGCAGCACTTCTTCCAGGGACGTGACGCCCGCCAGTGCCTGACGCAGGCCATCTTCATACAAGGTGCGCAAACCGCCGCGACGGGCGGCTTGCTCAAGGGTGGCGGCGTCGGCGTGGGCCATCAGCAGGCCACGCAACTCATCGTTCATCACCAGCAATTCGGTGAGGGCGCTGCGGCCGTGGTAGTCGCCGTGATACAGCAGAATCGGGCGCTGCTCGGTGAGGCGATCCAGGCCGTGTTCCTTGATCAACGCCGGCGGCGCCTGGAACGCGACCCGTGTGGCCGGGTCCAGGCGCCGCACCAGGCGTTGGGCGAGAATGCCGCTGACGGTGGAGGCGATCAGGTAGCTTTCCACGCCCATGTCCAGCAAGCGTGTGATGCTGGCGGCGGCGCTGTTGGTGTGCAGGGTTGAGAGCACCAGATGGCCGGTGAGTGAAGATTGGACGGCGATGCGGCACGTTTCCAGGTCGCGGATTTCACCGATCATGATCACGTCCGGGTCCTGGCGCACGATGGCGCGCAACGCTCCGGCAAAGTCCAGGCCGATGGCGGGCTTGACCTGGATCTGGTTGATGCCTTCAAGCTGGTACTCCACCGGGTCTTCCACGGTGATGATCTTGCGTTCGGCGGTGTTGAGCCGCGCCAAGGCGGTGTACAGCGTGGTGGTTTTACCCGAGCCTGTGGGCCCGGTGACCAGCAGGATGCCGTGGGGCCGCTCAAGCAAATCAAGGAAGGCTGCCAGGCGCTGGCCATCAAAACCCAGGCTTGGAAAGTCGAACTGCACGGTTTGCCGGTCCAACAGGCGCATCACCACCGACTCGCCGAAGCTGGTGGGCACCGTGGACACGCGCAAATCCAACGCCTTGCCCTGGATGCGCAGCATGATGCGCCCATCCTGGGGCAGGCGCCGCTCGGCGATGTCCAGGCGCGCCATGATCTTGACCCGCGAGATCACCGCCGCCGACGAACTGGCGGGCGGCGCTTCGGCGTCGTGCAGCACGCCATCGATGCGGTAGCGCACCTTGAGCTGGTTTTCGAAGGGTTCGATATGGATATCCGACGCCCGTTGTTCCACGGCGCGTTGCAGGATCAGGTTGACCAGGCGAATCACCGGCGCTTCGGAAGCCATGTCCTTGAGATGCTCGATATCTTCGAGGGCACCACCCTGCTCATCGAGGTTTTCGATCAGCGTGCCCATGGCCGAACGGCCCTGGCCGTAGTACCGCTCGATCAGGCCCTCTACGTCGGTATGTGCACCGATGGCCAGCCAGACAGGAACTTGGCAGGCATACGCCAGGGCTTGGAACGGGTACAGCTGCGTCGGGTTGGCGGCCAGCACGCGCAGGCCGCCCTCGTCCCAACCCATGGGCACCAGGTGGTAGTGACGCAGGAAACGCTCGGTCACGGCAGGTAATGGGTCGAGCAACGGCGGCGCAGCGTCGGCCGCCAGCAATGGTGCAACCAGCAGATCGGCCCAGGCGCGGGCCAGTTCGATTTCGGACACCAGGCCCAGGCGCGTGAGTAAACCCAGCAGGTCGCGAGGGTCATCGGATAAGCGCCGGGCGCGTTCCAGATCCAGCGTTTTAAGCCCGGCGTGCTGCATCAGCCACGCACACACCTGGTCGGTGTGCGGGATGTGCATCTTGCAAGCATCGATGAGGGCTGAAGACATCATTGAGGAATATCTAACGTTGCGAAAAGTATGGCTATTTGGAACTACCGAACAATGCCATTAGTTCGCCACAGCCGATGCAGGAGTTAGCCGGGGGTATCGACTGGAAGTTATAGCTCTAGTTCCGGCTGGCGGAAAATTAAATATAAAACATTGCCAAATGCACTGATTTAGAGCGTTAGCAGCCAATAGCCACTAGTTACACTTAGCCATACCCCGTAATGACTAGGTACTTTCCCTTTCAATTAACTGACAGTGCAAAAGATTCAAGCGTGCAACTTCACCCTCGATCGGTAATACACCCAGACTTTGCAGAACGCGGGTGGCGGCTAATACACCAATCTGCAGGGCCGGTGGCTGGATCGTGCTGAGGCTGGGCAGCAACATCTGTGCGAAGGGGTAATCACCAAAGCCCAAGACGGCACAGTCCTGCGGGATGTTCAGCCCCGCTCGTTGACCGGCGAGCAAACCACCGGCAGCCAGGTTGTCGTTGGCAAAGAAAATCGCGTCGGGCCTGGTCACCGCCCCCATCAGCGCCTCCATGGCCTGCTTGCCCGCCTCGAAAGGCGCACGGTCGGCGTCGGGGACGAAGACCCACGGCTGCACACCCAGCTCGCTGAGGGTCGCAGTAAAACCATCACGGCGCTCCGGCACGTAGTCCCAGGTTTCCACCACCGGGATGTCCACCTCGGCGATCATCTTTTCGATGCCTGGGCTATGGAAGCGACTGGTCAGCACCAGCGCGGCCGCCAGTAACTGCTGAGCAAACTGGCCCAGCGCGAACAGCTGACACTGGCGCAACTGGGCCGACGCATTGCCGGCGGACGCGGTCATTACAGCTTGATCGGCACGCCTACGCAGATCGCCGATGAGCTGCAGCGC
Organism: Pseudomonas sp. 910_23; assembly: GCF_052850795.1. Classification (NCBI taxonomy): domain Bacteria; kingdom Pseudomonadati; phylum Pseudomonadota; class Gammaproteobacteria; order Pseudomonadales; family Pseudomonadaceae; genus Pseudomonas; species Pseudomonas sp. 910_23. Next base: position 145,580 of record NZ_VXCZ01000007.1, on the reverse strand, counting down.
TGGTTCGAAGAAGGCGCGGCGGATGGCTTCAATATTCTGGTGCCACACCTGCCGGGCGGGCTGGAGGATTTCGCCCGCCTGGTCGTTCCCGAGTTACAGCGGCGTGGCTTGTTTCGGCGCGAATACACCGGCACCACACTGCGTGAAAACCTTGGTTTGGCGCGCCCGGCCAACCATTTCAAGGAGACCCGAGCATGAAAATCCCCACCCTGCTGCTGGCCCTGCTGCTGACCCAGACAGCCTGGGCGGCCGATCTATTAACCTTGCGCATCGACTACCAGAAAGGCTCCATCGCCCAATCGCCCTGCAACAACGCCACACCAGTACTGCGCGCCGGATTAACCGATGTATTGCTCACGGGAATACTGATCAGGTGTGGGAAATTTCCTTAGCGCGTAACTAATGAGCAGGTGTGATTCACGATGAAGATGGTTCACGCGGGAAGGCATTTATTCCCGGCATGAAAGAGCCCAACCTATTCAGGTTGGGCTTGATCAGAAATAGAGTGGGACGCAGGGATTCGAACACTCGACGCCTGGCCCCCATACAGGCGGACGTTGTGAAAGCCATAATCAGCAACAACAGTGGCGCATCAAGACAAAGCCGGCCTCTTGCTGCTCAGCGTGGCCCCCCTCTGGATACCCTCACCGTAGCGCGCCCGCCTTGGCGATCAACTCACGCAATCGGGAATCCTTAGGCTCAAACACGTCGAGGAGCCCGATCGCCTTAAGAGCGGGCAGAGATTGAATAATTTCTCGCTCAGCCAGCAGTTGATCATCCATGCTCGCGCCTGGATTACTCCAAACTCGTACGTTTGCCAAAAAGGCACCCACCGTCCCTTTACGTACGGTCACTCCCTCAAATGTTGCTTCGTTTGTGTCGTCGGCAAGAACGTCTTCGGCACGCATATCCGTCTCCGCAGTTGGGTTGCTTTAACTTCTCGGCCTTTCGGAAAAGGGCATCACGCCGACAATAACGTAATTATCTTGCGCTGACATTTAAATGAAAACCCGGCGCTTGGCCGGGTCCGTTGATGCTCAGTTGTCAGGATGCTCACTGGCTACTGAATCGGCAGCGTCCACGTCCGACATATCTTCCTCGAGGGGTGCCTCGTCGTCCGGTGGCAGCGGGATATGATCCTCATCGCGCTTTGGATCATGACCGGCCTCATTGTCCGTTCCACGCGTTACTGCCTGCTGTGAAATATTGCCTGGGGCGTTCTCGTTGATTTCCATGCTGTCTCTCCGCTCTAAAGCGCGACAAATACGCACTTAAACATTGGAGCAGGCGTGTAACAGGGAGTGCCGAACTTTGGACGAACGGAAAATCCCGAGACGGTGTTGGGCGTAAGGACGCCAGCACCAGCAGCCATAACGGCGACTGAGGATCCCGCCAAGGGCTCACGCAGTAGCCCTGTATGTCATCCGCCTTGGCCTGATTGAGTAGTTTCAGCCAATCAATGACTTCCTTGTCGAGGCCCCTTATGGCACTTCCTCACACCGCCTGCATCTTCCTGTATTTCCTGTTGCTCAGCACTGTCTGGCCGAGCCATGCCAGAGATCTGGCCGAGGGCCTTACCGAGCAGTCACCGTCTGTGGCCCTTGAAAATAAAAACCACCGTTATCCGCAATGGACCGGCATCGGTTCACTGGAAAACGCCTTAGGCCAGACCTGCAATGCCGTTCTGCTCGACACGCGCAATCGCCAAGGTAAGGCCATCGGGCCGGCTTATGTGCTGACCGCCGGGCATTGTGTGTTCTACAGCTACGGTACAGCGCGCGTCCACCAGGCGCTCACCGCCGACGTGACCTTCAACTACTTTCATGACACACCCGAACGGCGTATCACCTACGCCGTCAAGACGGCGCATTGGAGCAGCATGGCGGGCACTGACCTGGCCGTGCTCGAACTGGATACGTCACTGGCGGTGCTGGTGGCCAAGGCGATCATGCCACTCAAGCTGGCCTCCCAGCGTCAGACATCGGATCGAGAGGTGATCAACGTGGGAGCGCCGACCGGCTTTCTGAAAAAGGGCCTACGCATGAGCGCCTGCGTGGAATCGACCCTCAACAGTTTTGCCGAACATCCCGGCGTGTTCCCCAGCGCCTTGCGCAACCGCTGCAACGGTCTGCGCCCAGGCAGCTCCGGCAGTCCGATGCTGGACCGGAACACCAATGAAATCACCAGCATCATCAGCAAGGTCGCGTCTGCCATTCAGAAAGACATTCTCAATAGCTGCCAGAACAACTCGGCGTGCGAAGCCGCCAAATTCAACTACAGCTACCCCGTCAACGACTTGTACTACTGCTTTGTAGACGGTGTTTTCCGTAACGACACCCCCACCTGTCAGCTCAAGGCGGTTGAAATCACGCTGGATGAGCCGTGGAACCTGAAGCCCTATGTGCATTTAAAACGTGACGCCACCGACCAAATTACCCGTCCGACTTGGAACCTGAGGTTCTCGATCCGGGAACCGTTCTACCGATTCAAAGCCGTGAATCACATCAGCGATTGCGCACGCACACACGGCTACCAAGTCGCTGCCGCTTCTGACGAGGCCTACATCAACCAGCCCATCGGTCCAGTGCTGGGGCCGCATGTGTTATGCATACTCGGGGTGCAAACGGCCGAACAGCCGCTGACCGAAGCGCTGCTGCGCAATGCGTTCACCCATTCGGTATTCCTGACCAACCCGGCACCGGCACCGCAGCTCAAGCACCGCTATCACATCGCCTGGGAAAACCAGCAGGACGGTTTTAGCCAGCATTATTACTACAGCGTGAACTCGGCGATCAGCACCATCTGTGGCGATATTGACGACGATCGCTACACCTTGGCCATGGACGGCATACTCCTTGATATAACAGAGCTGCCGGTCACGTTATGCAGTTATGCACGCAACAACGCCGGGCAACCGTCGGCCATTCGCACAGACATGATCACAGGCGCAACGGTTCGCTCGCAGCGTCAGGCCAGGTGAGGCAGCGAGCTGTTTTAAGCAAATGTTGATGAGTCAAGTCAGCGCAATCGAGGGCAATGCCCGAAAGGCACGACTTGAGCGGGATCACTGGGGCTCTCCCCCGCCGAACCGCAGCGGGGGCGACCCGATTACCATTGACCAGAGAGCAAACAGGTTGCTGCCTCAATCATGCTGAAGTGGTACCACGGCTGAGAATCCTGGCAACTGGTGGCGAAAGACGCATGCGCACTTGAGGTCGCTAACAGGCAGGCTGCAGCCGTCATATAGACGTATTTTTTTATAGTCATCTTCACTCCCCTTCCCATCGTTAATACATTGGCTTGCGCTTCAAACTCTACTGCCGGGTTCGTGCAAGGATCAATTAGGGCAGGTGTGCTAGTGGCGTATCGACATGCGCGCGACAACGCCTATCGACGTCACGCCAGTTATTTCAGGGGAGTGTCGTAGCGATTGCATGTTCGCTGTACCCCACCGGCAGATCACAGAGGTGAAACAGGCTCTCGGGCCCATAACAGCCCACGGCGCGGTAGGGGGTAGGGGGTATTTTTCAGACATGAAAAAGCCCAATCTTTTCAGATTGGGCCAAGTCATTGAACAATATGGTCGGGACGGAGTGATTCGAACACTCGACCCCTAGCACCCCATGCTAGTGCGCTACCGGACTGCGCTACGCCCCGACTAGGCGTGTTACTGGGTTCGCTTCTTAACGAAGCGAACCGGAATATACCGCAAGCTTTTGAAATGTGGAAGTATTTTTAAAGCTTGAATCATTTCTTCAGCACCACCAGCACATCTTCCAGTTCGGAGATCATCTGGCGGATCAGTTGCTTGTATTGGGTGGTGTCGTCTTTGGCTTCATCACCGGACATACGCTGGCGTGCGCCGCTGATAGTGAACCCCTGGTCGTACAGCAATGCACGGATCTGTCGGATCATCAGCACGTCCTGGCGCTGATAATACCGACGGTTCCCGGTGCGTTTGACGGGGTTGAGTTGAGGAAACTCCTGCTCCCAATAGCGCAGCACGTGCGGTTTTACCGCACACAGCTCGCTGACTTCACCAATGGTGAAGTAGCGTTTGCCTGGGATGACGGGTAGTTCGTCGTTATGACTTGGTTCCAGCATAAGCCTCAACTCGGGCCTTCAACTTCTGCCCTGGACGAAAGGTGACCACACGGCGAGCCGTGATCGGGATTTCTTCTCCCGTTTTTGGATTGCGGCCAGGCCGCTGGCGTTTGTCCCGCAGGTCAAAATTGCCGAAACCGGACAATTTGACCTGTTCGTTGTCTTCCAGAGCGTGGCGGATCTCTTCAAAAAACAGCTCGACCAATTCCTTGGCCTCGCGCTTGTTCAGACCCAACTCTTCGTACAGACGTTCCGCCATCTCAGCTTTCGTCAAAGCCCCCATACGTCACTTCCTTAACGTGGCGTTCAACCTTTGTTCGAGCGAGGTGAGGATATTTTGTGTCGTGGTATTCACCTCATCGTCATTAAGAGTGCGCGATGGATGCTGCCAGGTCAAGCCGACTGCGAGGCTTTTTCTATGCGGATCAATGCCTTTACCCTGATAGACGTCAAATAGCCTGAGGTCTGTCAGCCATTCCCCTGCATTTTCACGGATTACATCCAGAACGGCAGTGGCGGCGACATCACGGTCGGCGATCAGCGCCAGGTCGCGACGCACTTCAGGAAAGCGCGACAACTCGCTGAATTTAGGCATCTTGCCCGACGCCACTTCAGCCAAGACTAGCTCAAACACGAAGACTGGACGGTCCAGCCCCAACGTTTTCGACAGTTCCGGGTGAATGGCGCCCACAAAACCTACCAGGCGACCTTCGCGCTCGATACGCGCAGTCTGGCCCGGATGCAAGGCTGGGTGGCTGCCTGACACAAAGGTGAAGGCATCCAGCGCACCGGCAAAGCCCAGCACCGCTTCCACGTCAGCCTTGACGTCGAAGAAGTCTACGACGTCGCGGCCCTGCGCCCAGCCTTCCGGCAGGCGGCTACCGCAGACCACGCCAGCCAGCATCGGCTCTTGCTTGAGGCCATCGAGCTGACCCACGAAACGCAGGCCGCTTTCGAACAGGCGCACGCGGTCTTGCTGGCGGTTCAGGTTGTGGGAAAGCGCCTTCACCAGGCCCGGCCACAACGACGAACGCATGGCGGCCATGTCGTTGGAGATCGGGTTGGCCAACAACAGCGGCTCAACACCCGGGTTGAACAGCTCAAATTGTTTTGGATCGATGAAGCTATACGTCACGGCTTCCTGGTAACCACGAGCAACCAGCAGGCGGCGCAGCTCAGGCAGGTGCGCGCGCGCTTCGGCTTTGGGTTGCGGCGCGAGGCGCGCTTGCGGGTAGCGAACCGGCAGGCGGTTGTAGCCATACAGACGTGCCAGCTCTTCGATCAGGTCAACTTCCAGGCTGATGTCGAAGCGATGGCTAGGTACTGCAACCTGCCACTGCCCTTCCCCATTCGAGGAAATACCCAAGCCGAGGGCGGACAGCAGTTGCTCGATTTCAGCCGGCTCAATGACCAGCCCGAGCATTTGCTCAACGCTTTTGGCACGCAGGGTGATCGGCGCAATCGACGGCAGGTGCTGCTCGCTGACGGTTTCGGTGATCGGACCCGCTTCGCCACCGGTGATTTCCAGCAGCAGGCCGGTGGCGCGCTCCATGGCTTCACGGGCGAGATTCCAGTCCACGCCACGCTCATAGCGGTGCGAAGCATCGGTGTGCAGGCCATAGGAGCGGGCCTTGCCTGCGATGGCGATCTGGTCAAAGAACGCGCTTTCAAGGAAGACGTCACGCGTCGTCGCGGATACACCGCTGTGCTCGCCACCCATCACGCCGGCAATTGCCAGGGCGCGAGAGTGGTCGGCGATAACCAGGGTGTCGGCACGCAGGCTGACTTCCTGACCGTCGAGCAGCACCAGCTTTTCGCCTTCCTCGGCCATGCGCACGCGGATGCCACCGTTGATTTCGGCGAGATCGAAGGCGTGCAGCGGCTGACCCAGCTCCAACATCACATAGTTGGTGATGTCGACGGCGGCGTCGATGCTGCGCACGTCGGCGCGACGCAGGCGCTCGACCATCCACAGCGGGGTCGGCTTGGACAGGTCGACGTTACGGACCACACGCCCCAGGTAACGTGGGCAGGCGTTCGGCGCGAGCACTTCGATGGAGCGAACTTCGTCATGCACCGGCGGCACAACAGCAACCGCCGGACGGGTGACAGGAGCGTTGTACAGCGCGCCCACTTCACGGGCCAGACCGGCCAGGGACAGGCAGTCGCCGCGGTTCGGGGTCAGGTCGACCTCGATGCTGGCGTCTTCCAGTTCCAGGTAAACCCGGATGTCCTGACCCACAGGCGCGTCGGCCGGCAGCTCCATCAGGCCATCATTGCCCTCGCCTACCTGCAACTCAGCCTGAGAGCACAACATGCCGTTGGACTCGACACCACGCAGCTTGGCCTTCTTGATCTTGAAGTCGCCGGGCAGTTGGGCACCGATCATGGCAAACGGGATCTTCAGGCCCGGGCGCACATTAGGCGCTCCGCACACGACCTGAAAGGTTTCCGAACCGTTGCTGACCTGGCACACACGCAATTTATCGGCATCAGGGTGTTGCTCGGTGCTCAGCACTTCGCCCACTACCACGCCACTGAAAACACCGGCGGCCGGCGTAACGCTATCGACCTCAAGACCGGCCATCGACAGACGCGCAACCAGCGCGTCGCGATCTACCTGCGGGCTTACCCAGCCACGCAGCCATTGTTCACTGAATTTCATCCTGCTCTCCTAAAGATTCGTTACGACTAGCGAAATTGCGCGAGGAACCGCAAGTCGTTGTCGAAGAACAGACGCAAGTCGTTCACGCCGTAACGCAGCATGGCCAGACGCTCAACGCCCATGCCGAAGGCAAAGCCCGAGAACTCTTCCGGATCGATCCCGGACATGCGCAGCACGTTAGGGTGGACCATGCCGCAACCCATGACTTCCAGCCAACCGGTCTGCTTGCAGACGCGGCAACCTTTACCGCTACACATCACGCATTCCATGTCGACTTCAGCGGACGGCTCGGTGAACGGGAAGAACGATGGACGGAAACGCACCGCCAGCTCTTTCTCGAAGAACACCCGCAGGAATTCTTCGATGGTGCCCTTGAGGTCGGCGAAGTTGATATCGCGATCCACCAGCAGGCCTTCGACCTGGTGGAACATCGGCGAGTGGGTGATATCCGAGTCGCTACGGTACACACGGCCTGGGCAGACAATGCGGATCGGCGGCTTGTTCGCTTCCATGGTGCGGACCTGTACCGGCGAGGTATGGGTGCGCAACAGCATGTTCGCGTTGAAATAGAAGGTGTCGTGCATCGACCGGGCCGGATGATGGCCTGGGATGTTGAGCGCCTCGAAGTTGTGATAATCGTCTTCTACCTCAGGGCCTTCGGCAATGCCGTAGCCGATATGGGTGAAGAACTGCTCGATACGTTCCAGAGTCCGGGTAATCGGATGCAGGCCGCCCGAGGCCTGACCACGGCCAGGCAAGGTCACGTCAATGGACTCGGCGGCGAGCTTGGCCGCTAGATCGGCCTCCTCGAGCGACGCCTTGCGCGCATTGAGCACCTCTGTGACACGTTCCTTGGCAACGTTGATCAACGCACCGACTTGCGGACGTTCTTCAGCCGGCAAATTTCCCAGGGTCTTCATCACCTGAGTCAATTCACCTTTCTTGCCAAGGTAGTGAACCCGGATTTGCTCCAGGGCATTTACATCTTCAGCGCTTTGCACGGCCTCAAGGGCTTGGGCAACGAGCGCGTCCAGGTTTTCCATGTACAGACTCCAGATACAAAATAGGGGAAGAGCTTGAAGGCTCTTCCCCTATTTATGACGTTTACCACCTTGGGCTACAGGAGTAACCCAGGATGACTGTCGGGGGTACTTAAGCCAAGGAGGCTTTAGCTTTCTCGACAATCGCAGCAAACACCGCTTTTTCGTTCACGGCCAGTTCAGCCAGAACCTTACGGTCGATTTCGATGGACGCTTTCTTCAGGCCAGCGATGAAACGGCTGTAGGACAGACCGTTAACACGTGCACCAGCGTTGATACGAGCGATCCACAGAGCGCGGAACTGACGTTTTTTCTGACGACGGTCACGGTAGGCGTACTGGCCTGCCTTGATTACCGCTTGCTTGGCAACACGGAATACGCGTGAACGCGCGCCGTAGTAGCCTTTAGCAAGTTTCAGAATTTTTTTGTGACGTTTACGGGCAATGACGCCACGCTTTACACGAGCCATGAGTTACTTCCTCTAGTCTTGATCCAAAAATTAACGAAGGCGCAGCATGCGCTCGACTTTTGCCACGTCAGACGGATGCAGCAAGCTGCTACCGCGCAGTTGACGCTTACGCTTGGTCGACATTTTGGTCAGGATGTGGCTCTTGAAAGCGTGCTTGTGCTTGATACCGTTAGCAGTTTTCAGAAACCGCTTAGCAGCACCACTTTTAGTCTTCATCTTTGGCATGTTCGGATACTCCGCATTCAGTTGATAAACATAATCAGAAGGCCTGCCGTGCCCTGTTGATTACTTCTTCTTTTTCGGGGCGATGACCATGATCAGTTGGCGTCCTTCCATCTTAGGATGCTGTTCGACCGAACCGTACTCGAGCAGGTCAGCTTCAACCCGCTTGAGGAGTTCCATCCCCAGCTCCTGGTGGGCCATCTCACGGCCGCGGAATCGCAAGGATACCTTGGCCCTGTCCCCATCACTCAGGAAACGTACCAGGTTGCGCAGTTTTACCTGGTAATCCCCTTCCTCCGTCCCTGGACGAAACTTGATTTCTTTAACCTGGATCTGCTTCTGGTTTTTCTTGGCTGCGGCAATCTGCTTCTTCTTCTCGAAGATCGATTTGCCGTAGTCCATCAGCTTGCAGACAGGTGGTACAGCATCGGCGGAAATTTCCACCAAATCGAGCTTGGCTTCTTCAGCCTTAAGAAGCGCGTCTTCAATTGACACAATCCCAAGCTGCTCACCCTCAGCCCCAATTAACCGAACCTCGCGTGCCGAGATATTCTCGTTGATCGGGGCTTTCGGTGCAGCTCGTTTATCTTGTCTCATTTCACGCTTAATAATAATTACTCCGAATCTGGGCGACCACGCCGGGAAACCGCTTGCGCGAGGAACTCAGCGAACTGGGCGACGGGCATCGAGCCCAGGTCAGCACCTTCACGAGTACGCACAGCGACAGTCTGCATCTCGACTTCCCGATCTCCGATAACCAAAAGATAGGGAACCTTGAGCAAAGTATGCTCGCGGATTTTAAAGCCGATCTTTTCATTTCTCAAGTCGGACTTGGCACGAAATCCGCTTTCGTTGAGAGTTTTTTCAACTTCGGCGGCAAAATCTGCCTGTTTATCAGTGATATTCATGATCACTGCCTGGGTCGGAGCCAGCCACGCAGGGAACGCGCCCTCGTAGTGCTCGATCAGGATACCGACGAACCGCTCGAACGAACCGAGGATCGCCCGGTGCAACATAACCGGGTGCTTACGGCTGTTATCTTCGGAGACGTATTCGGCTCCCAGACGGATCGGCAGGTTAAAATCGAGCTGCAGGGTACCACACTGCCAGACACGGCCAAGGCAATCTTTGAGCGAGAACTCGATCTTCGGACCGTAGAACGCGCCCTCCCCCGGCTGCAGGTCGTACGCAAGGCCCGCACTGTCGAGTGCTGCGGCCAGTGCCGCTTCGGCGCGATCCCACAGCTCGTCGGAACCAACGCGTTTTTCCGGACGAGTGGACAGCTTCATTTCAACTTCGGTAAACCCGAAATCGCGATAAACGTCCATGGTCAGCTTGATGAACGCGGCGGATTCAGCCTGCATCTGCTCTTCGGTGCAGAAGATGTGGGCGTCGTCCTGAGTAAAACCGCGCACACGCATGATGCCGTGCAGTGCACCGGATGGCTCGTTGCGGTGGCAGGCACCGAACTCGGCCAGGCGCATCGGCAACTCGCGGTAGCTCTTCAGGCCTTGATTGAACACCTGCACGTGGCATGGGCAGTTCATCGGCTTGATGGCGTAGTCGCGGTTTTCCGACTGGGTGGTGAACATGTTGTCGGCGTAGTTGGCCCAGTGCCCGGATTTCTCCCACAGGCTGCGATCAACGACCTGCGGGGTCTTGATCTCCAGGTAACCGTTGTCGCGCTGAACCTTGCGCATGTACTGCTCAAGCACCTGGTACAGGGTCCAGCCATTCGGGTGCCAGAACACCATGCCCGGCGCTTCTTCCTGAAGGTGGAACAGGTTCAGGCGCTTGCCGATCTTGCGGTGGTCGCGCTTTTCAGCTTCTTCAATGCGCTGGATGTAGGCGGCCAGCTGTTTCTTGTCAGCCCAGGCCGTGCCGTAGATCCGTTGCAGCTGTTCGTTCTTGGCATCACCGCGCCAGTAGGCACCGGACAGCTTTGTCAGCTTGAACGACTTGAGGAAACGCGTGTTCGGCACGTGTGGGCCACGGCACATGTCGACGTATTCTTCGTGGTAGTACAGGCCCATGGCCTGCTCGTCCGGCATGTCTTCCACCAGGCGCAGCTTGTAATCTTCACCACGCGCGGTAAACACGTCGATCACTTCGGCACGCGGGGTGACTTTCTTGATGACGTCGTAATCTTTTTCAATCAGCGCGTGCATGCGCTGCTCGATGGCCGCCAAGTCGTCCGGTGTAAAAGGACGTTCATAGGCGATGTCGTAATAGAAGCCTTCTTCGATTACCGGGCCGATCACCATCTTGGCGGTTGGGTACAGCTGCTTGACCGCATGGCCAATCAGGTGCGCGCAAGAGTGGCGAATGATCTCCAGCCCCTCTTGATCCTTGGGCGTGATGATTTGCAGGCTGGCATCGCAAGTGATCAGGTCACTGGCGTCGACCAGTTTGCCGTCGACCTTGCCGGCCACGGTGGCCTTGGCCAAGCCTGCACCAATGGATGCGGCGACTTCGGCTACGGAAACCGAATGATCGAATGAACGTTGACTGCCGTCGGGTAGAGTAATAGTTGGCATGGCGCCTCCTCTCCTAGTGGTGACCCCTACCAAAGGTCACGTGGGTTGGGATGAGCCAGTACAAGATCCAACACCAGGCCGTTCAGTGATGAACGCCTGCCTTACAGCGGCAGGAGCCTTTCGGCCAACCGATAATCGAACCAGAGTGACTGGATTGAGCTAAAAAGAAACATGGCAAGGCGGTAATTGACGCGCCTGAAACTAGCCAAGCCCACGATGCTAGCACAGATGAACGGTCATCGCGCCGACGAAGCTTTGTGTATAGCGCAATTCAAGGCTTTATAGCTGCAAAGTGAACTTGAGCTGTACGTCGGGCCTCCAACCCACTGAGAATCGCCGTTCGTCCTCGACCCAAAGGAGCATCCCATGATGCGTTTCACCTCTACCCTCGCTGTCGCCGCTACCCTGAGCCTCCTTTCCCTTGGCGCGCAGGCTGCAGCCCCTTCCAACTGGCCAGCCGGTGCCCGTGACAGCTTTGTGAGCGACTGCAGTGCCGCCGCGAGTCAGAACGTAGACGCCAAAACTGCCAAAGCTCACTGCGAATGTGGTGCTGACAAGATCAATGCCGAATTGAGCACTGCCGAGATCAAGGAACTGATGACCAATCAGAACGCCAGCCCTGAGCTTAAGAACAAAGCGGTAGCGGCTATTTCGTCCTGCAAAGTCGTGAAGAAAAAGTAAGATTGACCACTGATCTGACGACCATATCGCTGGAAAAATGGCCTGAAAACTGCCATTTCACACAAATTATGCAGGTTTTACGGCTTTTTTTAACAGTTGATATTTCAGCGCAAAGCCCCGTAGATCGGGGCTTTGCGCCGAGCCAGGGATCAGATACAACGCGATTGATTAGCAAACAATGCCTTGGGGGGGCTCCCAAGTCGAACATTTCGACTATGATAGCCCAGTGTGCCCAGTTGGCCTGAGCAGCACAGCACTACTGAAAATATATGTTTCTTGGAGATACACCATGTCTAATCGCCAAACCGGCACCGTTAAATGGTTCAACGATGAAAAAGGCTTCGGCTTCATCACTCCTCAAGGTGGCGGTGACGACCTGTTCGTACACTTCAAAGCTATCGAAAGCGACGGTTTCAAAAGCCTGAAAGAAGGCCAAACCGTTTCCTTCGTGGCTGAGAAAGGCCAAAAGGGTATGCAAGCTGCACAGGTTCGCGGCGAGTAATTCTCCGCTGAGCTAAAAAAAACCCCGTCCATGTGACGGGGTTTTTTATGGGCGATGCAAAAGCCGAAGCTGTCAGCCGCAATTGACCCGCGTGATCACCAGGTTGTTGTCAGTGTTGAGGTTCAGGCGGTCAGAACGATATTCCAGGGTAATCATATCGTTGGGCTTGAGGATGCGTGCATTCTGCGCGCCAGCACGGGTACGAGCCTGCTCCAGCAACTGCGGCGAGGCTTTCTGGCCGATTGCGAACTCGGCGGCCTTCGACTCACAGCGGCTATGACCGGCATCGGTCACGGTGGCGTCTTTGCCTGGCTCAGAGGCACCCGGGGTGCTGCAACCCGCCAATGCGAGTGCTGCCAACAAAGTACCGAATGAAGCGAGCTTCCAAGGCATGAAGCCTCCTATGATAAAAAATGGACAGAGATCGTGCGACAGCAGTCAAAGCGATTGGTTTCAAGACGTTAACCGCCTGCGCGCAAGTCTGCCTCACTCACAGCAGTCAAGCGCCCTGTCAATCGTGACTAGATATGAACATACCTAGTAGATATCAATGTAGTCAGAAGAAGGTGTAGGCCAATTCTCCTTCAGCGCGTTAAAAATCTGCATAACCCAGACTTCGTCGCTTGCAGCGACGATGCCGACATACCCGGAGCTCTTTGACCAGGTCTCCAGGCGAAAGAGCAGGCCGTCGATATCAACGCCTCCCACAATCCCTGAAGAAATATAGGCAATACCCTCCTTGGTAACCCGCAGTTGGGTATGTTCATCGTCACTGGCACTGGCAAGCAGTTCGCGCACGGCCGCCTGGGTCAGGTCCTCTGGGTTGTTCAAATTGATCTGCACGCGTTGTTTCCCGGCTATTGGACAGGCTGGCAGTGTCGCATACCCCCTCCTTCATGCCTAAGTAGCAGTGCCAAAAGCCGCGCAAAATGGTTAACTGCGCCGCTGGAACCGCGTTCCAGCGCATTGCCCAGTACTTCAGCCGTGAGATTTCCATGACCACCGTAACGCTCCAAGCCGATATCAAAGCCAAGTGGCCCCAGGGGCAAAGCTCCTATAGCCCCGGCAGCCCCGAAGAACTGGCGATCATTGGTATCGATCTGTTGGTCAAGGAACTGGGAACCCAGGCGGCACAAGCGTTCATCGGCCAGGTATTCGAGAAATACCCGGCCGACTACATGGGCGCACAAGAATAAGAACCGGCCGACGAACGCCGACCGGTAAAACGTATTACTTCAAACGCGCCAGACGCTCGGTCAGCAGATCGAAGAAGCCCTGGGCGTCGCCGTTCTCGACCCAGTACACATTCTTCTCCTGCTTGAGGCCGTCGTACCAATCGACGATGGTCTGGCCAAAGGTTGGGCCTTCGCGGCTGTCGACGACCATATTGGCCTGACGACCGCTGAACAGCGATGGTTTGAGCAGGTAGGCAACCACGGTAGCGTCGTGGACCGGGCCACCCGGAATGCCGTAATGCTCCATGTCGCCTTTGACGTACTCATTCAGAATACTGCTGACGACCTTGCTCGCGTTGTTGTTCAGGTCCGCAATCTTCTTCAGGCGGGCGTCGCTGGTGAGGACTTTATGGGTCACGTCCAACGGCAGGTAGGTCAACTTCACTCCACTTTTGAGCACGATCTCAGCGGCCACCGGATCGGCGAACAGGTTGAACTCGGCCACGGGCGTGATATTACCGCCATTGAAGTGCGCACCCCCCATCACCACCACTTCCTTGATGCCCTGGGTGATTTCCGGCGCCTGGGTCAGTGCCAGCGCGAGGTTGGTCTGCGGACCGAGCATGGCGATGGTGATGCTGTGCGGTTTGGCGGTGCTCAGCGTCTTGATCAGGTAGTCAACGGCATTACCTTCGGCCAGGCCTTTTTTCGGCTCGTGCACGGTGACGCCGGAGATGCCCTCTTTGCCATGGATATTCTCGGCGTAGATCGGCTTGCGCAACAGAGGCGCCGGCGCACCTGCGTACACCGGAATGTCCTCACGCCCTGCCCACTCGCGCGCCAGACGCGCATTGCGGGAGGTCTTGTCCAGGCGCACATTACCGGCGACGGTGGTCAGCGCACGAATGCTCAGCTCCTCCGGCGAGGCCATGGCAAACAGCAGCGCCACCACGTCATCGGCCCCAGGGTCGGTATCGATGATCAGGTCGATTTTTTCCGCCGCCTGGGCGCTTGCAGCTGTGAGTGCGGACAAAAGCAGAACACTCCGGAACAGGTTTTTCAGGATGGGTAGACCACGTTGCATAAAGCACTCCTTGTCATTGGGGGACACTAAAACGTTACGCCGGATACCAGCGCGATATTGCAGTAAGGCTGGCACTCGCCGGTACGCACAACCGCGCGTGCTGTACGGCTCAGTTGCTTGAATTCTTCATGGCTGAGCAGCCGCCGCTCGCCCAGCGCTGCCTGCTCTGTCAGCGCATTGAGCGCGCTCAGCGCCGGCGGTTGCTTGAGCAGGATTTCTTCCGCGAGCACGTGGCTTTCAACCTGCATCTCACTGAGCACAATGCGCAACGTGCTGATGAAATCCGGAATGCCCTGGGTCAGTGCCAGGTCGATCAATTCCACGCCGGGCGGCACCGGCAAGCCGGCATCGCCGATGACCAGCACATCACCATGGCCCAGGGACGCGATCACGCGTGACAGGGCGATATTGAGCAAAGGTGTCTTTTTCATGAGGGCACAAAACCTTGTACGTCGTGCAGCGTAGGAATGGAAGGCTGAGCGCCGGCGCGGGTCACAGACAACGCCGCCGCTACCTGGCCAAAACGGATCGCCTCGGCTTCGCTCTTGCCCGCGGCCAGTGCAGCGGCAAAGCCACCGACGAAGGTATCGCCAGCGGCTGTGGTGTCCACCGCCTTGACCTTCGGCGCCAACAGATGCTCGAAGCTGCTACCGTCGGCAAACAGTGCCCCCTGGGCGCCAAGCGTAATGATGACTTTACCCGCCCCCGCCTTGATCAGCGCTGTCGCGGCGACCTTGGCGCTGTCGAGCGAGTCGACGGTGACGCCGCTCAGGGCGGTGGCTTCACTTTCATTGGGGATCAGGTAATCGATCGAGGCATACCACTGAGCGGGCAAAGGCCCACTCGCGGGCGCCGGATTGAGGATGACTGTCTTGCCCAGTTCGCGGCCGCGCTTGAGCGCATGACCAACGGTGTCCATCGGCACTTCAAGCTGGCAGATGATCACGTCTGCCGCCTGCAGCACAGCGTCGCACGCTTGCAGAGACGCGGGCGTCAACTCACCGTTGCTGCCGGCCACAATGACAATCGCATTCTGGCTGCTGTCATCCACCACGATCAATGCCACACCACTGGAGCCCTCTACGGTGCTGACCGCCTGGCAATCGATCCCTTCCACCAGCAGTGCATCACGCAATTGACTGCCATAGGCATCGGTGCCCACGCATCCGATCATCGCAACACTGGCCCCCAGCCGCGCCGATGCCACCGCCTGGTTGGCGCCCTTGCCACCCGCAACGGTGGAAAAGCTCTGGCCGATCAAGGTCTCACCGGCACGCGGCAAGCGACTGGCCCGGGTGACCAGGTCCATGTTCAAGCTGCCTACTACCACTACTTTTGCTGGCATACATCAGTACTCATCAATTCGGTTCAGCGGTATTGGGCGAACACACCGGCCAATGGCGCCGTC
Source organism: Pseudomonas sp. 910_23 (assembly GCF_052850795.1). Taxonomy (NCBI): domain Bacteria; kingdom Pseudomonadati; phylum Pseudomonadota; class Gammaproteobacteria; order Pseudomonadales; family Pseudomonadaceae; genus Pseudomonas; species Pseudomonas sp. 910_23. Next base: position 129,693 of record NZ_VXCZ01000007.1, on the reverse strand, counting down.
GACTCACGCAAAACGATACTTGGCGTCACGATGCGTTGATCGATCGACCGTTGGGGTGTTGCTATTCGTTGCAATAATAATTCGGCCGCCGTCTCGCCCAATTGCAGGATCGACTGCCCAACCGTGGTCAGCGCAGGATAGACGTAGCGTCCCATCTGAATGTCATCGAAACCGATCACCGACAACTCGGCCGGCACGCGGATGCTGCGTTCTGCGGCTGCGCGCAGCACGCCGAAACCAATCATATCGTTGCTGGCGAAAATCGCGCTGGGCGGGTTTTGCGCTAACAATTGCACGGCTGCGGCATACCCCCCCGTGCTGGTGAAATCGCTTTCCAGGATCCGGCTGGCCAACACCTCGACACCCGCCTCGCGCAATGCACGCTGGTAACCCGCCAGGCGCATTTGTGCCACGCGGGTATGCCCCGGGCCGCCGATACAGGCGATATCCCGATGGCCCAACTCCAGCAAGTGCCGGGTCGCGAGGTAAGCGCCCTGTTCGTGGTCGATGCGCACCAGGTCGACATCGATTCCATCCAGGGCCCTGTCGACAATCACCATGGGCGTGCGCACTGCACTCAAGCCCGCCGCCAAGCCGCTGTCATCGCCGCCCACCGACGTCACGATCAAGCCGTCGACGCGTTTTTCGAGCAACACGCGCAAATAACTGCGCTGTTTTTCCGCGTCGTCGTCGGAGTTGCAGAGGATCACGCAGTAGCCATTACGCTCGCAATAATCCTCGATGCCCCGCGCAAGCTCGGCAAAATACGGGTTGAGGCTATTGGGCACCAACAGGCCAATGGTGGCCGTGGTCTTGGCCTTGAGCGAACGTGCCACGGCGCTGGGCACGTAGTCCAGCTGTTTGATCGCCGCCTCGACCTTGATGCGGACCGGCTCGCTGACCGGACGCGTCTTGTTCACCACATGGGACACGGTGGTGTAGGAAATACCTGCAAGCGCTGCCACATCCTTGATCGTTGCCATGACTCAGCCCCGCCGACTGGCGCGCTGGCTGCGGTAAGTATCGAGGACCACGGCGATCACGATCACAGCACCGGTAATGATGCGTTTGGTGGGTTCCGTAGCGCCGATCTGCGCAAGCCCCGCCGCCAATACCGAAATGATCAATACACCGAAGAACGTACTGATGACCGAACCGCGCCCGCCCATCAGGCTGGTGCCGCCGATTACCACCGCGGCGATTACCTGCAGCTCCAGGCCTGAACCAGCATTCGGGTCTGCCGCCTCCAGGCGCGAGATCTGGAACAGCGCAGCTACACCGGCCAACAGGCCCATCAGGCTGAACACCAGAATCTTGTATGGCTTGGGATTAATGCCAGCCAGGCGCACTGCTTCTTCGTTAGTGCCGATGCCGATCAGGTAGCGCCCGAAGACAGTGCGGGTCAGCACCAACTGAGCCGCAATGATCACCAGCAGCGCAATGATGAACGACGGGGAAATACCGAAAGCAATCGGGTTGGACAGCCAGGCAAACGAGTCACCGATATAAGCGGTGCGCGAGCCCGTCATTTGATAGGCCACGCCCCGGGCCATCTCCAGCACACCCAAAGACACGATAAATGACGGGATACGCCAGGCCACAGTGATGGAGCCGGTGATGGTCCCGGCCAATGCAGCGCAGCCCATGCCCAGTAGCGCAGCCGGCAACACGCTCCAGCCCCAGCCCAGGATTGCCACGCTGACCGCCGATGCCGCCAATGCCAGCACCGAACCTACCGACAGGTCGATGCCGCCGATGATCAGGATGAAGGTCATGCCCACCGCCAGCACCATCAGGTCCGGAATCTGGTTGGCCAGGGTGCTGAAGGTGTCGTAGGACAGGAAGTGGTCGCTGAGTACCGAGAACAGCGCAATCATCGCCAGCAAGGCACCCGCCAGCCCCAGGTAAGTACCCAGGCCATAGAAGTTGCCGCCAGTTTTACCGGGGGAAATGCTTGTTTTCATGGGGTATTCCTAGGCGCTGCCTCATTGAGCAGCGCATCACGTTTCTGATAGCCGGCAAAGGCGGCGGCGAGCAATTCGTCCTGGGTCCAGCTGTCACGCTCGAAGGTCTCGATCAGGCGCCCCGCGGACAACACCCCGATGCGATCACAGATCAGCATCAGTTCACGCAGGTCGCTGGAGACCACCACCAAGGCTTTGCCCTGGCGAGTCAGTTCGCCAAGCAACGCATAGATGTCGAACTTGGCGCCGACGTCGATGCCTCGAGTGGGCTCATCGAACAGCATTACTGCGCAATCGCGCTCCAGCCAGCGGCCAATCACTACTTTTTGCTGGTTGCCGCCCGACAACTCGGACACCAATTGCCCCGGGCTGGAACTGCGGATACGCATGGCGTCGATCTGGCGTTTGGCCAGGGCGGTTTCGTTGCGGCTATTGACGACGCCACCACCGGAAATTTCCGGCATATTGCCCAAGGCTATATTGGCGCTGATCGATTGGGTCAGCAGCAGGCCCTCGCCCTTGCGGTCTTCGGTGATCAGGGCGATACCATGACCAACCGCATCCACTGGCGAGCGAATACTGACCACCCTGGCCGGCGATCCCAGGGCCACGGTGCCGCTGTCGGCCTGGTCGGCACCGAAGATCAGGCGCAGCAACTCAGTGCGGCCGGCGCCGATCAGTCCGGAAATACCGTAGATCTCACCGGCGCGCACTTCAAAGGACACATCATGCACCTTGTCCGAACGGCTCAGGCCCGTCACCGTCAAGGCCGGTTCACCGATGGTGCGCGGGCCCAGGTCAATGTGTTCGCCCAGCTCGCGACCGACCATCAAGGTCACCAGTTGCTCACTGTTGTAATTGGCCATCGGCTCGACGCAGACCAGCTTGCCGTCGCGCAGTACCGCAATGCGCTGGGCGACACGGGCCAGCTCTTCCAGCCGGTGTGAAATATAAATGATCGCCACGCCCCGGGCCTGCAGACGGGTGATTTGCTCAAACAGCATCTCGACTTCACGGGCGGTGAGCATGGCCGTGGGTTCGTCGAGAATCAGGACGTGGCAGTCGCCGATCAGGTTGCGCGCAATCTCGACCATTTGCTGGTGGCCAATGCCCAGGCTGCCAACCAACGTATCGGGGTCGATCGCATCCAGGCCAACTTGAGCCATGGCCTCGATCGCGGATTTGCGCAGTTGCTTGCGGCTGATCCAGCCACAGTTGCTCGGCAGGTTATCCAGAAACAGGTTTTCAGCCACCGTCAGGGTCGGCAGCAGGTTGAGTTCCTGCATGACCATGCGCACGCCCAAGGCTTCGGCCTGGGTGCGGCTGGCGGGGCAGTATTCCTGACCGTTGAACTGCATGTGCCCGGTAGTCGGTGTGACCAGGCCGCCGATGATCTTCGACAAGGTACTTTTGCCTGCGCCGTTCTCACCGGTCAGCGCGAGCACTTCCCCGCGATTGAGCGTCAGGGTGATGTCGGACAGAACCGGCTGGGCATAGGTCTTGCCGATACCGCTGACCGAGAGGACAGCGTTCGGGGCGGAAGATGACATAGGAAAATCTCCAGGCGCCCGCTCAGGACGAGCGAGCGCTGTTGGGTACTGCCGGGATTACTGCTTGATGACGAGTTCGACCGGGGTTTCAATCACGCCATCTTTGGCATCGACCTTCTCACCCTTGACCAGCTTCAGTGCGTTCTGGATACCGAATACCGCTTGTTGCGCGGCAGCCTGGTCAGCGGTGGCCAACACACGACCATCCTTGAGCATTGGCTTGATCGCATCAATGTTGTCGTAGCCCACCACCAATACCTTGCCGGCCTTGCCTGCCGCACGCACGGCGGAGACAGCGCCCAGGGCCATGTTGTCGTTACCGGCCAACAGTGCCTTGATATCCGGCGTTTCGCTCAGCATCGCTGCAGCAATCTTGTTGCCCTGGTCGATTTCCCAGTTGCCGGATTGGGTGGAAACAATCTTCATGCCTGCAGCGTCCATCGCATCCTTGAAGCCTGCGGTGCGCTGCTGGGCGTTAGTCGTGGTGGGTACGCCTTCGATGATGCCAACCTTGTCACCCGCGGCCAGTTGCTTGGCCAGGTAGTCGCCCACCAGCTTGGAGCCTTTGCGGTTGTCCGGACCTACGAACGGGATATCGAGGTTTTTGCTTTTGAGTACCTCCGGGTCCAGGCGATTGTCGATGTTGACGACCTTGATACCGGCATCAGAAGCCTTCTTCAGCACACTGGCGAGTGCCTTGGAGTCGGCGGGAGCAATGACGAGCGCGTCTACCTTGGAGTTGATCATCTCGTTGACGATGGCGATCTGCGCACTGGTGTCTGTTTCGTTCTTGATCCCGTTGGAGATCAGCTTGAACTCTGCTGGGTGCGCTTTCTGGTAGTCCTTGGCACCGTCGGTCATGGTGACGAAGAACTCATTGGCCAGGGACTTCATGACCAAACCAACAGTAGGTGTTTTGGCAGCGTCATCAGCAAGTGCAGAAGAGAGAGGCAATGCAGCGGATGCGGCAAGCACAGCGACAGCAAGAAGACGTCCAGCGAATGGCAGCTTCATGGGTTCACTCCGATCTTATGATTATTGTGAGCAACGCTTGCACCGAAGACCTCTTCGGCGGCCCTCCCACCCGGGCGGCTGATGCGAGCTGTCACGATACTCCTGGAGCGCTCGTGAAACATCTCGCAAACGTTTGCGTTGAGCAAACTATGAGAACCTTGTCGGGATTTGTCAACGGTAGAAACTGGCCTTTCAATCCCGTGCCCGCGGCCTGGTCCAACCAACCTTGGGGACTGAAACGTTTAAGGCCACCTCGTTCTCGCACTCTCTAAAACGACAGGTGTTGACGCTAATCGCACTCGAATTGTGTGACAGGGCTGTCGGACAACCGAACATACTACCCCTCAACCGTTCGGAAAGCCGGACGCCACTCACTCAAAACAAGCTTAAAAATTCTCATAAGTTGTTTTAAATCAATACGTTAATTTAAGAAGAACCACACACTCGGCTTGGTACAAATCCTGCTTTTCCCCTGCACCTCGCGGCGTTCAGAACCGCCCGGGTGTTCTAGATGAACCTGCTACAGCACTCATCAAAAACCAGAGAGAAAAATAATGAAATCTGCATTGAAGAACTTTGTCCCGGGCGCCATGGCCCTGCTGCTGCTGTTCCCCCTTGCCGCACAGGCAAAAGAAGTCGAAAACAAAACCAAACTGTCCAACGTAGTGATCCTTGCCACAGGCGGCACCATTGCTGGCGCCGGTGCCAGTGCGGCCAACAGTGCTACGTACCAGGCAGCCAAAGTCGGCATCGAACAACTGATCGCCGGCGTTCCTGAGCTTAGCCAGATCGCCAACGTACGCGGCGAACAAGTGATGCAAATTGCTTCGGAAAGCATCAACAACGAAAACCTGCTGCAACTGGGTCGCCGCGTCGCAGAACTGGCTGACAGCAAGGACGTGGATGGCATCGTGATCACTCACGGCACCGACACCCTTGAAGAAACTGCCTACTTCCTGAACCTGGTAGAAAAAACCGACAAGCCTATCGTCGTGGTCGGCTCCATGCGTCCAGGTACCGCCATGTCGGCTGACGGTATGCTCAACCTGTATAACGCAGTCGCTGTCGCAGGTAGCAAGGATGCACGGGGCAAAGGCGTGCTGGTGACCATGAACGACGAAATTCAATCGGGTCGCGACGTCAGCAAGATGATCAACATCAAGACCGAGGCATTCAAGAGCCCGTGGGGCCCGCTGGGCATGGTCGTTGAAGGCAAATCCTACTGGTTCCGCCTGCCGGCCAAGCGTCACACTATGGATTCGGAATTCGACATCAAGACCATCAAGAGCCTGCCTGACGTTGAAATTGCCTACGGCTATGGCAACGTGAGCGACACTGCCTACAAAGCACTGGCCCAAGCTGGCGCCAAGGCCATCATCCACGCCGGTACCGGTAACGGTTCGGTATCCTCGAAAGTCGTTCCCGCGCTGGTCGAATTGCGCAAGCAAGGCGTACAGATCATTCGCTCCTCCCACGTCAACGCCGGCGGTATGGTTCTGCGTAACGCTGAACAACCAGACGACAAATACGACTGGGTTGCGGCTCTGGACCTGAACCCGCAGAAAGCTCGCATCCTGGCCATGGTAGCCCTGACCAAGACCCAGGACAGCAAAGAGCTGCAACGCATGTTCTGGGAATACTGATTACTGCTGATCGACCTGTGGGAGCGAGCTTGCTCGCTCCCACTATTGCTCCCCCCTTCTCAACAAACTTCCCGAATCGCTGTCAGACGAACTTCTTGAAATTTAAGCAGTTGCGAAATCGCCTACAGTTAAATACTGTATGTGCGTACAGCAAATTAAGGAATGCTCCGTGGCAAAGCCCTCTTCCGCAGCACCTGCGGCGCCTGACGCCTATCAGCGCCTGGCTATTCGCGTGCAAAAGATCATCAATTCGACCAACGCACAGAAAGCCAAGGCAGCCTTGCTCTTCCGTTTACCCGATGAGCCGGAAGACGTGTGGCAACGTCTACTGGAAGAAATTGCAGAAAACGACAACGTCACCCTCGCCTATCGGGATGACGGTGGCGTGCAGATTTTTTGGGTTGTGCCGAAGGAAGATTGATTGTGAGTGCCCGTTTTATTGCTGTGTGCTGTCTGTTTTTAAGCGTAACCGCCAACGCCCAAGCCCCTCGCACCTTTAGCGAAGCCAAGAAAATCGCCTGGAAACTTTACGCACCCCAATCGACCGAATTCTATTGCGGCTGCAAATACACCGGTAACCGCGTGAATTTGAAAGCCTGCGGTTACATCCCGCGCAAAAACGCCAATCGCGCCGCGCGCATCGAGTGGGAACACATCGTGCCGGCCTGGCAAATCGGGCATCAGCGCCAATGCTGGCAAAACGGCGGGCGAAAGAACTGCACGCGCCACGACGATGTGTTCAAGCGCGCCGAGGCGGACCTGCACAATCTGGTGCCGAGCATCGGCGAAGTGAATGGCGACCGTAACAACTTCAGCTTTGGCTGGCTGCCCGTGCAAAGTGGGCAGTACGGCTCGTGCCTGACCCAAGTGGATTTCAAGGCCAAGAAGGTCATGCCACGCCCGTCCATTCGCGGCATGATCGCACGCACGTATTTTTATATGAGCAAGCAATACGGCCTGCGCCTGTCGAAGCAGGATCGACAGCTGTATGAAGCCTGGAACAAGACTTACCCGGTGCAAATCTGGGAGCGCCAGCGCAACCAGACCGTGGCTTGCGTGATGGGACGGGGCAACGAGTTTGTCGGCTCGGTGAATCTCAAGGCCTGCGGTTGAACGTGGGCGGGGTTGCCGCCCACTTGGCACGTCACTGCGCGGCGTTGTGTTCGATAATTTCAGACACGGTGTCGGTTTTCTTCGCGCGGGCCATCTTTTCGTTGAGCAAGGCTTGTTTGGCCTCGGCCTCGGCCTTGGTTGCGAACGGACCCAACAGCACCTCATCCTTGCCGTCGACCTTCACGATATAAAAATTGAAACCATGCTCCAGCAACCAGGCGGTCAGGTCGGTGATCGCCTGCAGCTTGTGGTCTGGCGGGCCGACGCGCACATCCCATTCCTGAGCGGCAATCGCGCCGGTTTGTGGCAGGCTTTCGGTCACGGCAGGTTTGGCCTTGGGCGCATCGACCGATTTACCTTCACCGCATCCGGCCAACGCCAACACCACAATTGCCATCGCTACTTTACGCACTGCCCTGCTCCTTTGAGGATAAAGAGGCGACTTTACCATTCACTGTCTATTCTGGCCGTCATAAACGTTGGCTTAAACAATGCGAATGATGTATCGCGACCTGTATGATGCCGCCATGGGAATTAATGTCGCCTCTATGCGTCCTAAAAGAGGCAGCCACAGGGAAGCGCTTCGCAGTAAGCTACACACATCCGACACCTGCCCTGTCTGACACATGTGTCCTTAAAAGTAATCAAGGAGAAGTCCATGCTTATACTCACCCGCAAAGTTGGTGAAAGCATAAACATCGGTGATGACATTACGATCACCATTCTGGGCGTTAGCGGCCAGCAAGTACGAATCGGCATCAACGCACCCAAGGACGTTGCCGTGCATCGCGAGGAGATTTACCAGCGCATCCAGGCCGGCCTGACTGCACCCGACAAAAACCAGACGCCTTGAAACGCCTCCAGTAGCCAGCCCTTTCGTTCACTGTAATGGCTGGCGAAAACCCAATCGGCCTGCTCGCGTCTTCCAGCCTGACCAGTGCGCTTTGAGCATGCCCCTTCGCTGCAAGATGAAACTGTCTGGGCATCTGGAACTTGTTGAAGTATTCGCAGCCCAATTTCTGACACTTTATCCTGCCATCCGTGTGCATTCAGGAATACGTCGATGAGGCCAGTCGCGACGCCACCTCTTGTTTCCAGATCCTGGATGATCGCCCTGCTGATCGGGGTGGCCTTCCTGGCGCTTGGGTATGGGCTGAGAGTCGAAGTCGAGGGCGCCGATCCCGACGCCCATTCCTGGCTGGACCTGGCGCTCCTTCTCTGCGGCTACCTGCTGGTGTTCTGCCTCAAACCCATCCAAAAAGTTATCTTGCGCAAGCTATGCCAGCGCGCAGCGCATCGTGCCCATCAGAAAACCACACGCTGAGGACCTGCTGCGTATCACGGCGCCAGCTTGCGCAAAGACAACAAGCCATCAGCGCCATGCTCGGTGCATAAATCGCCGTAGTCGTTGATGCAAGCGTGTGCAGTCACCATGGGCTCCAAGTGTGCCGAGGTGACAACCACAACATCCGCCCCCGCTGCTTCACCCGCTCGAATGCCCACCGTGGCGTCTTCGAACACCAGGCTGTCCTCAACCGACACCCCCAGGCGTTTCGCGCCCAATAAATAGCACGCAGGGTCGGGTTTACCGTTGGCCACATCTTCGGCCGTCACCCACACGGCCGGCACGGGAATGCCTGCCGCTTGCAGTCGACGTAACGCCAGCGCCTTGGGGGCAGACGTGACCAGTGCCCATTGATCCGCGGGCAAGCCTTTCAAAAACGCCACTGCGCCGGGAATCGCTACAACGCCGTCGACATCGTTGAGCTCCGCGTCGGTAATCCACTGGGCTTCAACTTCTGGATCGACACCCGGCAACGCCTGGCGGGTGATCGTATCAATCGCGCGCGCGCCATGAATGGTAGGCAGAAACGCTTCCACATCCAGACCATGGCGCTCGGCCCAGATGCTCCATACACGTTCGGCCGCAGCGATGGAGTTGAGCAGGGTCCCATCCATATCGAACAGGAAAGCGCGGTAACGCCGGTTGAACACGGATGAAGTTGAGATGGACACTGCGCGGCTTCCTCATGAGCTGGACCCCTGCAATCTACGGATCACCTCGGCGCTTGTAAACGTAGAGCCTCCTCGACCGGACACTCATTGCCCACGCGCCAGGCTCGAGCCAAGAATGACGAACTTGTCATGATCCTGTTGGTTGGCTGTTGGGGTCGCCTGGTTACTGTGAACTCACTGCCAACCCGGCAGCCCCCAGCCACGAGAGAGACCGCCATGAAACTGTTCGCCCTGGGCTTTGCCGCCTTGTTCGCCACCGGTACTGCCTTCGCTGCCGACGTAACGTCTGCCAGCGATGTCATCCACGACAAAACCGGCTTCTTCCTACACCTGGATGTCTACAAGGTGCTATCGAGCACCGACATCTCTGGCCAATGCGGGATTGTCCCGGCGCACTTGCGCTACCTGGATCATCAGGGCCGCGAACACCTACTCGATTACCAGGTCCAGGGCGTCGGTTGCGCCAGTGACAATTGATCGGGCTACACTTGCGCCACTTATTGAAGCAGGACACTTTCCATGAACATCCTCGTAGTCGAAGACGAACCCAAGGCCGGCAATTACCTGCTCAATGGCTTGCAGGAGCTGGGCCACTCGGTGAGCCTGGCGCGCGACGGCGTAGAGGGTTTGCACTTGGCCCTGGAAACACCATTCGACGTGATCGTGCTGGACGTGATGATGCCGAAAATGGATGGTTGGGAAGTGCTGCGTCGCCTGCGCAAAGAGGCCGATACACCGGTGCTGTTCCTCACCGCTCGCGATGACATCGCCGACCGCATCAAGGGCCTTGAACTGGGTGCCGACGACTACCTGATCAAACCCTTCTCCTTCGCCGAACTGGTTGCACGCCTGCGCACCCTCAACCGCCGTGGCCCGAGCCGCGAAGAAGAACAGCTGCACATCGCCGACCTGCACATTGACGTGCTCAAGCGCCGTGTGACCCGCGCCGGTACGCGCATTACCCTGACCAACAAGGAGTTCGCCTTGCTGCACCTGTTCGCCACCCACCAGGACCAGGTGCTGTCCCGCTCGCTGATCGCTTCACGCGTATGGGACATGAACTTCGACAGCGACACCAATGTGGTCGATGTTGCCGTACGCCGCCTGCGCCTGAAGATCGATGACCCGTTCCAGCTCAAACTGATCCACAGCGTGCGGGGCATTGGCTACCGCTTCGATACCCAACCATGAAGCTCGATCGCCATTATTCCCTGACCCTGCGCCTGGCATTGATCTTTGCCCTGCTCGCCTTCGCCCTGCTGGCCACCCTGGGCGTGACGCTATACCACGAGCTGGAGCGTGAGCTGATCAAGCGTGACGACGCCGCGCTGATCTCGCGCGCCAACCAACTGCGCAACGTGCTCAATGACGGCAATACCCGCGAGCTGATCAAGACCAAGCCCCAGCTGTTCCAGAACATGCTGGGCAACAGTGAGTCGGTACTGAGCATCGCTGCACCTGGGCAGACTCCGTTATTGCTCGTCAACCCGGGCAACATTCAAATACCGGCCGTGCCGGCCGTGGCAAAAGACCACGCCCTTGGACTCGCCGACGTACACCATTTGCCCGGCGTAGATGGCGTGCCCTTCGCCACCGTGGCGGCTTTCATCGACACCGGTGACCTGGGGAGCCTGCAAGTCACCGTCGGGCGCCTGATGGCTGAACGCACAGCCATGCTTGCCAGTTATCGCTTGAGTGTTTTTATCCTGGCCAGCATCGCGGCGGTCATTCTCGCCTTGGTTGGTTATGTGCTGGTACACCGTGGGCTGGTGCCCTTGCGGCGCCTGGCCGGACACGCACAGGGCATCGGCGTGAACAACCTGGCCGAGCGCCTGGGCAGCCAAGGCGCGCCCAAGGAGCTGCTGCCGATGATTGACGCCTTCAACACCATGCTTGAACGGCTGGCCAAAGGTTTTATTCAACTGGGCCAGGTGTCCACCGATATGGCCCATGAACTGCGCACCCCCATCAATAACTTGCTCGGTGAAACCCAGGTCGCGCTGCAACAGAGCCGCACTATTGAAGACTATCAGCAACTGCTGGCCTCAAACGTTGAAGAGCTTGAACGCCTGGCACGGATGCTCGACAACATGCTGTTCCTGGCCCGTACCGACCCTGCCAGCGCCTTGCGCCAACGTCAGGCGCTGGACGCAGCCGATGAAGTGGAGCGCATCGCCGATTATTTCGAGGGCTTGGCCGGTGATGTGGGTATGCACATCGTTGGCGTGGGCGAAGGTGTGATCTGGGCGGAACCGATGCTGCTGCGCCGGGCCCTGGCGAACCTGTGCGCCAATGCCATCAAGTATGGCGCGCCGAACACCGAGCTGAGCATCCGGGCCGTCCCGACAGTCGAGGGCACTTGCATCAAGGTCAGCAACCAGGGTGCAACCATTGCCGCGGAGCATTTGCCCAGGCTGTTCGAACGCTTTTACCGGGTGGATGAATCCCGTGAATGTTCATCCCAGTCCAATGGACTGGGATTGTCGATTGTGGCGACCATCATGCAGCTGCATAACGGTCGGTATGGCGTCAGCAGTGAAGACGGCATGACCTGCTTTGAATTGTTTTTCCCCGCACAGGAGGCGTGAGGGTTATCCCGCTCAATCAAAGGCGCCATTGAGTACTTCGTAGATGATGCCGCTGGCGATGGCGACCAGAATCAAATCGGTTCCCGCTTGCTGCCATTCATAACCGTCGTAGTGAGGCAGCCGCCCCAGCAGGCGACCATCGAGTTTCTTGGCGATACCGGGTGGCAGCGGCTTGCCGCGCGCCAGGTTCTTCTGGATCCCCGGCGGCAATGCAGGCCCTGGGCTCCAGTAATCGCGATAACCGCCGAGCACATTCAATACGCTCCCTCGGTCAACGCTGGGGCCGTGACCACCTGAGCCGCCCTTGCCCTTGGGCTTGTCGTAGGCCTGCCCTGCGGGGTTATTGCCTTTGTTATTGCCCTGCCCCTGACCGCCCTTGTTACCCTGGCCCTGCCCCCCTTGGTTATTACCCTGCCCCTTGCCATTACCGGGATCGGCCAAGGCAAGACCGCTACCCGCAAACAGCGCGAGGGACAACACGACAGACACGAACTTCGGGTACTTGATCATGATGGTTTTCCAAGGTGGATACACCTGTGAACTATAGTCGAAGTTGCCCCACGAATGACTCCATTCACAGCCCGACCGTCAGCTCACCTGCCCGCCTGTTTCCCGTACATCCGCTTGGGTGAGCCAGGCCGTCGAGACCGCCAGTCGCAAGGCCTCAACCAAAGGCGGCTGGTCGGCCGGCGGCGCGCTCGGCACATGGATAAACCCACTGCGCACCCCGGCCTCGACCAGCCGGTGCTGCAAAAGGTAGAACACCTGATTGCACACGAACGTGCCCGCCGTTTGCGAAACAGCAGCCGCCACCCCCGCGTCACGCAGCGCCTTGACCATGGCCTTGATCGGCAATGTCGAGAAGTATGCAGCCGGGCCACCGGCTACCACTGGCGTATCAATCGGTTGCTGCCCGAGGTTGTCGGGGATGCGTGCGTCATTGATATTGATCGCTACCCGCTCGATAGACATCTCGCTGCGCCCGGGCGCCAGGCCGGTGGCAATCACCATTGCCGGGTTCAACTCGCTGATCAATCGGGTCAGGTGTTCACCCGCCGTGGCAAATGCACAGGGCAGGCAATGCGCGACAATGCGTGCACCTTCGCCCAGTTGCACGCCATCCAACTGGCGCGCAGCCTCCCATGACGGGTTCACCAGGTCGTTATCAAAGGGCTCGAACCCCGTCAGCAGTACAGTTTGCATAGTGACCTCACATCAACAGGTAAAGCAGCACGATATTGACCACCAGCATCATCAGCGCCGTGGGGATCTGCGCCTTGATCACCGCGTTCTTGTCGGGCAACTCCAGCAACGCCGCTGGCACGATATTGAAGTTGGCCGCCATCGGCGTCATCAACGTGCCGCAGTAACCGGAAAACATACCGATCGCCGCCATCACCGCAGGGTTGCCGCCATAAATCCCTACCAGCACCGGCACGCCGACGCCGCCAGTCATCACAGGGAAAGCCGCAAAACCATTGCCCATGATCACCGTAAACAGGGCCATGCCCAGTACATAGACCATCACCGCCACCAGCTTGTAGTCCAGGTTGATGTAGGTGGTGGTGACGTGGGCGACTGCCGTGCCCACCCCGGCCTCGTTGAACAACAATCCAAGCATCGCCAGCATCTGCGGCAACACCATGGCCCAGCCCAGGGCTTCGGTCAGACGACGAGATTCGCGCAGGGCTTGTACCGGTGTATCGCGGGTCAGCCAGCAGGCCAGGCCCAGCGCAATCAGGCAGCCGATGCCGAGCGAGACGAAGGTGGTGTTCTTCGGGTCCAGCAACGGTACACCGCCAATTTCGGTGTGCTTGAGCAATACCGAGCCAATCACCGTAGTCAACGGAATCGCCAAGGCCGGGATAAACAACTTGTGGCCCAGGCGCCCGGCGCTGGCGCGGGACGCCTTGACGTGCAATTCGGCGTGCTGGCCGCGACCAACGCCACCCAAGCCGGCGATCAACGCCATCACCACCACACCGATGCCGATGGCCACCGAGGGCAGACGCTCCCCCACCAGGAACGGTATGGCGAACAACAACCAGAACAGCGCGCTGGACCAGCGTTTGGGATGGGTGCGATCGAGCAGGATCATGCCCGCAGTGATCAGCAACAGAACACCGGCGAGCCAATAAAGGTATTGAATGGAAATAATCATTGAGCAGCCTCCACGGACGTGGTGGCCGGGCTCATTTCGCGGGTCAATCGTCGATCAAAGCGATGCAGCCGGATCGCATGAATGATGAACGCACAAATCGCCGTCGGAATGCCCCACACCGCGATGTGCAGCGGCTCCACGTCAATCCCCGAGCCCAACAGGAAGGTGTGCATCAACGCAATTGCACCGAAGGCGACAAAAATATCCTCACCAAAAAACAGCCCGACGTTATCGGTGGCCGCACACATGGCCAAGACCTTGTGGCGCAGCTTGTCTGGCAGCTTGCCGTAGCGTTTTTCCGCGGCACCTTCGGCCATCGGCGCCAACAGTGGCCGCACCATTTGCGGATGCCCACCCAGGCTGGTCAGCCCCATGGCCGCCGTGGACTCACGCACAAACAGATAAATGATCAACAAGCGCCCGACCGTTGCCCGCTCAAAGCGCGCGATCCAGTTCTGCGCATGCAGGCGCAAGCCATGACGCTCCAACAGGCCAATCACCGCCAGCGGCAATAAAAGAATCAATTGCAGGGCACGAGTCTGAAGGAAACCATCGCCCATGGTGGCGAGAATTTTTTCCAGCGGGAACTGGGCGGCAAGCCCGGTGGCGATGGCGGCGGCGGTGACCACCAACAGCGGATTGAAGCGCAATACAAAGCCGACCACGATGACAAGCACGCCGATCAGCGGCCATAGGTTCACAACTGTTTGCATGGCACAGAGGTCCTTTAGTGCGCGCTGCGGCGCCATAACAGCAGGATGTGGGCAAAGGGCTCACAGCTTGGAAGTGGCGTGCAGTCGGCTCGGTTTTTTTATTGTTGACCCGGAAGGTCGAGCGTCAGTGGCGGCAACTTTGCTGTCTGGAGACCGGGAGTGTCCAACAAGAAAAATTGTTGCTGCACACCAATAAATTTTGTGGGGGGATGGCGCCGACGGTCGGGCGCTATCAGGAGAAAGCGTCCAGGCCTCAAGGGGAAAGTCGCGCAGCCAACCTGATGAGGAGCTCAAAATCGTTCAACCGTGTAGATTCTCAATCAGAACCTATACTCCATCATGCAGCTGTGTGTACCTGCAGTTCGTTCACGGTGTTATACCGACAATGAGGGCTCGCGCTATGTATGCCGGACAAATGAGTGATATGGCGACCACGTTTGGCGAAATACGCTGCCAGGTGTTCGTCCAGATAATTTGCCTGCTGTCGGTGGCTACGCTGTTCTGCTGATCGAGCGTTCAAACCCCTGAATACACGCCTTGAGCCGTGTAGGGATGGCTATTGCCCAAATTCCAGACAACAAAAAAGGGCCCACCTTTCGGTGAGCCCTTCCAGACCGCCCAGCAGAGCGGATTTTGTTTGGTAGGCGCGATTGGACTCGAACCAACGACCCCCACCATGTCAAGGTGGTGCTCTAACCAACTGAGCTACGTGCCTGCTGTGAGGCGGCATTCTACGGAATTCCGGAGGGGTGTCAACATCTTTTTTGCAGCTAAGCCTATGAATATGCGAATTTTTTATTTATGCCGGGTACACCTGGGATTTCCGGGTGGCTGGCAGGCAATTTTCAACTCAGGTAGGATCGCCGCACTCGTAAAAAATATAAAACAGAGGTTCCAGGATGGCGAACACCCCCTACCCCCAGTCCTATTACGCCGCTTCCGCGAATGCAGCCCCACCTCGCCCGACGCTGCAAGGTGAGGTCGAAACCGATGTCTGTGTGATTGGTGCTGGCTATACCGGGCTTTGCAGCGCGCTGTTTTTGCTGGAGAACGGCTTTCGCGTCACGGTACTGGAAGCCGCCAAGGTGGGTTTTGGTGCCTCGGGTCGTAATGGCGGGCAGATCGTCAATAGCTACAGCCGTGATATCGATGTGATCGAGCGCAGTGTCGGGCCCAGACAGGCTCAGTTGCTGGGGCAGATGGCCTTTGAAGGCGGCAAGATCATTCGTGAGCGCGTGGCTAAATACCAGATCCAGTGCGACTTGAAGGACGGCGGTGTATTTGCCGCACTCAACAGCAAGCACATGGGTCATCTGGAATCGCAGAAGCGCCTGTGGGAGCGCTACGGCCATACGCAGCTGGAATTGCTCGACGAACGCCGCATCCGCGAAGTGGTGGCCTGTGACAACTATGTGGGCGGTTTGCTGGACATGAGCGGCGGGCATATCCACCCGCTCAACCTGGCACTGGGCGAAGCGGCGGCCGTGGAATCCCTGGGCGGTACGATTTATGAGCAATCGGCAGCGGTGCGCATCGAGCGCGGCGCCAACCCTGTGGTACACACCGCCGAAGGCAGGGTCCGGGCCAAATTCATTATCGTTGCCGGTAACGCTTACCTGGGCAACCTGGTGCCGGAGCTGGCGGCCAAGTCGATGCCATGCGGTACCCAAGTGATCACCACCGCACCCCTTGGCGATGAATTGGCCAAGACGCTGTTGCCGCAGGATTACTGTGTCGAAGACTGCAACTACCTGCTCGACTACTACCGCCTCACCAGTGACAAGCGCCTGATCTTCGGCGGCGGCGTGGTGTATGGCGCGCGGGACCCGGCGAATATCGAGGCAATCATCCGGCCAAAAATGCTCAAGGCATTCCCGCAACTCAAAGACGTGAAGATCGACTACGCCTGGACCGGCAATTTCCTGCTGACCCTGTCGCGCCTGCCCCAGGTCGGCCGTCTTGGCGACAACATCTATTACTCACAAGGCTGTAGCGGCCATGGCGTGACGTACACGCACCTGGCAGGCAAAGTACTGGCTGAGGCATTGCGCGGGCAGGCTGAGCGTTTTGATGCGTTTGCGGATTTGCCGCACTACCCGTTCCCGGGCGGGCAGATGTTGCGTACGCCGTTTGCGGCGCTGGGGGCTTGGTACTACGGGCTGCGCGATAAATTCGGAATGTAAACACAACCC
This sequence comes from Pseudomonas sp. 910_23, assembly GCF_052850795.1. Taxonomy (NCBI): domain Bacteria; kingdom Pseudomonadati; phylum Pseudomonadota; class Gammaproteobacteria; order Pseudomonadales; family Pseudomonadaceae; genus Pseudomonas; species Pseudomonas sp. 910_23. The sequence continues at coordinate 112,739 of NZ_VXCZ01000007.1, read as the reverse complement.
GTGTGGGGCGACTTGCTCGCTCCCACACCAGTTATGCGCTTCACACGCTGCCGTCAATGCGCCTTGTGTTCGACGGAAGGCGCCTCGGCTTGCAGCTTCTGCACATCGCTCACGGCCAGCTCAGCCGATTGGCCGCCCCAGCCTTGACGCAGGTAATTGAGCAGATCAGTCAGCTGTTGCGTACTGAGCTTCTCGGAAAACCCCGGCATCGGTTGCATGTGCTCGAACCCGGAAAATTTCTGCTCGCCAATACCGTCCTCGATCACACGCAGCAGGTTGCGCGGGTCTTCCAGTCGCAACGTGGTGTTGCCGCGCATGGCCACCGCGATGTGCGGCTTGCCTTCGCCACCTGCGGCGTGGCATCCGGCGCAGACGTTCAGGTATTCCTGGCGGCCGCGCTGAGCGCTCTGGCTGAGTTTATCCACCGGCACGTCGACCAGCGCTTTGGCGGCTGGCGGGTTATCGCCCAGCAGGAACGTGGCCATCGCGGCCAGATCCTGATCGCTCAGGCCCTGGGTGCTGTTGTGGAACACCGGGAACATCTCGTTGAACATCGTGCCCTGGGCGCTCATGCCGTGCTTGAGGAATGTGGCCAGGTCCTGTTCATTCCAACCGCGCGCAGCCAGGTCAGTGGCGAGCAGGCTGGGCGCCAGGTAACCATTGAGGATGCCGCCGGTCAGGCGCTTGTCCAGCTCCATCGCGCCCGGCAGGCCGCGTGGCGTGTGGCATTCGCCGCAGTGACCAAGCACTTCGACCATGTACTGGCCGCGTTTCCAGGCTTCGCTTTTACCTTCGGCAGGCTCCAGTTTCAGCGCTTTGCCGTACAGCACATTCCAGCCCATCAGACCCAGGCGCACGTTGAACGGAAAGCTCAGGCTCGTCACCGGCGCTGCACGTTCGATCGGCTCGATGGTTTTGAGGTACGCATGAATCGCATCCGAATCTTCGCGCGGCATCAGGTGGTAGGAGGTGTACGGCATCGCCGGGTACAGATTCGCTCCGTCGCGACGCTTGCCTTGCGTCAGCGCAGCGAAGAACTCGTCATCGTTGTACAAGCCGATGCCGTGCTCTTTGCTCGGCGTGATGTTGGTGCCGTAGATCGTGCCGAACGGCGAGACGATCGGCAACCCGCCCGCAAACGGCGCGCCGCCCGCGGCAGTGTGGCACGCCATGCAGTCGGCGGCGCGGGCGAGGTATTCGCCGCGCTTGGCCTGATCATCGGCATGGGCAAACAGCATCGGCGCAGCCAGGCCGACCGCCAGGGTCATTCGGGTCAGAAAAAGCTTCATGCTCAACCCTCCTTGACCAGGCCGAGATCGGTCAGCACGTTGCGGGTAGCGTTGTAATAACGCACGTACCCAGTGCAACGGCAGACGTGATGCCCAAGGCTGTCCTCGATGACTTGTTCCAGTTTGCTGTGTACGGTCGGCTGGCGCTGCAGCTTTTCCACCAGCACGGTCGCTGCGTTGACGAAGCCCGGCGCGCAGTAGCTGCACTGGAACGCAAACTCATCCACGAAGCGCTGCTGGATCGGGTTCAGTTCGATAACCTGCCCCGACTCATCGCGCTTGGCGTGGGATTCGATGGTGCGCACTCGCTTGCCTTCAAAGTAATGCGCGCCGGTGATGCACGTGCGCACTTCTTCGCTGGTGCCGTCCGGGTTGTCGACGATGACCACGCAAGCGTGGCAAATACCCTGGCCGCAGCCAAGACGCGAGCCAGTGAGGTTTTTGTATTCGTGCAGGTAGTCGATCATCGGCAGGTCATCAGGGATGTCCACTGGGCCGACGGATTGACCATTGAGGGTCAGTTGAAGCGGACGGTTAGGCATTGAGGGCTTCCTTGATGCGCGCAGCAGTGATTGGCAGGTCGCGAACACGTTTACCGATGGCGTGCGCCACGGCATTACCGATGGCCCCGACGATCGGGATCATCACCACTTCAGCGATACCCTTGGATGGATCGCTCGGCGACAGCGCCGGCAAAATCTCCGACGTCTGTTTCCACACGGCAACGTGACGCGCCATCGGCAGACGGTAACGGTTGAAGTTCCAGTCACCCTCCCCCGGCCCGCCTTCATACAGCGGCATTTCCTCCATCAATGCGTGGCCGATGCCCATGGCGACACCGCCCTCAAGCTGACCTTTGACTAACTCCTCAACCAACACGCGACCGCACTCGATCCACGAATGGTGATTGAGCACCTCCACCTGCGCCGAGCCCTTGTTGACCTTCAGCTCGACCAATGTGGCGACCGGGCTGTAGTAAGTCACAGCAGCGTTGTTCAACTGCGTCGCGGGGTAGCTGATGTTCTGGCGATCCAGCAGATGGAAGCCGGCAGTGCTCATCAGCGCCTGCTTGGCTTTTGGCGCGCCGTCGCCGTACTTCACGGCCAGGCCGTCGAGCGGCAGGCGCTCACGCACGCCGTCGATGCTGTATTCAGCCTCGGCCCAACTCCAGCGGTTGAAACCGTGCACAGTGGCCGCGGTGACCAGGCCGCGCTCGTGGGCACGCTTGGCCAATTCTTCAAAACTGAGCGGCTGCATGCCGTTGGCGGTGAGCTTGCCGTCGACCCAATGCGCATCTTCGCGGCGCACCACATACGGGTTGGCCTGACCGCCGAACGGGCCCTGACGCCAGATCTCCAGCGCCGCCGGCCACAAACCATGGTTGAACAGCACGCGCGCCGCTTCACGGGTGGCGTGGCTGAAGTAGTACGCCGAGTTGGTGGCCGAAGATGCCGAAGCGAGCTTGCCCACCCAGCGCGGGTTGCGCAGCAGGTTGTCCTGCTCGGCCTGGCTCATGATGTAAGGGTTGCCGCTGGTGATCAGCTGCATTTCCTTCCACTCTGTTTCGCCGGTCTTCACTTCGTGTGCCGGGCTGCCAAGGAAATCGGCAACGACCAGCGATTGCGAGGTAGACATACCGGTGCCGATTTCGATACCGATATGACGCAGGCTGATGCGACCGTCAGCGCTGAATTCGATACTGGCCATCGGTGCTTCGGAACCAGTGCCAAAGTCTTTCTGGCAGATAGCGAAACCCACGCCGTACCAGTTATCCGGGTCCGCGGCTTCGCGTTGTTGCTTGATCGCGTCGCGGTTTTTCCAGACCTCGTGCACAGAGGCTTTGTCGAGGATTTCGTGCAGGCGCAACGCACCGGCAGGAATGGCGCCCTGGGTGTTTTTCATGCCCGAACGCAGTGCGTTCTTGCGGCGCAACTCGATAGCATCCACACCGAGACGACCGGCGATTTCGTCGACCATCATTTCCGTCGCGGCCATGCTTTGCAGGGTGCCGTACCCACGCATCGAACCGGCTTCAACGCCCCGCGAGTGATACGCGGTGACTTGCAGGTCGTTCTGCGGCATGTAGTAGATCGACTGTGCGGCCGTGGCGCCTACTGCTGCGACCGAGGGGCTGTAGTTGATCCGGCCACCGCCGTCGACGCTCATGTCGGCGAGGAAGATCTTGAAGCTGTGATCGTTCTTGTCGACAGCCAATTGATAACGAATATCGAACGGATGACGCTTGATGCCGCTCTGGAACTGCTCGTAACGGTCATTGGCCAGACGCACCGGCACGCCGGCGCCGTACAACGCCGCGAGGGCGGCGTAGTAGACAAAGATGTTGTGGTCTTTGGAGCCGTACCCCACGGTGTAACCGGGGTGCATGTTCAGGTTGGCCAGGCCGAAGCGCGACGGCGAGATCATTTTCGCAGTCTCGGTGGCCACCTCCAACGGGCACTGGGTGGCCACCACGAAGTGCAGGGTCTTGGTTGCCGGATCGTACCAACCGTTGCCGTTGTCCGGCTCCATGGCAGCCGGCTCGATTGACGGGGTCTTGTAGCGTTCGTCGAACACCAGCCAGTTGTCTGGCGGCGTGTTGATCTGACTCTTCATGCGGTCGGCGTAGAACAGACCGCGCTCGGTCAGGTTGCCGTGCAGATTCGGTTGTGAATTCCATACCGGGCGACGGTTTTTCAGCATCGGAAACAGAATCGAATCCTTGAGGCTGGCAAATTCGTCTTCATCGGCCGAGGTGGGGCCGCCAACGCGCACATAGCGGAAGCTACCGTAAGGGTCGCCTTCGTAGTACGGCACTTTGGCGCCGTAACGAATCGCCTTGTCGTTGAATTTGAGTTTGTTCTTGGCCTGGCGGAAACGCTCGAAATCGTTCCAGATCAGGATCGCCACCGGGTGACCGATAAACATCGGCACCTTGCCTTCAGGCAGCAGCGGATCCGGAGCATGTTCCTCGGGGAAAACAATACCGTCCTTGTCCAGATCGGCAGCGGTGACAATACGATCCGGCTGCAGATCGGCGCCGAGCCACGCCAAGTCGTAGCCCGCATAAATATGGTCGGCCTTGATGGTTTTCAGCAGCATGGCGTGACCTTGCTGCACGGGCCAGCCGGGCATGTCCTTGGAGCGGATATCGCGGGCGAAGACTTTGCTGCCGCACACTTTGGACAACGCATCGTTACGCTGGCGCGCCTTGCCGTTATTGCCCAGCCATTTTTCGGACGGCACGGTAACGCTGTTTTCCATCAGGGCAGCCAGCGCCTGGGTGCTCAGCGGTGTCAGCGTGACGCTCACACCCGCCACCAGGCCGCCCTGGAGGAACGAGCGCCGGGTTATTTCACGGTTGGACATGGATCATCCTCTGAGCGGTTATAAATCCGCCCTTATGGTTAAGTACGCCGAATATCGAGACTTGCAGAAGCCTTTTTACGACGAATCAAAAGGCCATGATGACAGTGCAAAGTTGACCGAAGGGTTAACTTTAAAGGTTTCTGCGCCTGCGGCAAATAACCACATTGAAATTTTTTGACACAACAACGCAAAACGGCCGACAAGATCGAGACGATCTGTCAGCCGCTTGCCTATAAATGAGGACGATGTCACAAACACCATGACGTTTTTTCAAACGCCAGACACAAAAAACCCCGGTCTTTCGACCAGGGTCTTTGCTATCGGATCAAGTCAGCCAGTGGCTTTCTTGTGCTTCAAGGCGTTCAGTGGGCCTTGAGGCAGATATGGCGCAGCGGACGGGACTCGAACCCGCGACCCCCGGCGTGACAGGCCGGTATTCTAACCGACTGAACTACCGCTGCGTATCGCTTGGCTGATTGAGCGTAAACCCTCAACCACCTTTAAACATCTGATCAATCAACCTGGGTTGTTCAATCTCAAGCTCGACACATCGAACCTGGAAAATATGGCGCAGCGGACGGGACTCGAACCCGCGACCCCCGGCGTGACAGGCCGGTATTCTAACCGACTGAACTACCGCTGCGCGTCGGTGCAACCTTTAACGTTGCGTCTTGCCACAAGTGCAAGACTCTCAAGAAGTGGTGGGTGATGACGGGATCGAACCGCCGACCCTCTGCTTGTAAGGCAGATGCTCTCCCAGCTGAGCTAATCACCCTTTGCTTCGTTGAGGCCGCGAAATTTACGCAGGTAGCGGACCTAAGTCAATAGCCTGCTTGAAGTTTTTCTGAAAAAGACAAAATCACTTCAAGACGGCTAACCGCCCTACTCGCTGTAAATCATCTTCTTGCTCATGCCACCGTCCACTACAAACTCTTGCCCGGTGACAAACCCGGCCTGGCGCGACAGCAACCAGGCCACCATCGCCGCCACGTCCTCTACCGTCCCCACCCTGCCCGCCGGATGCTGGGCATGATCGGCATCGGTGAGCGGCTCGGCACGCCGTGCAGCAGGATCACGCGCATCAATCCAGCCAGGGCTGACCGCATTGACCCGAACCTCTGGCCCCAGGCTCATGGCCAAGGCGTGAGTCAGGGCCAGCAAGCCACCCTTGCTCGCCGCGTAAGCTTCGGTATCCGGCTCCGATTGACGGGCCCGGGTCGAGGCCAGGTTGACGATCGCACCGCCGTGGGCGCGCAGGTACGGCGCGCAATGCTTGGCCAACAGCATCGGCCCGCCGAGGTTCACCGCCAGCACGCGATTCCAGTACGCCAGATCGAGGCTTTCCAGGGTGATATTGCGCGGGTCAGCCACGGCGGCATTGCAGACCAGCGCGTCGAGTCGCCCGAACTGCCCCAACACCTCGGCAACCCCCTGGGCCACTTGCTTCTCGTCGGCCACGTCCATGGTGATGAACCAGGCGTTATCACCCAGCACCTTGGACACTTTGGCGCCGCGCTCGCGGTCAAGGTCGGTCAACACCACCTGCCAGCCTTCGCTGATCAGCCACGCGGCAATCCCCAGGCCAATGCCCCGCGCCGCGCCCGTTACCAGCGCAACGCGCCCGTTACTGGCCGCTGCGGCCTCCATGGACCACTCGATCACAAGGCCGCCAGCCCGCGGGCCAGGTCTGCCTGCAAGTCTGCTACATCTTCCAGGCCCACCGCGATACGGATCAGGCTGTCACGGATACCGGCCGCTTCACGCTCCTGCGGCGCCAGGCGCCCATGAGAGGTGGTGCTCGGGTGAGTGATGGTGGTCTTGCTGTCACCCAGGTTGGCGGTAATGGAGATCAAGCGCGTCGCATCGATAAAGCGCCAGGCGCCGTCTTTGCCGCCCTTGACTTCGAAACTCACCACCGCACCAAAACCACGCTGCTGGCGCTGGGCCAAGGCGTGTTGCGGGTGGCTCTTGAGGCCAGCGTAGTGCACCTTCTCGATACCATCCTGCTGCTCCAGCCACTCGGCCAGGGCCTGGGCGTTGGCGCAATGGGCTTTCATGCGCAGGCTGAGGGTTTCCAGGCCCTTGAGGAAGATCCAGGCGTTGAACGGGCTCAGGGTCGGGCCGGCGGTACGCAGGAAGCCCACCACTTCCTTCATCTGCTCGCTGCGCCCAGCCACCACGCCGCCCATGCAACGGCCCTGGCCGTCGATGAACTTGGTTGCCGAGTGCACCACGATGTCTGCACCCAGCTTCAGCGGTTGCTGCAAGGCCGGGGTACAGAAGCAGTTATCCACCACCAGCATCGCACCCTTGGCGTGGGCGACTTCGGACAGCGCAGCGATGTCGACCAACTCGGCCAGCGGGTTCGACGGCGATTCGACGAACAGCAGCTTGGTATTGGCCTTGATCGCCGCATCCCAGCCGGACAAATCCGCCAGGGGCACGTAATCCACTTCGATACCGAAGCGCTTGAAGTACTTCTCGAACAGGCTGATGGTCGAGCCGAACACGCTGCGCGACACCAGCACATGGTCGCCAGCGCTGCACAGGCTCATCACCACCGCCAGGATGGCCGCCATGCCGGTCGCGGTCGCCACAGCCTGCTCAGCGCCCTCCAGGGCCGCGATACGCTCTTCGAACGCGCGCACGGTCGGGTTGGTGTAGCGCGAGTACACGTTGCCCGGCACCTCACCGGAAAAACGCGCCGCAGCGTCGGCCGCCGTGCGGAACACGTAGCTTGAGGTGAAGAACATCGGGTCACCGTGCTCCCCTTCCGGGGTGCGGTGCTGGCCGGCGCGCACAGCCAGGGTATCGAAAGCTACGCCATCGAGGTCGCTGTCCAACCGACCGGCATCCCATTCCTGACTCATGCTGCGACTCCTTACTCAATACGTTATTTAAGATACAAAACCGGCCCCTCAGGGCCGGTGTCTACTCAGTTGTTGTACAGGTCGATGATCGCGCTGACCGCCTGGGTCTTGATCTTGGACGAGTCGTTACGCGCCTGCTCGATCTTGTTCAGATAAGCCTCGTCGACATCTCCGGTCACGTACTTGCCGTCGAACACGGCGCAGTCGAACTGCTCGATCTTGATCTTGCCCCCGCCAACCGCTTCGATCAGGTCCGGCAGGTCCTGGTAGATCAGCCAGTCGGCACCGATCAGGTCGGCCACGTCCTGGGTCGAACGATTATGCGCAATCAGCTCATGGGCGCTCGGCATGTCGATACCGTACACGTTCGGGTAACGCACCGCAGGCGCCGCAGAACAGAAGTACACGTTCTTCGCCCCGGCTTCGCGGGCCATCTGGATGATCTGCTTGCAGGTGGTGCCGCGTACGATGGAGTCGTCCACCAGCATCACGTTCTTGCCGCGGAACTCAAGCTCGATGGCGTTGAGCTTCTGACGCACCGATTTCTTGCGCGCAGCCTGGCCGGGCATGATGAACGTACGGCCGATGTAGCGGTTCTTGACGAAGCCTTCGCGGAACTTGACGCCCAGGTGGTTGGCCAGCTCCAGCGCAGCGGTACGACTGGTGTCCGGAATCGGGATAACCACATCGATGTCGTGCTCTGGACGCTCGCGCAGGATCTTCTCGGCCAGCTTCTCGCCCATGCGCAGACGCGCCTTGTAGACCGACACACCGTCGATGATCGAGTCCGGACGCGCCAGGTAGACGTGTTCGAAGATGCACGGGGTCAGCTTCGGCGCAACGGCGCACTGGCGGGTGTGCAGCTTGCCGTCTTCGGTGATGTAGACAGCCTCGCCCGGCGCCAGGTCGCGGATCAGGGTGAAGCCCAGTACATCCAGGGACACGCTTTCGGACGCGATCATGTACTCGACACCTTCGTCGGTGTGACGCTGGCCGAACACGATCGGGCGGATGCCGTGGGGGTCGCGGAAACCGACGATGCCGTACCCGGTGATCATCGCCACCACGGCATAACCACCGACGCAACGGTTGTGCACGTCGATCACGGCAGCAAACACGTCTTCTTCGGTCGGCTGCAGCTTGCCGCGCTGGGCCAGTTCGTGGGCGAACACGTTGAGCAGCACTTCCGAGTCGGAACTGGTGTTGACGTGGCGCAGGTCAGATTCGTAGATCTCCTTGGCCAGCTGTTCAACGTTGGTCAGGTTACCGTTGTGCGCCAGGGTGATGCCGTAAGGCGAGTTGACGTAGAACGGTTGAGCTTCGGCCGAAGTCGAACTACCGGCAGTCGGGTAGCGCACATGGCCAATGCCCATGTGCCCGACGAGGCGCTGCATGTGACGCTGATGGAACACGTCACGCACCAGGCCATTGTCCTTGCGCAGGAATAACCGGCCGTCGTGGCTGGTCACAATACCGGCAGCGTCCTGGCCGCGGTGCTGGAGGACGGTTAGCGCGTCATACAGCGCCTGATTGACGTTCGACTTACCGACGATACCGACGATGCCACACATGCGACGCAACCCCTACTTAATGAATCTTGACTGAACACAGCTTACTGAGGCGTTTGCGCCGGCAAGAGGTGTTCCTTGAACGGAAGATCAGCGGGTACGCTGATTCCGCTGGCCAGCCACTGACTGCTCCACCCCAATATGAGGTTCTTGGACCAATCTGCAACCAATAGAAATTTTGGCACGAGTACAGACTCCTGCCACCACGAATCCTGCTGTACCGGCCCCAGGCTCAACAGCCCGACCGCCACAACCACCAGCAACGCGCCACGCGCGGCGCCGAAGGCCATGCCGAGAAATCGATCGGTCCCGGAGAGGCCGGTGACACGTATCAACTCGCCAATAAGATAATTGACCATTGCCCCCACCAGCAGCGTGGCGATGAACATGATGGCGCAGCCCGCGATGACGCGAGCCGAAGGTGTCTCTATGTACCCGGCCAGGTAGACCGACAGTGAACCACCGAACATCCAGGCTACGACTCCTGCGATGATCCAGGTCAGCAACGACAGTGCTTCTTTTACAAAGCCGCGGCTCAGACTGATCAAAGCGGAGATGGCGACGATTGCAACGATCGCCCAATCAACCCAGGTAAATGGCACAGTGCAGCCTACGTACGGATAAGGCGGCGCATTTTAGCAGAGCGCCGGGCTATCGGTAAGCGGTGATTGCGGCTGCTTTGCAAATCAATAGATTGGGCAGTGTGAACGCCATTTCAAGCCCACCATAAACCAATGTGGGAGGGGGCTTGCTCCCGATTGAAGTGTGTCAGCATCAGATGTACTGACTGACCCACCGCTATCGGGAGCAAGCCCCCTCCCACACTTAGATTGCGTTAATGCCTGCTTGAATCAGCCGCGCTCCGGCTGGAAGCGCACCACAAACCCATTGAGGTTCTGCTGGCGACCCAGCAAATCGCGCAGGCGATCAGCCTCGGCGCGCTCGATCAGCGGCCCGACAAACACACGATTCTTGCCATCGGCGCTGCGGATGTAAGCGTTATAACCCTGGGCACGCAGCTTTTTCTGCAAGGCGTCGGCACTTTCGCGATTGGCCAGGCTGGCGAGCTGGATCGACCAACTGATCGGCAGGCCATTGGGATCAATGCGGCTCTGGCCCACATCCGGTTTACCCGGCGCAGCAGGCTGCGGCGCCACAGGCTTGGGCGTTGGCGCCGGTGCAGGCGGTTTGGCAGCGACAGCCGGTGCCGGCGTCGGCTTGACCACCGGCACACTTGGCTGCACCGGCATCGAAGGAGCCGGTTGCGTGGCGACCTCCTCCTCGACAGGTACAGGTTCTTCCGGCAACGCCTGAGGCTCGGGCACCACCACCGGCTCGACCTGAACCTGGGGCACCACCGGCGCCTGGGGCGCAGCGGGGGCTTCAACCACCACCTGGCGCTGCTCGTCCTGACGGGAAAACAGCATCGGCAGGAAGATGACTGCCAACGCCACCAACACCAGGGCTCCAACCATTCGCTGCTTGTATGCGCTATCCAGTAATGCCATGTGCAGCTTCCTCCGTGGAGCGCCGGGCCAGCCATTCGAGCGCCTCGGCAACACAATAAAATGATCCGAACAACAGGATTTCGTCCTCGGCCGTAGCCACCGCACACTGCGCTTCCAGGGCGGCAGTGATGCTTGCATACGACGTCACGGGCGCGCCAAGGTTCTGCAAGGCGGTTTGCAGCTCAGCCGCCGGCCGGCTACGCGGTGTATCCAGCGGCGCAACGGCCCAAGACTGAACACTGCCAAGCAACGGCGCAACCACGCCTTCCAGATCCTTGTCGGCCAACAGCCCGAACACCGCCAGTCGACGGCCGGCCGGTGGCGTGCGTGCCAGGCGCTGCGCCAAATAGTGAGCCGCATGGGGGTTGTGCCCCACATCCAACAACAGGTTCAGGCGCTTGCCTTGCCAGTCGAGCACCCGACGATCCAGGCGCCCCACCACTTTCGTCGCCCGCAGGGTTGCGCCGATCTGCTCGGCATCCCACGGCAGATCCAGCAGCAAATAGGCTTGCAGCGCGAGCGCAGCGTTTTCCATCGGCAGGTTCAGCAGCGGCAAATCAAGCAGCTCGACCACCTTGCCACGGGCATCACGCCCGCGCCATTGCCAATGGGTCGCACCGATATCGAGATTGAATTCACGGCCGCGCAGGTAGAACGGGCAATCCAGCTCGCGCACCTTGTCCAGCAAAGGCTGCGGCGGATCCAGGTCGCCGCACAGCGCCGGCCTGCCCTGGCGGAAAATCCCGGCCTTTTCATAGGACACGGACTCCCGGGTATTGCCCAGGTAGTCGGCATGATCAACACCGATGCTGGTGACCAGCGCAAGGTCGGCATCCACCACATTGACCGTATCCAGGCGCCCGCCGAGGCCGACTTCCAGTACGACCACATCCAGTTGCGCACGCTCGAACAGCCAGAACGCCGCCAGGGTGCCCATCTCGAAATAGGTCAGGGAAATATCGCCACGCCCGGCATCCAGGGCAGCGAAGGCTGCGCACAACTGCTCGTCCGTGGCTTCGACGCCATTGAGCTGTACCCGTTCGTTGTAGCGCAGCAGGTGCGGCGAGCTGTACACACCGACCTTCAGGCCCTGGGCCTGCAACAGCGCCGCGACAAAGGCACAGGTGGAGCCCTTGCCATTGGTGCCGGTCACCGTGATCACACGCGGTGCCGGCTGGCCCAACCCGAGGCGGGCCGCTACCTGTTGCGAGCGCTCCAGGCCCATGTCGATGGCGGACGGATGCAACTGCTCAAGGTAGGCGAGCCATTCGCCCAGGGTACGTTGGGTCATAGGTTTGCAGGCACCGGCGGCACGACGATTGGCTCGACTTTAGGCGCGACGTACACAGGCGTCGGCAGGCCCATCATTTGCGCCAGCAGGTTACCCAGACGTGGACGCAGTTCGCCACGCGGGATGATCAGGTCGATAGCACCGTGCTCCAGCAGGAACTCGCTGCGCTGGAAGCCTTCCGGCAGCTTCTCGCGCACGGTTTGCTCGATCACACGCGGGCCGGCAAAACCGATCAGCGCCTTGGGCTCGCCGACGATCACATCGCCGAGCATCGCCAGGCTGGCGGAAACGCCGCCGTAGACCGGGTCGGTCAGTACCGAGATGAACGGAATGCCTTCTTCGCGCAGACGCGCCAGTACCGCCGAGGTCTTGGCCATTTGCATCAGGGAGATCAGCGCTTCCTGCATACGCGCACCACCGGAGGCGGCGAAGCAGATCATCGGGCAACGGTTTTCCAGGGCGTAGTTGGCAGCACGCACAAAGCGCTCACCGACGATGGCGCCCATGGAACCGCCCATGAAGGAAAACTCGAAGGCCGAGACCACCACGGGCATGCCCAGCAGCTTGCCGCTGACCGAGATCAGCGCGTCCTTCTCGCCGGTCTGCTTCTGCGCACCGACCAGACGATCCTTGTACTTCTTGCTGTCGCGGAACTTGAGACGGTCGACCGGCTCCAGGTCAGCGCCCAGTTCGTTGCGGCCATCGGCATCCAGGAAGATGTCGATGCGCGCGCGCGCGCCGATACGCATGTGGTGATTGCACTTGGGGCAAACATCCAGGGTCTTTTCCAGCTCCGGGCGGTACAGCACCGCGTCGCAGGACGGGCACTTGTGCCACAGACCTTCAGGAACCGAGCTTTTCTTCACCTCGGAACGCATGATCGAAGGGATCAGTTTGTCTACTAACCAGTTGCTCATGCTTTCTTTCTCCAGTACCGGTGGCTTGAACACAGCCCCGCGTATGCCCTTGAGCTAAATTCATATGTGGCGATGATGCCTGCGGGACGGGGTCAGACGTTGGACCTGCCATTTCCCGCCTGCATCCTCAGCCTTCCAGACAACCTGCCAGCGCAGGGTTGCCACTTCATTTCCGGGCCACCCACAGGCGGCGCCGGGCTGTTTTACACAGTGGTAGTTATGGACGGCGGCAGACTGCCAGCCGTCACATCCCGCCACTGCTGTTGCGCACGGCCTGCATGAATGCGCGAATCCTGTTGTGATCCTTGATGCCCTTGCCCTGCTCCACCCCACCGCTGACGTCCACGGCATACGGCCGCACCTGCTCGATGGCAGCCCCGACGTTCGCAGGGTTGAGCCCACCGGCCAGGATGATCGGCTTGCTCAACCCTTCGGGAATCAGCGACCAATCGAACGCCTCACCCGTACCACCCGGTACGCCTTCGACGTAGGTGTCGAGCAGGATCCCGCGAGCGCCGATATACGCGGCACACGCCGCGGCGATATCGTCGCCCGTCTTGACCCGCAACGCCTTGATGTACGGGCGCTGATAACTCTCACACTCATCAGGCGTTTCATCGCCATGGAACTGCAGCATGTCCAGCGGCACTGCATCCAGGGTTTCATTGAGTTCGCAGCGACTGGCGTTGACGAACAAGCCCACGGTGGTCACGAAAGGCGGCAGCGCCGCAATGATGGCCCGCGCCTGCAGCACATTCACCGCGCGCGGGCTTTTGGCATAAAACACCAGACCGATGGCATCGGCCCCTGCCTCGACTGCCGCCAGCGCGTCTTCTATGCGGGTAATCCCGCAAATCTTGCTGCGAACGGCTGACATGTCGTAGGAACCTCAGGGTTGGACCGAGAAAGTCCCGGATGTTAACAAAAGCTTTTCCGGGCGTCAGCCGCCAAGTTCACTGAAACCTGTGAGGAAGTGTGGCCCGATAAAGCGTTCCGGCAACTGAAACTCGTCGCGGTACTCCACATCCACCAAATACAGGCCAAACGGGTGCGCCGTGACGCCGCCCGTGCGACGGATGCGGCTTTCCAGCACTTCCCTGGCCCACTCCACCGGGCGCTCGCCGGCGCCGATGGTCATCAGCACGCCGGCAATGTTGCGCACCATGTGATGCAGGAATGCTCCGGCGCGAATATCCAGCACGATCATCTTGCCGTGGCGGGTGACCCGCAGGTGGTGAACTTCCTTGATGGGCGACTTGGCCTGACACTGACCGGCGCGGAAGGCGCTGAAGTCATGCACGCCCACCAGGTGCTGCGCGGCCTCGGCCATGCGCTCGGCATCCAGTGGGCGGTGGTTCCAGGTAATTTCTTCATTGAGATGCGCGGGGCGGATCTGATCGTTGTAGATCACGTAGCGATAACGCCGAGCGATGGCCTTGAAACGCGCATGAAAATGCGCCGGCATGACCTTGGCCCAGCTCACACTCACGTCGTGGGGCAAATTGATATTCGCCCCCATCACCCACGCCTTCATCGACCGCTCGGCCTGGGTGTCGAAGTGCACCACCTGGCCACACGCGTGTACGCCAGCGTCGGTACGCCCGGCACACATCAGCGACACCGGCGAGTCCGCCACTTTGGACAGGGCATTTTCGAGGGTTTCCTGCACCGTCAGCACGCCGGAGGCCTGACGCTGCCAGCCGCGATAACGCGAGCCTTTGTATTCCACGCCCAGGGCGATGCGGTAAAAGCCGGCGGCCGCCATTTCGGCGGCCGCGTTATCTATATTTGCCAAGAACTGAGAGCCTGATGAGTTGCGCAAAGGCGGGCATTATAAAGGCGTCGGATGCCTGACGGGCGTTTTGTTATGGATCGATGCCAAACAAATGCGGGAGGGAGCAAGTCGAATCGTCGCACCGCCCCTCCCACACTGTTACAGCGCCTGACTTTAGATTCGGCCGAGCATTTCCTTGGCTTCGCCACGCTGGCCTTCATCGCCCTCGGTCAAAACCTCGGACAGAATATCCCGCGCGCCGTCCGCATCACCCATGTCGATGTAAGCCTGGGCCAGGTCGAGTTTGGTGGCGACTTCATCAGTGCCCGAGAGGAAATCGAAGTCCGGCTCATCATCACCGCCCAACGCGGCATCCTCAGCCGTGAAGGTCGGCGCTATCGGCGGATGCTCCAGGCTCTGGGACAAACGGTCCAACTCGGCGTTGACGTCGTCCAGCTCCGAGGCAAACGCATCGGGCTTGGCTGCCGGAGGCTCATCAGCCAGGGACAGGTCAAAGTCTTCCGGCAACTCGAATTCGTCCAGCGCGGCAGGTGTCAGGGTGGGCGGCTCGACAGGCGGCACGTCCTTCATCTGCTCCTCAAGTCCCGAGAGGAAGTCGTCATCGGATTTCGACGCTGGCGGATCCAGTTGCAGGTCCAGGTCAAAGTCCGAGAGATCCTGCGCATCGGCCTTGGCCTCAGTCTGTTGTTGCAGCAGCGCTTCAAAGGTTTGCTGGTCCTGGGCAATCTCCGCCGGCGAGGCAGCTTCCAGCTCATCGAGGCTAAGGTCAAAATCGTTGTCGAAAGTATCCGCCGGCTCAGCCGCGGCCGGCTTGTCATCGAGCAAATCCTTGACGTACTGCGCATCGAGAGCCGCAGCAGCCACGGCGGCACTGACGCCCGCTGCCAGTACGGCCATGGCCGGGAAACGGCTCTTGAGCTGCTCGACCTGGGCGTGGTTCTCACCGTTGGCGACCAATTGGCGCTCCTGGGTGACGAAGCCGTCCTTGTCGTTCTGCAGGCCGTAGACTTCCATCAGCTTCAAACGCAGGTCGCTGCGCTTGGGCTCATGCTTGATGGCTTGTTCAAGCACATCAGCCGCCTGGTTCAGGTGGCCGCGATCAATATGGGACTGGGCCTGAGCCAATGCATCGCTGGAGTTCTCCTGGGCAACAGCGACGGCCAGGGGGGCGAGCACGGAGGCGACAGTCGGCACGACAACCGGCTCAGCCACCGGGGCAGGCGTCGGTGCGGCGCCCAGCTTGACGCTCGGCGGCGGCACTTCAAGGCCTTCAAAACTGTCGGGCGGCAGGTCCTGGTCAATATTGGGCGTGAACTCAGGCTCTTCGGCCAGCGCCCGCGCCATGCGCAGATGCTTTTCCTCTTCGCGGCGGGCATTGCGATGGCGTGCCCACAGCAGCAGAAGCAGCAGCACCACCAGGATGCCCGCCCCGCCGATGATGCCGAGGATAATAGGGTTGGTCAGCAAGTCATTGAACTTGCCTTCGGTGGCAGCAGGTGCCGCGACCGGCTTGGGCGGTTCAGCGGCGGGTGCAGGGGTTGCAACAGGCGCCGCAGGCTCTGCTGCGGGCTCACCTGCCGGCTGCGCAGGGATTGCAGCCGTAGCCGGCTCACCGTTTTGCGCCTGCAAGCGAGCCAACTGGTCATTCTTCAACTGGATCAGCTTTTGCAACTTGTCCAACTGGCTTTGCAAGTCGGCGGCGCGGCTCTTCAGTTCTTCGTTATCGCGGCGGGTGGTGTCCAGCTCTTCCTGGGTCATCGCCAGCTTGTCGCTCAACGCGCGGTTATCACCGACCTTGCCCTTCGTGCCTTGCTTGGCGGCCTCGGCCGAGACCAGGCTCAAGTTGTCCTTGGCCTGGGTGCTCGTCGGCGCATTGCCGGCCTGGGTACGCTTGGTCGCATCCAACTGCGCCTTGCCGGCCACTTGACCCTTGGGGGTACGACGGCCCTGACGCCAGGCGGCGTTCTGCGCGCTGACTTCGGCGATCGCTTGAGGCTGCGCCAGCGCCGTACTTTGCGTGGCATCCGGCAGGCGCAGGACCTGGCCGGTTTTCAGGCGGTTGATATTGCCATCGATAAAAGCGTCAGGGTTGAGCGCCTGGATCGCCAGCATCGTCTGCTGGACCGAGGCGCCGTTACGATTCTTCGCGGCGATTTCCCACAAGGTGTCGCGGGACGTGGTGGTGTGCTGGGCGGGCGTGCCGGCAGCAGGTGCGGCACTGGCAGGCGCGCCGGCAGTCGGTGCCGGCTGGTCGAACTTGGCCGGGTCGAGCAGCACGCTGTAGTCACGCATCAAACGGCCATTGGGCCATTGCACCTGCAGCAGGAAGCGCACATAGGAATCGGGCAGCGGCTTGCTGGAGGTCACGCGCACCACGCTGCGACCTTCGGGGTTGATCACCGGGGTGAACGTCAGGTCATCGAGAAACGCCTGGCGGTCAACGCCCGCATCCACAAAGGCCTGGGCAGAAGCCAGGCTCGGGGTGATCTCGGCCGCCGTGAGGCCGCCCACATCACGCAATTCGATTTCCACCGACAGCGGCTGGTTCAACTTCGACTTGAGGGTCATCTCCCCAAGTTGCAGCGCCTGCGCCATACCGGAGGACAGCGCCGAGGCGGCCGCTATTGCTAACACCAGTTTGCGAACTTGAACCATAGCCTCATCCTTTGTCTGAACGCTCCCCGCCCTGCGAGAAGGTTGGTAACCGCTGCCATAAGGCATGGCGAGCCGATAGGTCACCGACGCGCTTGTGTTTCACTTGGGACCAAGCATAGCGCCTGGCTAGAATCAATCTACAAATTGCCGCCAAGTATCTTTTACACAAGGCCTTTTATCAACAACTGCGCCAGTTCCACAGCGTTCAGGGCCGAGCCCTTGCGTACGTTATCTGACGTCAACCACAGATTTAGTTCCGCGGGGTCGTCGACACCTGCACGTACGCGCCCTACATAAACCACGTCCTGGCCGACCGCATCGCCTACAGCCGTTGGGTAATCGCCCTCCTCAACCAGCTCGATACCCGGCGCAGCATCGAGTGCACGGTTGACTGCGGCCAGATCGACCGGCGCGGCCAATTGCAACGACACTGTCAGGCTATCGCCGAAAAACACCGGGGCTTGAACGCAGGTTGCGGAAATCTTTAGCAAAGGTGTTTCCAGCACGGCACGCAGCTCGTGTACGAGGCGTTTCTCCAAGGCTGTATGACCTTGGGCGTCTGGCGTACCGACTTGAGCCAGCAGGTTGAACGCCATTTGCCGATCGAAGAACTTCGGCTCCAGTGGACGCACGTTCAATAACTCAGCGGTCTGCCGCGCCAACTCGCTGACGGCCTCCCGGCCCTGGGCAGAGACCGCCAGGTTGGCGGTGACATTCACGCGCTGGATGTCCACCAAACTCCGCAACGGCGCGAGCACTACCGCCAGGTAGGTGGCAGACGGGCTTGGGCTGCCGAGCTGGAACGGCTTTTTCAAACCGTTCAACACCTGGGTGTTGGCCTGCGGCAACACTGGCGGCGCCTGTTCGGCAGGCAATGCACCGGACAAGTCGATCACCGAACAGCCAGCGGCTGTGGCGCGCG
Organism: Pseudomonas sp. 910_23; assembly: GCF_052850795.1. Lineage (NCBI taxonomy): Bacteria > Pseudomonadati > Pseudomonadota > Gammaproteobacteria > Pseudomonadales > Pseudomonadaceae > Pseudomonas > Pseudomonas sp. 910_23. The sequence continues at coordinate 94,558 of NZ_VXCZ01000007.1, read as the reverse complement.
GGGCGAAACTCAGGGTCACCGCCGGGCCTGCTGCGAAGAACGCCAACTGCGCCTTGCTGAAATCGAACTCGTCGACCTCTTTGACCCGCACGTTCTTGCCACGAAACGGCACCGAAGCCCCCGCCGAGTTGCTGCCCGCCAGCAAATACAGGGTGCCTACCGGGAAATCCAGTTCTTCGAGGATCTGCACCAGTGTTTCACCCACGGTGCCGGTGGCACCGATTACGGCGATTTCAAAGGTCTGGGTCATGGGGGCTGCCTCGGGCATTGCAGGGGGGAGCGGCACTTTACCGGGTGGCTGGGGGTGAGGCAATTAGCCTGGGCCTTGTGGTGTGGCTGATGGCGCTATCGGGAGCAAACCCCCTCCCACACTTGCCCTCCATTTCAAGGTTGGAACTGGGTCGAATGTGGGAGGGGGCTTGCTCCCGATAGCGCCCGACAGAACAATAAAAAACCCCGCGCCTGTCACCAGAGCGCGGGGTTCTTCAATGCAAGAAAGCGATCAACGCTCCAGCAAAATCCGCAACATGCGACGCAGCGGTTCAGCCGCGCCCCACAGCAGCTGGTCGCCGACGGTGAACGCACCGAGGAACTGGCTACCCATGTTCAGCTTGCGCAGACGGCCCACCGGTACATTCAGGGTACCGGTGACCTTGGTCGGGCTCAGCTCCTGCATGCTGATATCGCGGTTGTTCGGCACCAGCTTGACCCAAGGGTTGTGCTGGCTGATCAAGCCTTCGATATCGGCGATCGGCACGTCTTTGTTCAGCTTGATGGTCAACGCCTGGCTGTGGCAACGCATGGCGCCAATGCGCACGCAGATGCCGTCCACCGGAATCGGGTTCTTGAAGCGACCGAGGATCTTGTTGGTCTCGGCCTGGGCCTTCCACTCCTCGCGGCTCTGACCGTTGGGCAGTTCCTTGTCGATCCACGGGATCAAGCTACCAGCCAATGGCACGCCGAAGTTCTCGGTCGGGTAGGCGTCGCTGCGCATGGCTTCGGCCACACGACGGTCGATGTCGAGAATCGCGCTGGCCGGGTCGGCCAGTTGATCGGCGACAGCGGCATGGGTCGCGCCCATCTGTTTGATCAGCTCGCGCATGTTCTGCGCACCGGCACCGGAAGCAGCCTGATAGGTCATGGCACTCATCCACTCGACCAGGCCGGCTTCGAACAGGCCACCCAGCCCCATCAGCATCAGGCTGACGGTGCAGTTGCCGCCCACGTAGTTCTTGGTGCCGGCATCCAGTTGCTGGTCGATGACCTTACGGTTGACCGGATCAAGGATGATCACCGCGTCATCCTGCATACGCAGGCTGGAAGCGGCATCGATCCAGTAACCCTGCCAGCCGGCTTCGCGCAGCTTGGGGAAGACTTCGCTGGTGTAGTCGCCACCCTGGCACGTCAGGATCACGTCGAGGGTCTTCAACTCTTCAATGCTGTAGGCGTCCTTGAGCGGGGCAATATCCTTGCCCACGGACGGCCCTTGGCCACCTACGTTCGAAGTGGTGAAAAACACCGGCTCAATAAGATCGAAATCCTGCTCTTCCAGCATCCGCTGCATGAGCACGGAACCGACCATACCGCGCCAACCGATCAGACCTACACGTTTCATCGCAACTACACCTTGTTAAAAAGTGGGCCGCCTTGCAGCAACAACTGCAAGCGGGCCCGAGAGATTACAGATTCCGCAGCGCGGCGACTACTGCGTCGCCCATTTCTTGCGTTCCGACCCTGGTGCAGCCCTGGGACCAGATGTCCCCGGTGCGCAGGCCCTGGTCCAGTACCAGGCTGACGGCTTTCTCGATCGCGTCGGCCGCTTCACTCAGGTTGAAGGTGTAACGCAGCATCATCGACACCGACAAAATGGTCGCCAGCGGGTTGGCAATGCCCTGGCCTGCGATGTCCGGCGCCGAACCGTGACACGGCTCGTACATGCCCTTGTTGTTGGTGTCCAGGGACGCCGACGGCAACATGCCGATGGAACCTGTGAGCATGGACGCCTGGTCGGACAGGATGTCGCCGAACAGGTTGTCGGTGACGATCACGTCGAACTGCTTGGGCGCACGCACCAGTTGCATCGCGGCGTTGTCGACGTACATGTGGCTCAGTTCGACGTCCGGGTAGTCCTTGGCCACTTCCTCAACGATTTCGCGCCACAGTTGGCTGGAGGCCAGCACGTTGGCTTTATCCACCGAGCACACCTTTTTGCCACGCACACGGGCCATATCGAAACCGACCCGGGCAATACGGCGGATTTCGCTCTCGCTGTACGGCAGGGTGTCGTAGGCCTGGCGCTCGCCATTTTCCAACTCGCGCACGCCCCGTGGCGAGCCGAAGTAGATACCGCCGGTCAGCTCACGCACGATCAGGATATCCAGGCCCGCCACCACTTCCGGCTTGAGGCTTGAGGCATCGGCGAGTTGCGGGTAGAGGATCGCCGGGCGCAGGTTGCCGAACAGGCCCAGTTGCGCGCGGATTTTCAACAGGCCGCGCTCAGGGCGAATGTCACGCTCGATCTTGTCCCATTTCGGGCCGCCCACGGCGCCGAGCAACACGGCGTCGGCCGCACGGGCACGGTTCAGGGTTTCGTCAGCCAGGGGCACGCCGTGTTTGTCGATAGCGGCGCCGCCGATCACGTCGTGGCTCAGCTCGAAGCCCAGGCTGTACTTGGCGTTTGCAAGCTCCAGCACCTTGACCGCTTCGGCCATGATTTCCGGACCAATACCGTCGCCAGGGAGAATCAGAATCTGCTTGCTCATGGGTTCCTCATTTCATCAAGCGACCCGCCCGTGGGCAGGTCGGGAAAAATCAATCAACGTTGGGCAAAGACCACCAGCACGTCGGTGCTGAAGGTGCCGTCGGCTTGAATTTCGTAATAATCGCGCACTTCCTGGCCCATCGCCTTTTGCAGCTCAAGGATTGCCGCACGCAGCACCTCTGGCGTGCGCATGCGCTCGACCCACGAGGTGTATTCCAGGCGCAGGCGCTGACGCAGGCTGTTACGCACATGCAGACCGGACTCGCTGAGTTGCTGCATCCACTCGGCGGCGGCGTAATCTCGCACGTGGCTGGTGTCGCGCAGCACTTCGACGGTTTGCAGGTAAGTGTCCAGCAATGGGCTACCCGGTGACAAGACATCCACAAACGCCGCCACCCCGCCCGGCTTGAGCACGCGGCGCACTTCACGCAGGGCCAGGCCCAGGTCACTCCAGTGGTGGGCCGAATAACGGCTGAACACGAAGTCGAACTCGCCATCGGCGAACGGCAGACGCTCGGCGGCGCCGTGGACGGTGCGGATATTGTGCAGGCCGCGATCTTTCGCGGCGGCGGTGACCACGTCGAGCATCTGCCGGGACAGGTCATAGGCCACCACTTCTTTAACCAGAGGCGCCACCTGGAAACTCACATGACCCGCCCCACAGCCCAGGTCCAGCAGCCGTGCAGCGCCCTGCCCGGCCAGCTCGGCCTGCAGCAGTGCGAATTCGGTGCCCTGGGCGTGCACGGCACTGCTCAGGTAGGCCGAGGCTTGCTCGCCGAATTGCTTTTGCACGACTTGGGTGTGGGCGGTGGTAGTCATGGGCTTTCCTCAATAGACCTTGTGGTGTTTGTTCTGGCCCTATCGGGAGCAAGCCCCCTCCCACATGTTGATATGCGAACGCATTCAAATGTGGGAGGGGGCTTGCTCCCGATGGCGGCGGTCCTGCCTACCGCAAATCAGGCATCGCGAAACAACCAAGGCTGACTCGCCCGGTGCCTGGCTTCAAACGCGGCAATCGCATCGCCGTCCTGCAAGGTCAGGCCGATATCGTCCAGGCCGTTGATCAGGCAGTGCTTGCGAAACGCATCCACCTCGAAGTGATACACCTTGCCATCCGGACGGGTGACGGTCTGCGCGGCCAGGTCCACGGTCAACTGATAGCCCACATTCGCTTCCACTTGCTGGAACAGCTCATCCACTTCGGCATCGCTCAAGATGATCGGCAACAGGCCGTTCTTGAAGCTGTTGTTGAAGAAGATGTCGGCATAGCTGGGCGCGATGATGCTGCGAAAGCCGTACTCTTCCAGGGCCCACGGCGCGTGTTCACGGCTGGAGCCGCAACCGAAGTTTTCCCGGGCCAGCAACACACTGGCGCCCTGATAGCGCTCGGCATTGAGCACAAAGTCTTTGTTCAACGGGCGCTTGGAGTTGTCCTGGTAGGCGTAGCCCACGTCCAGATAGCGCCACTCATCGAACAGGTTGGGGCCAAAACCGGTGCGCTTGATCGACTTCAAGAACTGCTTGGGGATGATCTGGTCAGTGTCCACGTTGGCACGGTCCAACGGCGCTACAAGACCTGTGTGCTGGGTAAAAGCTCTCATCGGGTATTCCTCAGATCAATTCGCGAACGTCGATGAAACGACCGTTGACGGCAGCGGCGGCGGCCATGGCCGGGCTGACCAGGTGGGTGCGGCCACCGGCGCCCTGACGCCCTTCAAAGTTACGGTTGGAGGTGGACGCGCAATGCTCGCCCGACTCCAAACGGTCCGGGTTCATCGCCAGGCACATCGAACAGCCTGGTTCACGCCATTCAAAACCGGCTTCGAGGAAGATCTTGTCCAGGCCTTCAGCTTCGGCTTGCGCCTTCACCAGGCCGGAACCCGGTACCACAATGGCTTGCTTGATGGTCGAGGCAACCTTGCGGCCCTTGGCGATCACCGCCGCAGCGCGCAGGTCTTCGATCCGCGAGTTGGTGCAGGAGCCAATGAACACGCGATCCAACTGGATGTCGGTGATCGCCTGGTTGGCTTTCAAGCCCATGTACTTCAAGGCGCGTTCGATGGAGCCGCGCTTGACCAGGTCGGCTTCTTTGGCCGGGTCCGGCACGTTCTGGTCGACGGCCAGGACCATTTCCGGCGAAGTGCCCCAGCTGACTTGCGGCTTGATCTGCGCAGCGTCGAGTTCGACCACGGTGTCAAACACCGCATCGGCGTCGGACACCAGGTCTTTCCAGGCTTCGACGGCGGCGTCCCAATCGTCGCCTTGCGGGGCAAACGGGCGACCTTTGACGTACTCCACGGTTTTCTCATCCGCCGCCACCATGCCCACACGGGCACCGGCTTCGATGGACATGTTGCAGATGGTCATGCGGCCTTCGATGGACAAGTCGCGAATGGCGCTGCCGGCGAACTCGATGGCATGGCCGTTACCGCCGGCGGTGCCGATCTTGCCGATCACGGCGAGCACGATGTCTTTGGCGGTCACGCCAAACGGCAATTGGCCTTCGACGCGTACCAGCATGTTCTTCATTTTCTTGGCGACCAGGCACTGGGTGGCGAACACATGTTCCACCTCGGAGGTGCCGATGCCATGGGCCAGGGCGCCGAACGCACCGTGGGTGGAGGTGTGGGAGTCGCCGCAGACCACGGTCATGCCCGGCAAGGTCGCCCCCTGCTCCGGCCCGATCACATGGACGATACCCTGGCGCACGTCATTCATCTTGAATTCGGTGATGCCGTATTCGTCGCAATAGTCGTCGAGGGTTTGCACCTGCAAACGCGAAACCTGGTCGGCAATGGCCTCGATACCGCCCTTGCGCTCAGGAGTGGTCGGCACGTTGTGGTCCGGCGTGGCGATGATGGAGTCGACGCGCCATGGCTTGCGCCCGGCCAGTCGCAGGCCTTCGAACGCTTGGGGCGAGGTCACTTCATGGATGATGTGACGGTCGATATAGATCAGCGACGATCCATCATCGCGACGTTTCACTTCATGGGAATCCCAAAGCTTGTCGTAAAGCGTTTTGCCGGCCATCAGTCGGTCCTCATCAGCGGTGTTTCTATACGCCGGGCTTTTCAATAACCCTTTGGCTTGTGAGGCTGATGGTATGGCGCTACATTAAATAACTCAAATTCATATTTTTTATGCTTTGGATTACCAACTGGAATAGCACCATGGATCTGGCCAACCTCAATGCTTTTATCGCCATCGCCGAGACCGGCAGCTTCTCGGGGGCCGGCGAACGCCTGCACCTGACGCAGCCCGCCATCAGCAAACGCATCGCGGGCCTGGAGCAGCAATTGAAAGTGCGTTTGTTTGATCGCTTGGGCCGTGAAGTCGGCTTGACCGAAGCCGGCAGGGCCTTGCTGCCGCGCGCTTATCAAATCCTCAACGTGCTGGACGACACCCGCCGCGCCCTGACCAACCTTACAGGGGAAGTCAGCGGGCGCCTCACTCTGGCCACCAGCCACCATATAGGCCTGCACCGCCTGCCACCGATCCTGCGCACCTTCACACGGCAATACCCAAACGTGGCACTGGATATTCAGTTTTTGGATTCAGAAGTGGCCTACGAAGAAATACTCCATGGTCGCGCCGAAGTGGCGGTAATCACCCTGGCGCCCGAGCCCCACCATCTGGTGCGCGCCTCGCCGGTATGGGATGACCCGCTGGACTTTGTGGTAGCGCCGGAACACAGCCTGATCAGCAACGGCTCCATCAGCCTGGCCGATATCGCCAGGCACCCGGCGGTGTTTCCCGGCGGCAACACCTTTACGCACCATATTGTCAGCCGCCTGTTCGAAGCCCAGGGGCTTGCGCCAAATATTGCGATGAGCACCAACTACCTGGAAACCATCAAGATGATGGTGTCCATCGGCCTGGCCTGGAGCGTGTTGCCGCGCACCATGCTCGATGATCAAGTGGCAAGTATCGCTTTGCCGGGCATACAACTCAGTCGCCAGCTAGGCTATATCGTGCATACAGAAAGGACGCTATCGAACGCTGCGCGGGCTTTCATGAGCCTGCTGGATGCACAGGTCGATCTGCCAGGGTTACCGGCATGACACTGTGCGGCCTCGGGTTTCAAGAAAAAAACCGCGCTGTCTTCTCACCGAGCCAAGGCCCATTGACAATGCGCAACCCCGGCGACCCCGTACCTCCCCTGCCCCGCATCTACGCCCTGGACCCCCAAGCGGCGGAGCAAAGCTGGGACAGTGCCCCGCAATTGCTGGCAGCCCTGAATGCCGCCCGGCTGGGCGCCTGGTGCTGGGAAATCGACACGGGAAGAATCAGTTGGTCACGGGGTACTCAAGCGTTATTCGGCTTTGACCCGCATCAACCCTTGCCCAAGGACCTCGACTACCTTGACTTGCTGGCCCCGCAAGACAGCGCACGGGTGGTGCGTGGTTTTCACGCGGTCCTGGCAGGAGAGCCGTTCGAACGCGCCATGCACCATCGCATCCAGTGGCCCGATGGCAGCCTGCACTGGCTGGAAATCAGCGGCAGCCTCGCGCCTGAAAAAGCCGGACGGCGCCGCATGATCGGAGTGATCCGCGAGATCACCCATCAGCGCGACCGCGAACACGCCCTCAGCCACTCCGAAAAGCGCTTCGCCACATTGTTCCATTTATGCCCGAACATGGTGCTACTGACCCGCCAGGCCGATGGCTTGATCAGCGAAGCCAACCAGTATTTCGAAATGCTGTTCGGCTGGCCGGTGGCCGATGCCATCGGCCGTACCACCCTGGAACTGGGCCTGTGGCGCCATCCGGAGCAGCGTGCACTGCTGGTCAAGGCCACCCAGCGCAAAGGCGAACCCATCACCATGGAGGTGCAGTTCTGCGCCAGCAACGGCCAGATCCACGACGGCACGCTCAGCGCCCAGAAGGTGGAACTGGACGGTGAGGCTTACCTGATCAGCACGTTCCTGGACACCACCGAACGCAAAAACGCAGAGCAAGCGCTCAAAGACAGCCAGGAGCGCCTCGACCTGGCCCTGGATTCCGCGCAACTGGGCACCTGGGATTGGCACATCCCCAGCGGTATGCTCTACGGCTCGGCCCGCGCCGCCCAACTGCACGGGCTCGAACCGGCGCCCTTTCATGAATCCTTCGATGCGTTTTTCGAAGGGATGTCCGACCAGGATCGCGAGGGTATGCGCAATGCCTACCGCAGCTTGCGTGAAGGCCCGGACGGCAACTACCAATTGACCTACCGCGTGCAGTTGGAGGACGGCAGCCCACGCTATCTGGAAAGCCGTGCGCGCCTGTACCGCGATGAAGCAGGCAAACCCCTGCGCATGGCGGGCACCTTGCTGGATATCACCGACCAGGTCGAACGCGAGCAACGCCTCACCGCCTCCGAGGAAAAATTTGCCAGCCTGTTCCAGGCCAGCCCCGACCCTATCTGCGTGACCTGCCTGGAAAGCGGCGCCTTTATCGAGATCAACCCGGCGTTTACCCAGACCTTTGGCTGGACAGCCGCCGAAGTACTGGACAAAAGCGCCGAACAAATCGGCCTGTGGGACGACTCCAGCAAGCGCCTGCAACGCATCGAGCGGGTGATTCGCGAACAGGCCCTGAGCAATGTGGCCATCGTGGTGCATCACAAGGACGGCCAAAGCCTGACCTGCGTCATCTCCAGCCGCTTGATCAAGGTCAGCGACCAACCCTGCATCGTCACCACCCTTCGGGATATCACCCAGCAGCAACGCTCGGAAGCCGCCCTCAAGGCCAGTGAAGAGAAGTTCGCCAAGGCGTTTCACTCCAGCCCCGACGCGATTTCAATCACCGAACGCGACACCGGCCGTTATGTGGAGGTCAATGACGGTTTTTGCCGCCTGACCGGCTACCGCACCGAAGAAGCCATCGGCCTGACCCTGTACCAGATCGGCATCTGGGCCGATGAGAACCAGCGCGCGGCATTATTGGCCGAGTTGCAGATCAAGGGCCGCATCCATCATCTGGAAATGCTCTGGCACAACAAACGAGGCGAGGTGCTGGCGGTGGAGGTCTCGGTCGAGCCGATCACCCTGAACGAAACCCCCTGCCTGCTGCTGACCGCACGAGACGTCAGCCTGCTGAAAAACGCCCAGGCGCAGATCCGCCACCTGGCCTATCACGACCCGCTCACCAACCTGCCCAATCGCGCACTGCTGATGGACCGCCTGAGCCAGCAGATCGCCCTGCTCAAGCGCCACAACCTGCGCGGCGCCCTGCTGTTCCTCGACCTCGACCACTTCAAGCACATCAACGATTCCCTCGGCCACCCGGTGGGCGATACCGTGTTGAAAATCGTCACCGCACGCCTGGAAGCCAGCGTGCGCATGGAGGACACCGTGGCACGCCTGGGCGGCGATGAGTTTGTGGTGCTGCTCAGCGGTCTTGAGGGTAAGCGCCAGGAGGTCAGCGACCAGGTGCAAAGCGTGGCCGATACATTGCGTGAGTTGCTGTCGGAGCCAATGTTCCTTGACGGCCATCGTTTGCAGGTCACGCCCAGCATCGGCGTAGCGCTGATTCCCGACCACGGCACCACGCCAGCCGATTTGCTCAAGCGTGCCGACATCGCCCTGTATCGCGCCAAGGATTCAGGGCGCAATACCACACAGATGTTCCACAACAGCATGCAAAAAACCGCCAGCGAGCGACTGCGCATGGAGACCGACCTGCGCCTGGCCCTGTCACGCGGCGAGTTCAGCGTGCATTACCAGCCCCAGGTGGATGCGCATGGCAACCGGATTGTGGGGGCCGAGGCCCTGGTGCGCTGGCAACATCCGCAACTGGGCGCGCAGTCGCCGACGGAATTTATCAAGGTATTGGAAGACAGCGGCCTGATCCTGGAAGTCGGCACCTGGATTCTCGATGAAGCCTGCGGCGCCTTTGCCCAGTTGATTGCCGACGGTCTGGTAGACCCGCTCAATTTCAGCCTGTGCGTGAATATCAGCCCGCGGCAGTTTCGCCAGAACGACTTTGTGGAACGGGTAGAACACAGCCTCAAGCAGCATCAACTGCCCTCCAGCCTGCTGAAACTGGAGATCACCGAAGGCATCGTGATCCAGAACCTGGACGATACCGTGGCGAAGATGCGTCGCTTGAAAAAGCTCGGCGTGAGCTTCGCAATGGATGACTTCGGCACCGGCTACTCATCCCTGACCTACCTCAAGCGCCTGCCGGTGGACGCATTGAAAATCGATCAGTCATTCGTACGCGATGCCACCCACGACCCTAATGACGCCGAGATCATCCGCGCCATCGTAGCCATGGCGCGCAGCTTGAACCTTGGCGTGATCGCCGAGGGCGTGGAAACCCCGGAGCAACTGGCGTTCCTGCAAAAGCTGGGCTGCCATTTATTCCAGGGTTATTTGCACAGCCGACCGTTGCCGATAGAAGGCTTCAGGCGGTTGCTGGAACAGGGTCGAGCGGGACCGGATGCTGCATGCCCAGCAGACGGCTGACGCATTGCAGGTCGGTCTCGCGGCGCAGCGCGGTGAACAGCTCCACCGCCTGCGGGTAGTTGCGCGTCAGCATCGCCAGCCATTGCTTCAAGCGGCCGGGTGCCTGTTTTTCAGTCAGTTGCGCCACCGACTGGCGCCAGAACTCCTGAAGCATCGGCTGCATCTGCGCCCAGGTCATCTCGACCACTTCCTCACCGGCCTTGGCCGCCACAATCTGCCTTGCCAGGTCAGGACGCGCCACCAGGCCACGGCCGAGCATGATGTCTTCGGCGCCACTGATTTCACGGCAACGCTTCCAATCTTCGACGCTCCAGATATCACCATTGGCAAATACTGGCACCTTGACCACGTCCTGCACCCGCGGGATCCACTCCCAGTGGGCCGGCGGCTTGTAGCCATCGGCTTTGGTGCGCGCATGGACGACGATATGTGCAGCACCGCCCTCGGCCAACGCGGTGGCGCATACCAGCGCGCCATCCGGGCTGTCGAAGCCCAGGCGCATTTTGGCGGTTACGGGAATGTGGGCGGGCACGGCACGGCGCACGTGCTCGACGATCTGGTTGAGCAGCTCCGGCTCCTTGAGCAGCACCGCGCCACCCCGGGACTTGTTGACGGTCTTGGCCGGGCAACCAAAGTTCAGGTCAATCACCTCAGACCCCAGCTCGCAGGCCAGGGCAGCGTTTTCGGCCAGGCACACCGGGTCGGAGCCGAGCAGTTGCACACGCAGCGGCACACCCGCTGCGGTATGGGCACCGTGCAGCAGTTCCGGAGCGAGCTTATGGAAATACGCAGGGGTGAGCAGGCGGTCGTTGACGCGAATAAATTCGGTCACACACCAATCGATACCGCCCACGTGGGTCAACACGTCCCGCAGGATGTTGTCGACCAACCCCTCCATGGGCGCCAAAGCAATTTGCATGGAAAACACTCAACAAAAATCGTGGCGCAGTTTACTGGGTTTCCGGCGAGGACCGTTAACCCCCTGTCAGGGCGGGACCGTAACCTTCAATAAACTCGGCAGGCATACGCTTGGGTTTGCCGCTGGACAACTCGATGCACACAAAGGTGGTTTGCGCGCGCAGCAGCGTCGCGCCGTCGCGGGGGCGTACCAGTTGGAAACGACGGGTCATTTTCAGGCGCTGATCCCAGTCGACGATCCAGGTGGCCAGTTGCAGCTCATCGCCTTCATAGCCTGCCGCCAGATAATCGATCTCATGGCGTACCACCGCCATGGCGCGGTCCAGGCGGCGATACTCGGTGAGGTCCAGCCCCAGGCGCTGGGAATGGCGCCAGGCGCAACGCTCCAGCCAGGACACGTACACCGCGTTGTTGGCGTGCCCGAGGCCGTCGATGTCTTCAGGCGCAACCTGCAGATCGATGATAAACGGCGTTGCCAAATCCCAGCCCATGCCTTGCTCCAGTCGATTGATGTCGGCGGGGCAGTGTATCAGGCGGTTTGCCGCTGCTGTAGACGGCGGCAGTCGAGGCGCGCCTCTTCAGCGCACTGCCGACTTGGCCGCTCGGATTACGCGGTCCGACAACTCACCCGGCCCCAGTGCGCGAGCCAATGTCAGGCCACCCACCATCAAGGCCATGTCCGCCAGCGCCTTGTCGATGTCTTCAGGGCTGTCGGCCAGTTGCGCAGTCATCAGCTCCACGTGCTCGCTCAAGACCTCGCGAAATGCGTCGGGCAAGCGACCCATCTCGCCAACTGTGGCCGGCAAGGGGCAGGCCTGGGAGGTTGAATCACGATGCTTGCGTGACAGATAGAAGGCCGCCACCAGCGCCCGACGCTCTTCGCCGGTGAGCTGCGTGTCCAGATCGTCGATAGAGGCCCGGCGCTGCGCCAGCAACTGGCTGAACGCCTCCAGCATCAACGCGTCCTTGCTTTCAAAGTGCGCGTAGAAACCACCGACGGTCAGCCCTGCCGCCCCCATGACCTCCCCCACACTCGGCTCAGCCGGGCCGCGCTGGATCAATGCCGCGCTGGCAGCCTGCAAAATACGTTCGCGGGTTTGCGCTTTTTTATCGCTCATCAAGGCCTCCGACTTTCATGGGTTGGATATTATTACCATAATAATATTGCGCAAGCGAAAGGTACGACCGCCGGTCAGAACAAAAAAATGGAATCAATCAAGAAAATGGACAAACGCCAGACAAACAAAAGGGCCATTCAATAATTGAATGACCCTTAAAAATCCCGCAAAGCGGGTAATCGTGGCGTCCCCTAGGGGACTCGAACCCCTGTTACCGCCGTGAAAGGGCGGTGTCCTAGGCCACTAGACGAAGGGGACACAAACCTTCTATACACTGATCAGCGCTGAGAACTGATCGATTCAAGGACGGTGTGGCCGGAACCTTGAACCTGTAAAATTGGTGGAGCTAAACGGGATCGAACCGTTGACCTCTTGCATGCCATGCAAGCGCTCTCCCAGCTGAGCTATAGCCCCGGATTTTTCGTCTCGCGACGCAGCAGACCTTTCGAGCTGCTTGTTGAAAATGGCGTCCCCTAGGGGACTCGAACCCCTGTTACCGCCGTGAAAGGGCGGTGTCCTAGGCCACTAGACGAAGGGGACAAAACCTTCTGTACATCTGATCAGAGCTGAGACCTGATCAATTCAAGGACGGTGTGGCCGGAACCTTGAACCTGTAAATTGGTGGAGCTAAACGGGATCGAACCGTTGACCTCTTGCATGCCATGCAAGCGCTCTCCCAGCTGAGCTATAGCCCCTCATCGGTGAGGACGGGGCGAATCTTAATGGCGGTTTGGAAACGTGTCAAATTTATTTTCAACAATTTTCAAAATTTTTTGCCGGGATAACAATCACTTACCGACGAAACCCCGGAAAACCGGGGTTTCGTCACTGCAACGGCCTGCTTAAGCGATGGCGCCCAGCAGCTTTTCCCATTCCTTGTTTTCTTTCTTCGACACACCACCAAGCAAATCAAGGGCTTGGCGCAGGCGGAAACGGGTCAGGTCCGGGCCGAGGATTTCCATCGCATCGAGCACCGACACCGAACTCGCTTGCCCGGTGATCGCGGCAAACATCAGCGGCATGGCATCGCGCAGTTTCAGCTCAAGGGATTCCACCACCGCCTGGATCGTGGCCGTGATCGCATCTTTTTCCCACTGGCGCAGGCTTTCGAGCTTCCACAGGATCAACTGCATCAGTTGGCGAACCTGGTCGCCGGAGAGCTTTTTGGATTCAAACAGCTTGGCATCCGGGTTCACGCCGCCGGCAAAGAAGAAACTGGCCAAGGGCGCGACCTGGCTGAATGTCTCTACCCTGCCCTGCACCAACGGCGCAATCTTCATCATGTACTCGGGGTTCAACGCCCATTGCTGCACGCGGCTGGCAAACTCTTCCACGGGCAAGTCACGCAGCCACTGGCCGTTGAGCCACGACAGCTTCTCGATATCGAAGATCGGCCCGCCGAGGGAGACACGGGAGAGATCGAAGTTGTCGACCATTTCCTGCAACGAGAATTTCTCGCGCTCGTCCGGCATCGACCAGCCCATGCGGCCCAGATAGTTGAGCATCGCCTCAGGCATAAAGCCCATGCGCTCGTAGAACGTTACCGACGTTGGGTTCTTGCGCTTGGACAGCTTGCTCTTGTCCGGGTTACGCAGCAGCGGCATGTAGCACAGCTGCGGTTGCTCCCAGCCGAAGTATTCATACAACAGGATCAGTTTCGGCGCCGATGGCAGCCACTCTTCGCCGCGCAGCACATGGGTGATGCCCATCAGGTGATCGTCGACCACGTTGGCCAAGAAGTACGTCGGCAAGCCGTCGGTCTTCATCAACACTTGCATGTCCATGCGGTCCCACGGGATTTCGACGTCACCGCGCAGCATGTCCGGCACCACGCACACGCCTTCGCTCGGCACTTTCATGCGGATAACGTGGGGTTCGCCAGCCGCCAGGCGTGCGGCCACTTCTTCTTTGGACAGCAGCAGCGCGCGACCATCGTAGCGCGGGGTCTCGCCACGGGCCTGTTGCTCGGCGCGCATCTGGTCCAGCTCTTCGGCGGTGCAGAAGCACGGGAAGGCGTGGCCCATGTCGACCAGTTGCTGGGTGTATTGCTTGTAGATGTCGCTGCGCTCGCTCTGGCGATACGGGCCATGCGGGCCGCCGACGTCCGGACCTTCAGCCCAGGTAATGCCCAGCCAGCGCAAGGCATCGAAAATCTGCTGTTCCGACTCACGGGTGGAGCGCAGTTGGTCGGTATCTTCGATCCGCAGGATGAATTCACCACCATGCTGCTTGGCAAAGCAGTAGTTGAACAAGGCGATGTAAGCAGTACCGACGTGGGGATCCCCAGTAGGCGATGGCGCAATGCGCGTGCGGACGGTGGTCATGGCAGGTCTCGAATGGGCGATAAAACTGAAAATTGAAACAAGGGGCGAATGGTAACAGCCTGGGTGATTTCTGGAAAACCGCGGCACGGCTATCGGGAGCAAGCCCCCTCCCACATTTGACTGTATTCACAAATCAACATGTGGGAGGGGGCTTGCTCCCGATGAGGCCAGTAAAGCCAGTGCAAATCAGACAGTCAGCAACCGCTCGCGCAACTTGCCAATCTCATCCCGCGTCTGCGCCGCCGCCTCAAACTCCAGGTCCCGAGCCAGCTGGTACATCTTCTCTTCCAACTGCCGAATCCGCTTGGTGATCTCACTCGGCGAGCGCAGTTCGTTCTCGTACTTGGCACTTTCCTCGGCAGCCTTGGCCATGCCCTTGCGCTTCTTGCTGCGCGAGCCGGGCACGGTAGCGCCTTCCATGATGTCGGCAACATCCTTGAACACGCCTTTGGGGGTGATGCCGTGCTCCAGGTTGAACGCGATCTGTTTGTCGCGACGCCGCTGGGTCTCGCCAATCGCACGCTCCATGGAGCCGGTAATGCGGTCCGCGTAAAGAATCGCCCGGCCATTGAGGTTACGCGCCGCCCGGCCGATGGTCTGGATCAACGAGCGCTCGGAGCGCAGGAAGCCCTCCTTGTCCGCATCCAGAATCGCCACCAGCGACACTTCGGGCATGTCCAGCCCCTCACGCAGCAGGTTGATCCCCACCAGCACATCGAAGGTCCCCAGGCGCAGGTCGCGGATGATCTCTACCCGCTCCACGGTGTCGATGTCCGAGTGCAGGTAACGTACGCGCACGCCGTGGTCGGCCAGGTAGTCGGTCAAGTCTTCGGACATGCGCTTGGTCAATGTGGTAACCAGCACCCGCTCTTCCAGGGCTACACGCTTGTTGATCTCCGACAGCAGATCGTCGACCTGGGTCAACGCCGGGCGGATTTCAATCTCCGGGTCCACCAGGCCAGTAGGTCGCACCAACTGCTCGATCACGCGACCAGCGTGCTCGGCTTCATAGTTGCCGGGCGTCGCCGACACAAAGATGGTCTGCGGGCTGATGGCCTCCCACTCGTCAAAGCGCATTGGCCGGTTGTCCAGCGCCGACGGCAGGCGGAAGCCGTACTCCACCAGGGTTTCCTTACGCGAGCGGTCGCCCTTATACATGGCCCCCACCTGCGGCACGCTGACGTGGGATTCGTCGATCACCAGCAAGGCGTCCGGCGGCAGGTAATCATAGAGGGTCGGCGGCGGCGCCCCGGATTCGCGACCCGACAGGTAGCGCGAGTAGTTTTCGATGCCGTTGCAGTAGCCCAGCTCCAGGATCATTTCCAGGTCAAAACGGGTGCGCTGCTCAAGGCGCTGGGCTTCCACCAGCTTGTTGTTGGAACGCAGGTACTCCAGGCGCTCGGCCAACTCGACCTTGATACCCTCTATGGCGCCCATCAGGGTTTCACGCGGGGTCACGTAGTGGCTTTTCGGGTAGAAGGTAAAGCGTGGCAGCTTGCGGATCACCTCGCCGGTCAACGGGTCGAAGGCCGACAGGCTTTCGACTTCGTCATCGAACAGCTCGATGCGGATCGCTTCCAGGTCGGATTCGGCCGGGTAGATGTCAATCACATCGCCGCGCACCCGGAAGGTGGCGCGGGCGAAGTCCATGTCGTTACGGGTGTACTGCAGGCTCGCCAGGCGGCGCAGCAGTTCGCGCTGGTCGAGTTTGTCGCCTCGGTCAACGTGCAGCACCATCTTCAAGTAGGTTTCGGGGCTGCCCAGACCGTAGATGCACGACACCGTGGTGACGATGATGGCGTCCTTGCGCTCCAGCAACGCCTTGGTCGCCGACAGCCGCATCTGTTCGATATGGTCGTTGATCGATGCATCCTTCTCGATAAAGGTATCGGAGGACGGCACGTAGGCTTCGGGCTGGTAGTAGTCGTAGTAGGAAACGAAGTACTCAACCGCGTTGTTGGGGAAGAACGCCTTGAACTCGCCGTAAAGCTGCGCGGCCAGGGTCTTGTTCGGCGCCAGCACCAGGGTCGGGCGGTTGGTCTGGGCGATCACGTTGGCGATGCTGAAGGTCTTGCCGGAACCGGTCACCCCAAGCAGCGTCTGGTGCGCCAGGCCGGCCTCGATGCCTTCGACCATCTGGCGAATGGCTTCCGGTTGATCGCCGGCGGGTTCAAAACGGGTAACGAGCTGGAAATCCGACATAACGTACCTCGTGAAGTCACCCCAGACTCGACACCGCCAGGGACGAAATAGCTCAGCAACCCGCGAATAATCATCGCAGGTTGCAGGAAAAAACCATGATAGCTGTAGAAGTGGTGGCGAATGTGACGGGTTTCAAGGCTGACGTCCTACATGTCCTTTCCCTTCAAGGTTGCAATAAGACTAACGGTCAGCAAATAAACCGAAAAACTTGGCCGAAAAGCCATTTCGGCTGTCGCCCTGCGCGGTGATGGCCTCTATACTAGCTCCCCGTTTGTGCACCGCTCTAGTGCATTCGGCTGGAGCGCGACACGTCCCTCCCTTCCCCCATAGAGCTGCCGCAAAAATGAGCCTGTTCTCCGCTGTCGAAATGGCACCACGCGATCCTATCCTGGGCCTCAACGAAGCATTCAACGCCGATACACGAACCACCAAGGTCAACCTTGGCGTGGGCGTTTACTGCAACGAGGAGGGGAAAATTCCACTCTTGCGTGCCGTTGCCGAAGCGGAAGCCATTCGCGTGGCGCAACACGCCGCCCGTGGCTACTTGCCGATCGACGGTATCGTGGCCTACGACCAGGCCGTGCAGAAGCTGCTGTTTGGTGCGCAGTCGCCCCTGCTGAGTGCCGGCCGTGTGATTACCGCCCAGGCCGTCGGCGGTACTGGCGCGCTGAAAATCGGCGCCGACTTCCTCAAGCAACTGCTGCCCGACGCCGTTGTTGCCATCAGCGACCCAAGCTGGGAAAACCACCAGGCGCTGTTCGAAAAAGCCGGTTTCCCGGTGCAGACCTACCGCTACTACGACGCGGCCACCCACGACGTGAACCGTGCCGGCCTGCTCGAAGACCTCAACGCCCTGCCACCACAGTCCATCGTGGTGCTGCACGCCTGCTGCCACAACCCGACCGGCGTCGACCTGAGCCCGGCCGACTGGCAAAACGTGCTGGAGGTGGTCAAGGCCAAGAACCTGGTGCCGTTCCTCGACATGGCCTACCAGGGCTTTGGCGATGGCATCGACGAAGACGCCGCCGCAGTGCGCCTGTTCGCTGAGTCGGGCCTGACCTTCTTTGTGTCCAGCTCGTTCTCCAAGTCGTTCTCGCTGTATGGCGAGCGCGTAGGCGCGCTGTCGATCGTCAGCGAGTCCAAGGAAGAAAGCGCGCGCATCCTGTCCCAGGTCAAGCGCGTGATCCGCACCAACTACTCCAACCCGCCGACCCACGGCGCGGCCATCGTTGCAGCTGTGCTGAACAACCCTGAACTGCGTGCCCAGTGGGAAGCCGAGCTGGCTGAAATGCGCTTGCGCATCCGCGGCATGCGCGAACAGATGGTGGCCGAGCTGGCCAAGGCTGCGCCAGGTCACGACTTCAGCTTCGTCGGTCGCCAGCGCGGGATGTTCTCCTACTCCGGCCTGACCGTTGAGCAAGTCACACGCCTGCGTACCGAGTTTGGCATCTATGCATTGGACACCGGGCGTATCTGTGTGGCGGCGCTGAACCAGTCGAACATTGGTGCGGTGACCAAGGCGATTGTCGAGGTGCTGTAAGCCGGCAAGCGTTAGACGAAGGGGGAAGCCATTGGCTTCCCCCTTTTTATTGGCGAACACACTAGACTGAACGCCGACTGCCTCCTTGCTGCGAGAACCCTATGAGAAACGATGACCTGGACCTGCGCGCCGACCGCGACGAATTGCACGACTATGCCCCACGCGCACCGCAAGCCAAGCGCCAGAAGAGTTTGGTTCTGCAAGTGGCGTTAGGTGTATTTCTTGGAGGGTTGGCTTTATGGCTGGTGCAACTGGGTGCAACGGCGATCATGGCCAAACTGGCGATGGGCACCCTGCAATTTGGCGGCTGATGTAAGACACCTGTGGGAGCTGGTTTGCCTGCGATAGCGGTGTGTCATTCAATGAATCTTTAACTGAACCGCCGCTATCGCAGGCAAGCCAGCTCCCACATTTGATCTACGGTGCTGGTAGATTGCGTTCTTCCAGCAGTTTTACAAAGCTGTTCAAACTCTGCGATACCGTGCCCCGCCGCCAGATCAGCCAGGTATTCAAGATACGGAATGTGTCGGGCAGCGGCCACACGCTCACCGCCGCACACCCCGGCATACTCTCCAGCATACTGCGCGGCATCAGCGCCAGCCCGGCCCCGGCGCTGACACAAGCCAACATGCCATGGTACGACTCGATCTCGAAGATCTTGCCCGGCACCGCGCCATCCTGTGAAAACCAGCGTTCAAAGTGATGCCGGTACGAGCAGTTCGAGCGAAACGTATAAATGTTCTCGCCATTCACATCCTGCCCCCGGCTGATCGGCGCGTGATGCAGCGGCGCGATCACCACCATCTCCTCCTCAAACACCGCCACACCCTCCAGCGTGGAGTGCAGCACCGGGCCATCGACAAAGGCCGCCGTCAGCCGGCCCGACAGTACGCCTTCGATCATGGTGCCCGAGGGGCCCGTACTCAGGTCCAACTCCACCTTGGTGTATTGCTGGTTATACGCCGCTAGTAACGCAGGGATACGCACGGCCGCCGTGCTCTCCAGCGAGCCCAGGGCAAAGGCGCCCTGGGGCTCCTCCCCCGCCACCGTGGCGCGGGCTTCTTGCACCAGGTCGAGAATGCGCCGCGTATAGCCGAGGAAATTCCACCCGGCGGGGGACAAACGTAAGCGACTCTTCTCACGGATGAATAACTCCACGCCCAAATCCTGCTCCAGTTGCTTGATGCGCGTGGTGAGGTTCGACGGCACCCGATGAATCAACTGCGCGGCGGCGCTGATGCTGCCTTGTTCGGCAACGGCCTTGAAGATTTCCAGCTGCACCAGATCCAAGTCATTCTCCATTCATGAACGTATTGCTTAATATTATTCAGTTTCCAGAAAAGATACAGCCCCGTACGCTGGCCATCATTCACTCTTTCAGCCGGACGGTGCCATGAACAACGCTATTTCCCATCAGACCCACGCCTTGTCGATCAACCCCGCCAACGGTGAAACCGTTGCCAGCTACCCCTATGAAAGCGCAGCACAACTGGATGCCGCCCTCACCCGCGCGACCGATGCCTTCCGTACCTGGCGCCACACCCCGGTGAACCAGCGTGCCGACTATCTGCTGGCCCTGGCTGCCGCCCTGCGTGAGCAAGCTGAAGACATGGCGCAGATGATCACCCTGGAAATGGGCAAGCCTATCGCCCAGGCCCGCGCCGAGATTGAAAAATGCGCCCAGCTCAGCGAGTGGTACGCCGCCCACGGACCGGCCATGCTCGCCCCGGAACCTACCTTGGTGGACAACGGCAGCGCCCGGATCGAATACCGCCCACTGGGCCCGATTCTCGCGGTGATGCCGTGGAACTTCCCGGTGTGGCAAGTGCTGCGCGGCGCCGTGCCGACCCTGCTCGCCGGCAACACCTATGTACTCAAACATGCGCCCAACGTAATGGGCAGCGCCTACCTGATCCAGCAAGCGCTGCGCAAAGCCGGTTTTGCCGAAGGCGTGTTTGAAGTGATCAACGTGACCCAGGACGGCGTGTCCACCGCCATCGCCGACCCGCGCATCGCCGCCGTGAAGCTCACTGGCAGCGTGCGCGCCGGTATCGCCATCGGCTCACAGGCCGGGGCCGCGTTGAAAAAATGCGTGCTGGAACTGGGTGGCTCCGACCCGTTTATCGTGCTCAACGACGCCGACCTCGACGCCGCCGTACAAGCCGCCGTCATCGGCCGCTTTCAGAACAGCGGCCAGGTCTGCGCCGCCGCCAAGCGCTTGATCATCGAAGCCGGCGTGGTTGAAGCCTTCACTGCCAAATTCCTGGAAGCCAGCCGCGCCCTGGTGATGGGCGAACCCACCTCGACCGCCACCTATATTGGCCCCATGGCGCGTTTTGATCTGCGTGACGAACTGCACGGCCAGGTCCAGGCGACCCTGGAAGAAGGCGCCACGCTGCTGTTGGGTGGCCATAAAGTCGCGGGCGCGGGCAATTACTACGAACCGACCGTCCTGGCCGACGTCACCGACCAAATGACGTCGTTCAAACAGGAACTGTTCGGCCCCGTGGCGTCGATCATCACCGCCCGCGACGCCGAGCACGCCGTGGCCCTGGCCAACGACAGCGAGTTCGGCCTGACGGCCAGCATCTTCACGGCCGACGCGGCAAAGGCGCGAGCGATTGCCGACCAGCTGGAAACCGGCGGGGTCTTCGTCAACGCGTTCAGCGTGTCGGACCCTCGGGTGGCGTTTGGCGGCGTGAAGAAAAGCGGGTTCGGCCGCGAGCTGTCGCACTTCGGTGTACGCGAGTTCTGCAATGCGCAGACGGTGTGGCTGGATCGTAAGTAGCCTTGGCGCTTCAACAATTGATATGTCGCCGCACGCACTGCACCAAACCATCCAGGGCCTGGGGTTTTACCGGCGCGAGCACACAGACCGTGTGCTCGCGCGCTCCCTCCGTCACTGTCAGGGTGTAATGCACCTGGCCGGGGTTGCCTGGTTCAGGGCGAGTGCTTTGCGGCAACCGAAAGAAACCCGAGTCTTCGATCAGTTGCCGTAACTCTTGCTGGTCCTGCTCGGGCAGCGCGTCCAGTTCGACGCTGCGCGGTTTGGCCAACCCTGGAAAAAACGCCGCCCCGCCGCTTTCCTTGATTGAAATTCGCATGGCTGTTCCTCGCCGCACAGGCGGCTTCGTCAAACGTTAATGCCCACCGCTTTCCAGCCTGCCTTGACCGCCTTCTGCTCATCCTTGTTTACGCCATAAAGCTGACCGGCAATATCATGGGTGATACGCGCAAAACGCAAAAAGCCGGAATTGGGCCGCAGCCGCGAATCGCGCAGTGCGTCATACCAGATCCGCCCTGCACGCTCCCAGGCGAACCCGCCAATCTTGGTGGCCACCTGATAGAACGCGTGGTTGGGAATGCCGGAATTGATATGCACGCCACCATTGTCCTCGTAGGTTTGCACAAAATCATCCATATGCCCCGGCTGCGGGTCTTTGCCCAGCAGCTTGTCATCAAAGGCGGTGCCCGGGGCTTTCATCGAACGCAGAGCGGTGCCTTTGATCTTTTTGGTAAACAGCCCCTTGCCGATCAACCAGTCGGCGTCCTCGGCCGTTTGCTTCAGCGCGTACTGCTTGATCAACGAACCGAATACATCCGACAGCGACTCGTTCAGCGCGCCGGACTGGTTGAAGTACATCAGCTTGGCCTCATCCTCGGTCACGCCATGAGCCAACTCATGGCCAATGACGTCGAGTGCCACGGTGAAGCGATTGAACAACTGCTGGTCGCCATCGCCGAACACCATCTGGGTCGAATTCCAGAACGCGTTGTTGTAGTCCTGGCCGAAGTGCACCGTGGCGTCCAGCGCCATGCCCGCATCGTCGATGGAGTTGCGGTCGAATACCTGGTCAAAAAAATCGAAGGTCGCGCCCAGGCCATCATAGGCTTCGTCCACCGCGGCATCGCCACTGGCGGGCTGCCCTTCACCGCGAACCAGCTTGCCGGGCAGGCTATCGGTGTTTCCGGCGCTGTAGATCGAGCGCTGTTTCTCGGCGCCCACGGCCAGCGCCATGCGGGCCGGGCCCTTGGCGGGTACCGCGACCATACGCAACGACCGGAACGTGCTGTCCTTGGCGCGCGTGCGTAATGCGACCTCCCGCTGGGCTTTATCCCCGTGGCGGGCGATCTGGTCGAGCATGTACGGCGGGATCAGGCAGAAAATCGGGTTGCGCAGTTGGCGAACACACATGAGCTGGCTCCTTTTTGGCGTGTGATGAACGTCCGGGTAACGGTTTTCAGGATAGCCCTGTGTTCGCCCCCTGGGCCAAATTGTCATGAGTTTGTGTTTCAGTGGTGTTTATCCGAGGCCCATAAGGAACATGCCCATGCCCGCCCGCACAGCCAAAATCGACCTTTCCCACCGCCCAAGGCTCGCCGACCTGCGTCCATTGGTCGCGGCCAGCCCCACCCTGCTGGAAACCAGAGCCGCGACGCCGCGTGTCACAGCGGCCAAGGACTTCAAAAACCGCGCGGGCTATGCCGACGATTTCCTCAGCGATTTCGTGGTGCCATGGCCCACGGTTGGCGAGCCACTGGCGGGCGACGTGCAACCCAAGCGCCTGGACTACACGCATTTCTCCATCACCATGTCGCGCTCCCGAAGATTGGCGCTCTACGTGGGGGTCAATATCGACGGCGCCAAGCATGTGGACATCACGCGCAGCAACGACACCTGGGCCTACGATGGCCGCCTGCCCCTGGACGCCCAAGTAGGTGAAGACCTCTATGCCGGCAATGGCCTGGACCGCGGCCACCTGGTACGGCGCCAGGACCCCAACTGGGGCGACGAGGCGAACACCGCCAACTTCGACACCTTTCACTTCACCAACTGCTCCCCTCAAATGAGCGGCTTCAACCAGAAAACCTGGCTGGAGCTCGAAGACTACATCCTCGACAACACCCAGCGCTGGAAAGCCCGGGCCACGGTGTTTACCGGGCCAGTGTTCGCCGATGACGACCGGCTTTACCGTGGCGTGAAAATCCCCAAGGCGTTCTGGAAAGTGGTGGCTTACCTCAGCGACGATGGCAAGCCCTCGGCCAGTGCCTACACCATTGACCAAAGCCGCGAACTGGGCCAACTCGACCTGGTATTCGGCCCGCTTCGAACCTACCAGCGCAGTGTGATCCAGATCGAACAACTGACCGGCATCCGCTTCGCCAACCTGGCCGACTACGACGGGTTCAGCAACGAAGAACGCGCCACAGGTACGCGGATCGAAGCGCTGATCCGCGGGCCGCAAGATATTCGACTCTGATTCGCTCCTACAGGGCGCGATCGCTTACCATACCGCCGCCGGTTCCCGTATGGGACTAACAGGGAATTCGAAACGCCGCACGCGACGTGAACCGAAACTGCCCCCGCAACTGTAGATGCCGAGCCTGCTCCCCACTGCCACTGGACCGCGTCCGGGAAGGCGGGAGCAAGGCGACGACGCATCAGTCAGGAGACCTGCCGGCCCAGCTAATTCACTAACCGGCGGGGTGTCCGGGAAGGACATCCTGGCCCTGCCCATCAGCAGCGTCCATGGGCGTATTTCCGAGCCGTACCTCCCCTGCTGCATCTACGGTTCACAAGGAGATCGCCTCATGCTGCCACGCGTTACCGCCCTGATCGCAGGCTTGGGTATGTGTGCCCTGGCGCAAGCCGCGCCCACTCAGTACCCGTTGACCGTGCAAAACTGCGGCAGCACCCTGACCTTCCAGCACGCCCCCGCCCGCAGCGTGACCATCGGCCAAGCCGCCACCGAGATGCTCTACGCCCTGGGCGTGGGCGACAAGGTGGTCGGCACTTCGCTGTGGTTCAACAACGTGGCGGCGCAGTACAAGGCCCAGGACGACCGCGTCGAGCGCCTGGCCAACAACGAGCCAAGCTTCGAAGCCGTACTCGCCAAGCGCCCGCAACTGGTGGCCGCCGAGCTGGAATGGGTGGTAGGGCCCCAAGGCGTGGTCGGCACCCGTGAGCAGTTTCATGAACTGAAGATCCCCACCTACCTGTTGCCGTCCGACTGCGAAGGCAAGGACAACCTGGTGGGCGCCGATGGCACCCGGTTGGAGCCCTTTCGCATCGAGACGATCTACCAGAGCCTCCAGCAACTGGCGCAGATTTTCGACGTACAGGATCGCGGCCAGCAACTGACCGACGAACTCAAGGCGCGCCTGGCCAAATCCGTCGCTACGGCGCAGGGCAAAGGCTTGAAGCAGGCCAGCGCACTGGTGTGGTTCTCCAGCGCCGAAATGGCCAGCGACCCTTACGTAGCCGGCCATAAGGGCGTGCCGCAATTCATGCTGCAAACCCTAGGCCTGCGTAACGTCGTGCAGTCCGATGAAGAGTGGCCCGCCGTCGGCTGGGAAACCATCGCCAAGGCCAACCCCACCTTCCTGGTGATCGCACGCATGGACCGCCGCCGCTACCCGGCCGACGACCATGAAAAGAAACTCGCCTTCCTGCGCAGCGACCCCGTGACCCGTAACATGGACGCGGTCAAGAACAACCGCATCATCATCCTCGACGCCCTGGCGTTGCAGGCGAGCCTGCGCACCTTCGAAGGCCTTGAACAACTGGCCGCCGCCATCGACGGCTATAACCTGGGCCAATGATGCGCACCCTACTCGCCCTGGCGTTGCTGCTGCTCGCCCTACTCGCTGGCGTCGCCATCGGTGAAACTGCCATCGAACCGCAGGTGGTGCTGCAGGTGCTCGCCAATAAACTCTGGGGCGCAGGCTTCGTGCTGGACCCCATCGACGAAGGTGTGGTGTGGAACTATCGGCTCACCCGTGCCCTGGTGGCCGCAGCCTGCGGCGCAGGGTTGGCAACATGCGGCGTGATCCTGCAATCACTGCTGCGTAACCCGCTGGCCGATCCGTACCTGCTGGGCATCAGCGCCGGCGCGTCAACCGGCGCGGTACTCGTTGCCTTGATTGGCGTGGGCGGTGGCCTGGTGTCGTTATCGGCCGGCGCGTTTGTGGGGGCGATGGCGGCGTTTGCGCTGGTGACGCTGCTGGCGCGGGCCAGCGGTTCGTCCAGCGGCACCGGGCAAATCATCCTCGCAGGCATCGCCGGCTCGCAGTTGTTCAATGCCCTGACCGCGTTCCTGATCACCAAGTCCGCCAGCTCCGAACAAGCCCGCGGCATTATGTTCTGGCTGCTGGGCAACCTCAGCGGCGTGCGCTGGCCGTCGGTGTGGTTGGCGGTGCCGGTGGCGGTCGTGGGGCTCGCGGTGTGCCTGTGGCACCGTCGCGCACTGGATGCGTTTACCTTCGGCAGCGACTCGGCGGCCTCCCTCGGCATCCCCGTACGCCGAGTGCAATTTGTGCTGGTGGCCTGCGCTGCGCTGGTGACGGCGGTGATGGTGTCCATCGTCGGCTCCATCGGGTTTGTCGGTTTGGTGATTCCCCACGCGGTGCGCCTGTTGCTCGGCACCGGGCATTCGCGCTTGTTGCCGGCCAGCGCCTTGGGTGGCGCGCTGTTTTTGATCGCTGCGGACGTGCTGTCGCGCACCTTGATCAAGGGCCAGGTGATTCCGGTGGGTGTGGTGACCGCATTGGTGGGCGCGCCGGTGTTTGCGCTGATCCTGATTGGCCGGAGGAATGCGCGATGAGCGTGCTCAGTTGCAGCGGCCTGGGCTTCAAAGTGCGTGAGGCGCAGTTGCTGCGTGACGTTGACCTGGACGTGCAGTTGGGTGAAACCCTCGGCATCGTCGGGCCCAATGGTTCAGGCAAATCCACCCTGCTCAAATTGCTGGCTGGATTACGTGTGCCGGCCAGCGGCGATGTTCGCCTGGGTGGCAAGCCGCTGGGTGAGTTGCCGCGCCGCACCATCGCGCAACAATTGGCGGTCGTGGAGCAACAGGCCGACACCGACGACGCCATTCGCGTGTTCGATGCCGTGGCCCTGGGCCGCACGCCGTGGCTGTCGGCGCTGAGCCCGTGGTCGCGCGAAGACGATGCCATCGTGCATCAGGCCCTGCACGACGTAGACGCCACCCACCTGAGCCAACGCGCCTGGCGCAGCCTCTCCGGTGGCGAGCGTCAGCGCGTGCATATCGCCCGCGCCCTGGCGCAACGGCCGCAGATTTTATTGCTGGACGAGCCGACCAATCACCTGGATATCCAGCATCAACTGGCGATCCTCAAAGGCGTGCAAGGCTTGCCGGTGACGACCTTGATTGCGCTGCATGATCTGAATCAGGCGTTGACCTGTGATCGCCTGGCCGTACTGGATCGCGGGCAACTGGTGGCGCTGGGCGCGCCGCTGCAAGTGCTGACGCCGCAGCGTTTGCAAGAGACATTCGGGGTACAGGGGCATTACCTGACAGACCCGTTCGACGGTGCGCAAATCCTGCGTCTGCGCTCCAACTGAACCGTAGGTTGGAGCAGCTTGTTCTGGTGACAGCCTGACAGCCAACTGTGATCAAAATGTGGGAGGGGGCTTGCTCCCGATGTCGGTGGGTCAGTCATAGATGTGTTTGCTGACACTCCCTCATCGGGAGCAAGCCCCCTCCCACATTGGTTCTACAGAGGCAGGTGCATATGGGTTGTTTGCCAGATCGGGTCGGCCTCGACATCCACCACTTCGAACCCCTGCCGCCGCCAGAAATCAATCGCGCCGGGCAGAAACGGATGGGTGTGCAAGTACATCACCTCCACGCCATCCGCCCGCGCCAGCGCCTCCAGCGAGCGGTACAACTGGCGCGCCAGGCCCAAGCGTCGCACTGCCGGGAGCACATACAGGCGCACCACTTCCACCGTCTTGCGCCCCTGATAGTTCAACTGCGGGAAGCGGCCGTCGTAGGGCCGATAAGCCACTGCGGCAACGATCCGGCCTTCGGCACGGGCAATCAAAAACCGCCCGCCGCCCTCAAGGTAGATGGCTTCAAACTGCGCCAGATCGTGAGGAACACCGGTGGCACTGAGCGTAGGAAACAGTTCATCACGCGCCTGCAAAGCGAAGCTCAGCACCTGGGGAATGTCAGCGGCCTGCACCGCCTCGATACTAACGCTCATCGCCAAGGATCCGACCCGCTATCCACTGGCGAGCGTAAGCCAACACGCGATCGGCCATCGCCACCTGAAAATGAATAAACCCATGGGCCGCTTCCGGCAGTAGATGGGCCTCAACCGCCGCCCATCGCTCGGCGATAAGCAGGGTGTCATCCTTGAGCGGGTCCAATTCGCCCACGAACATCAGCGCTGGCGGCAGCCCCTCAAAGTCCCCATACAAAGGGGACAACGGCGGCTGCCGGCGCGTCTGGTCGCTGATCCCCGGCGTTAGAAGGCGCAGCGCCTGGACCATGCCCGGACCGTCCAGCAACAAGGTGCCCGGACCGGCCGTGCGCACACTGGGCGTGCCGGTCAAATCGTAGACGCCGTAATACAACACCGCGCCGCTTACCCGCTGGAGCAACTCGGGCCATTGTTTGAGCGCCAACAAAGTCGCCGCCGCCAGGTGCCCGCCGGCCGATTCACCGACGAAAAACACCGGCAGGCCGGCAAACTCCGGGCAATCCGCCAGGAGCCAGCGCGCAGCCGTCAGGCAATCGTCCAGCAACCCTTCGATCGGCGTATCTACCGCCAGCCGGTAATCCACCGACACCACCGCCACATCGCACGCGTTGACCATGCCGAGGTTAAGGTCGTCATTCATTTGCGCATTGCCGATCACCCAGCCACCGCCGTGGATATCCAGCACCACGCCTTTGAGCTTGCCACTGGGGCGCAAGATGCGCACGGGCACCGTGCCCAGCCTTTTCAGCTCAACCACGGGCGCCTTCTTGAACGTCTGGCTGGCGCGTAGCAGTGCCTGGATCATGCGCGGCGTCACGCGGTTGCGGACTTTAAAGCGCGGCATCCACGCCAGTTTCTGATTGAAGCGGCGCATCTGGGCCAGTTCGGGCTCGCTGGCGGGCCAATGCTGGTAAGCCATCAGCGATTATTACGCAGGATCGAGAAGTTCAACGCCGCGGCCACGCACAGCCACGCCAGATACGGGAACAGGATCAGTCCGGTAATCAAATCCAGGCGCACGGCCAGCACCACCATCGCTGCCACGGTGAGCCACAAGAGCACGATAATCAGCATCCCGACGAACAACCGATGGGCACCGAAGAACACCGGCGTCCACAGCGTGTTCAATGCAATCTGCGCCGCCCACAAGGCCAACACCATTTCGCTGCCGGGGATCAGGGTCAAGCGGTAACCGGCCCAGGCCAACAGCAGGTAGATGATCGTCCATGCCACCGGGAACAGCCAATTGGGCGGGGTAAAGCTGGGCTTGACCAGGGATTCGTACCAGGCACCGGGTTTGAAGATCACACCGGTACTGGCGGCGGCGGCGCAGGCGAGCAGGAAGATGAAAAAGGTCATGGTCGGTCCTTGAGGTCCTGTGGATGGAAAAACAATGCACTGCTTTGAGTGACTCAAGCAACCGCGGATAAATTCAATGGGAGCAGCAAAATACCCGCTCTTCTGCGCGTCATGAAAATTGGTTATGGTCGGCAACATCCAGCACCGTTGCCCGAGACGTCCCCTTGCCCAAGCTTGCCGATCACCGCAGCAGCCCCTGGTCAGTGTTCCTGATCTTCCTGCGCCTGGGCCTCACCTCCTTCGGCGGGCCGATTGCGCACCTGGGCTATTTTCGCCAAGAGTTCGTCACCCGCCGCCGCTGGCTCAGCGAGCGCAGCTATGCCGAACTGGTCGCCCTCTGCCAATTCCTGCCCGGCCCGGCCAGCAGCCAGGTCGGTATCGCGTTGGGCCTGTCCCGCGCGGGTTACCGGGGCGCGGCGGCAGCCTGGGCCGGGTTCACCTTGCCGTCGGCCATCGCCCTGATCCTGTTTGCCCTGGGGCTGGCCCACTACGGCGGCGCCCTCCCCCATGGCGCGCTGCACGGCCTCAAGGTCGTCGCCGTAGCGGTGGTGGCCCAGGCCGTATGGGGCATGGCACGCAACCTGTGCCGAGGCGTTTTACGGGTGGCGTTGATGTTGATCGCCGCCTGCGTGGTGCTGCTGCAACCCTCCGCCTGGGCTCAAGTCGGGGTCATGGTGGTCGCAGGCGTGGCCGGCTTGTTGCTGTTCAAGCCCGAGAGCAGTGCCGAGCCCGACGCGCTGCCCATCGCCATCAGCCGCCGTGCCGGAGCCCTGTGGTTGATGCTGTTTTTGCTGCTGCTTATAGGCTTGCCACTCCTCTCCGCATGGGCGCTCAACCCCACGCTGGCGCTGGTGGACGCCTTCTACCGCACCGGCGCGCTGGTATTCGGCGGCGGCCACGTAGTGTTGCCGCTACTGCAAGCCGAAGTGGTGCCCAGCCACTGGGTCAGCAACGATGTATTCCTCGCCGGTTACGGCGCCACCCAGGCCGTGCCCGGCCCGCTGTTCACCTTCGCCGCCTTCCTCGGCGCCTCCATGACCCATGCCCCGAGCGGCTGGCTTGGCGGCGTGATCGCCCTGCTGGCGATCTTCGCACCGTCGTTCCTGCTGATCTTCGGCGCCTTGCCCTTCTGGGCCAACCTGCGCAGCAGCCCGCGCACCCAGGCGGCGCTGGCCGGGGTGAACGCGGCGGTGGTTGGCCTGTTGTTGGCGGCGCTGTACCAGCCGGTGTGGACCAGCGCGATTTTCAATGTGTATGACGTGGCGTTGGCGCTACTCGCACTGGTCGCGTTGATGGTGTGGAAGCTGCCGCCATGGCTGGTAGTAATAGGTTGCGGCGTACTCGGGGGGTTACTGTAGGAGCGAGCTTGCTCGCGAAAAACTCACAGGCGCCGCGTTTAATCTGAAGGCACGCGTTATCGTTAACGATTTTCGCGAGCAAGCTCGCTCCTACAGCATTGGGGCTCAGCCAGGCTCGACAATCTTGAGCCACGGCCAACGCGCCTGATAACTCCTGGCCTTGTGCAAAAACAGCTCCGGCTCCGGATGCAAAGGGTTGATGCGCAAGACACCCTGCTCCGCATCCTCCAGGCCATAAGGCGCATACACCTCGCCCGAGGCAATATCCAGCGCAATGCACGTGCCCGCCACCAGGTAACGGTCAATCCCCTGCCGAGCCGAATGCAACTGCGGATAAGGCCGGCCAAACCGCTGCCCATACCAAAGGTGCACCCGCGCCTGATTCTTGACCTCTACATTCACGCCCAGGTCCTCAAATAGCGCCTGTGCTCGGCGAATCACCGCGTCCTCCGCCTCGTAGGACACATCCTCATCAAAGTAAAAAACGTCGTAATCCTTCACGCCCTGATCGGCCGGCAGATTCGCCTGATGATTCCACACCGCCTGGAACAGGCAGCCCGCCGTGAGCATGCACTGCTGCACACCCAGATCCGGCAGGCGCGCGGTGATTTGCGCATTGATCGGGTTAGCCATGGCCAATTCGAGCAAGGTGTCGACAGTCAATGTCATGTTCAGTCCTCCATCGTCGGCCGCAACAATACCACCCCAACATGTCACTTCTGTAGGAGCGAGCTTGCTCGCGAAAACCCCAAACGATAACGCAGCGCCTGAAGGCAAAATCCGATTCCCCTGCCGCACCTTGCTCCATCGCCTGCGCGTGCATCTGCCGCCGTGCGACGATCCTGCTTATCCCTACCTTTAGTCGGATATTCCTGAGGGGCCTGACGCAACGGCTAGCCTTCAGCCTAGCGTCAGGGATAACGCTGAATATTCGGTCCATGAAGGGCCAGTACGCCTCATCGTCCCGACGCGTTACCTGCTGAGGAGACGATAATGAAAATAACCCTGAAACGGTTGGCGTGCCTGGGTGCAAGCTTCACCAGCGCGCTCGCCATGGCCGATGCGGCCACACCCCCCGTGCTGTCACCTGCGATTCCCTTCGACGTCACCGCCAACTCCCCCACCACCCTGGACAGCCTGCAACACGATTTCGACATGCTGTCGTGGCAGACCTTCGTCGCCCTGAACTGGCCCGCCAACGCAGACGGCAGCGCCAACACCTCGGCGAAAATCGGCGCGCCGGGGCAGACGGTTTGGGAGTCGTGGAAAGAGAGCTACGCGATTTTCCTGCCCCAAGGCCAGAAGCCGCTCGCCTGGGACCAGCACACGCCGCCACCCGCCGCCTGCCAAGGCAAGGGGAACCTGCCCGTGCTGCAACAGATGGGCAAGGTCGCCGGTGTGCTCGACGAATTCATCCAGCCGTTCAAAACCGGCCCGCTGGTGGACCAGAACGGCACCTACACGCGCAACGCGATCATGGTCAACCAGCCGATGTTCGACGACATCGTCAACAAGGGTCTCTACAGCAAGGAAGGTCAGCAAGCGTTTCTGAGCAAGGCCGACAACCGCATCGCCTTCTCCTGCGGCTCGCAGGAGCACAAGGAGGTCGGCGCGATCATGGTCAAGTCGGCCTGGAAGGTACTCGGCGGCAACGACAACCCACAGGAATTCCACGCCGTGGACGCCCTGGTTTACACCCCCGGCAACACCGACCCGAACACAGGCGCGGTGATTCCCGAGTCGTGCAGCGCGCAGAAGGTCGGGCTGGTCGGCCTGCACATCGTGCACAAGACCAAAGAAGCCCCGCAGTGGGTGTGGTCGAGCTTCGAGCACGTGCGTAACGTGCCGGAAGAGACCACACCGATGAACGAGCGCAAGGGCCCCTACCTGTTCTACGACGCCCAGGCCAGCAACCGCCCGGTGAACGAGCCGCCCGAGCAACCGTGGGACCCGTCGAAGAAAGCCACGCCTTCGCAGATCGTACGGGAAATCCCGCTCACCGCCGCGACCCACCAGCTCAACGCGCAGTGGCAAGGCGCGCTCCAGGGTACGGTCTGGGCCAACTACCAGCTGATCAGCACCCAGTGGCCAACCGCCCCCGCCGATGACTGCAAAGTACCGTCGCCGACCAACCCGCTGGGCACGCCTGCGCCGAACTTCCTGGCCAACGCCACCCTGGAAACCTACAACCAGGGCACTACGCCGCAAGCTTCATCCAGTTGCATGGAGTGCCACAACAACGCGACCACCCGGGTGACCCAGTCCCCGCGCACCAGTTTCGCCGATTTCACCTTCCTGCTTGAACGTGCCCAATCCACCGGTGCCAAGGAGTGATGCCATGAGCGACCCGAACCTGCAGAACTTCATCAACCTGTCCGCCGCGCTCACTGGCCTTGCCGCCGACCTGCTCGCGCCGGCACTCGACCCGATCAAACTGCCGCCGCTGTTCTTGGCCACTGCCCAGCAAGGCATGGGTACCGCAGCGTTCAGCAATCTGCTGACGCTGTACGCCAGCGTCAAGGATCAAACGCCTGCGCAAATCGCCAGCGCCGTACTCGGCAGTTCGGACGCGCAGATCGCCCAGGGTGCCCGCTCGATCATGAAGCTGTGGCTGCTTGGCAGCTGGTACCAGCCTTATGACCAGGGCAACGCCCACAAGGGTAACGTCCGCGTGGTCTCTGACCAGGCCTACAAGGAAAGCTGGGCGTGGAAGATCGCCCAATCCCACCCTATGGGCTACAGCCAGTACCACTTCGGCTACTGGAACGAGCAGCCACCGACCCTCAAGCAATTCACCGGTGTCGACGCCAAGGAAGGGCAGCAGCCATGAGCACTCTAAACACCCAGAACATCGAAACCGCCGATGTAATCGTCGTGGGCGCCGGCATGGCCGGCAGCGTCATGGCCTATCAGTTGGGCCTGGCCGGCTTGAAAGTGCTGGTGCTCGAGTCGGGCCCGGCGATACCGCCTAACCGCAGCGAGTACCTGGAGCGCTTCTACACGGCCGTGCTCAAGGCGCCCGAGTCGCCCTACCCACCGGAGCAGTCCGAGCAGACCCCAGCCAAACAGTTCGCCCCGCGAGCGACTATCCAGGACTTGATCACCGCCGGCAGCGACGACCCGAACAAGTTGCAGAAGAGCTACCTGGTACAAACGGGCAAGCAACTGTTCGCCAGCACCTACGAGCGGGTAGGCGGCGGTACCATGTGGCACTGGATGGGCACGGCCCTGCGGCTGTTGCCCAACGACTTTCGTATGCAAAGCAAGTACAAGGTCGGGGTCGACTGGCCGATCAGCTACGACGACCTGCAAACCGCCTACTGCCGCGCCGAGGAAGAGATGGGCGTGTCCGCTGATGTGGCGTCGCAGACCTACCTGGGCGTGACCTTCCCGCAGGGCTATCAATACAGCATGCACGGCATCCCGCCGTCGTTGGTCGACCAGGGCGTGGGCAAAGCCGTCGATGGCACGCAGTACCAGGGCATCACCCTAAAAGTGCGGCAAACTCCAGCCGGGCGTAACTCGCAGAACGACAACGGTCGCCGGGTGTGCGCCGGCAACACCAGTTGCACGCCGATCTGCCCGATCCAGGCCAAGTACGACGCCACCGTGACCATGGCCAAGGCGCTGGATACCGGCAACGTGCGCATCCTCTACCAATGCGTGGCGAGCCAGGTGCAGGTCGATGACAATAATGGGGTCACGGGTATCGATTTCATCCAGTACCAGAACAACGGCACCCGCCAGAACGGCAAGGCCCAGGGCAAGCGCTACGTGATCGCCGCCCATGCGATCGAAACGCCGAAGCTTCTGCTCAACTCGGCCAGCCCGGACAGACCCAACGGCGTGGCCAACAGCAGCGGCCAGGTCGGCAAGTCGTTGGCCGACCACCCGGTGTACTTGGCCTGGGGCCTGATGCCCGAAGGCAAGCCGCTGTTCCCGTTTCGTGGGCCGTTGTCCACCTCGGGGATCGAAGACATGCGCGATGGCCCGTTCCGCAGCCAGCGTGCCGCCTGGCGTATCGAAATCGGCAACGAGGGCTGGAATTGGTCGGCGAATGATCCGTACGCCACGGTCTGCGATTTCATCGACGGCACCAACGAAGGCGGCGCCAACCCTGATAAAAAGACGTTGTCCGGCGTGGAGCTGGTGCGCCAGCTCAACAGCGTGCTGACCCGCCAGTTCCGTCTGGCCTTCTTGATCGAGCAGGTCGAGAAAGACCCCGACAAAGCGCTGTGCCGGGTAGAGAGAGCCAAGGGGTTCACCGACGGCTTGGGCCTGACCAGGCCGCAGATCGCCTACGAACTGTCCGACTACACCAAGGAGGGCTTCAAGCAGGCACGCCTGGCCGCCACGTATATCATCACCAAGCTGATGGGCGCCACCGAACTGACCAACCTGAACCCTGAGCTCAAGCCCGGCTCGCAGACGGTGTTCGAGCACGGCGGCCAGAACTACGCGTTCTACGGTGCTGGCCACCTGATGGGCACCTACCGCATGGGCTCGGACCGCAGATATTCGGTGGTGGACAAGGACCAGCGCAGCTGGGACCACCCCAACCTGTTCCTGGTCGGCGACGGCGTATTCCCCTCCACCGGCACCGCCAACCCGACCTTGACCATCACCGCGCTGACCTTCCAGGCCGCCGACGTGGTCGCCAGCGATCTGCTCAAGCGTACCGTGCAGGTGCAGGCCAACCAGGCCTGGCAGGGCACCGGCGTGCAGGTCAACGGGCATAGCTGGCAACTGGCGGTGTGCACCGGTGGGCAGTGGACGGCCAACCCGGGCACCGGCATGGTCGGCGCGGCGGGCCACCCAGGCCTGACCGCCAAACCCGGCTATACCTTGCCCGGTCAACCGGAAGGCGCGTTGATCGGGCGTATCGGCCCCAGCGGCGCGCCGTTCCTGGTGGGCAACCAGGCGCAATTGCCGCGTGGCCAGCAGGGAGAGCTGCAATTGTGCATCAACGACGATCTGGCCGGGCGCTACGGGGCTGGCCTGAGCGATAACAGAGGCAGCCTGTCGGTGGAGGTGCGTTTCGGGACGGTGTAGGCGTTGGCGTAGCAACCCCGCAGTGCTGCGGCGAGGCCGCAGTGTTGTGGGGTTGCTCTCTCAATCCCGTCACTTACAAGCTATCGGCCACGCCTAACGCAGTGAGCCATTGCCGCTGGTTGTGACAGGCTGAAACCGGCCAATAGCTGCCCGCCTCAGAAACCTCAAAGCCGCATGATATGAGTCGCCTGAGCCTCATCTGTTCGCATGAAGCCACAGCGCTCATAAAAGGCGCTTCCTTCAGCCGTATCCGTGAAAAGACGCACGACCTGAAACCTGAGAGCGGCACGTTCAACAAGCGCCTTTACCAGCGCCTGCCCGACGTGTTGCCCCCTTGACGAAGCTGCGACATACACCCGTCGCAGTCTGGCCACATTATTGTCAGCATAGGGATCAACTGAAAGACCGCCGATGCCTATCAGTTGCTGGTTCAAATAGGCCGCCATCAGACACTCGCCGGGTGCATCAAAGCGGTTTGCTCCAGAGTGCCATTCGTTAATCAGACGGCTGAGGAACCTGAAACCTTCGCCAACGGCTTCCTTTTCCAGCGCCTGTATCTGGCGCGGAAGGTGTGTGATCGGTTGAACCTCATATCGTTTCATCCATCCCTGCCTCCAATATGAAACTCGTTCAATGCTAACAATTTCGTTTGAGGTGATGAACACTGCAAGGTCACTCCTGTAGGAGCGAGCTTGCTCGCGAAAAACCCAAACGATCACGCAGCGCCTGAAGGCAAAATCCGATTCCCCTGCCGCACCTTGCTACATTGCCTACGCCTGCGTCAGAATCCGCCGGCTTGTGCGCTGAGGTGGCCGTCTCTAAGGTGGCTCGGTCGCTGAATTGTTCAGTGATCGGGTTTAGTAGCCCACCTTAGACCTAACAAGTGCACACGCTTCATCCATCAGACGCTCCCGTCTGTGCTTGATGGTGGCTGTGCGTAGGGCGTCCTCGGACGCGCCGGTTTTGTTAGGTTCCACCGGTCTACTAACCTGCGTACAGCTACCGCCCTTATTGTTTAGTAGCGATGGGGAAGTGGCCCAAGCAAGGAACTTAACCATGGTTAACGATTCAATCACCCTCTTCACCGTCGCTCCCAACGCCAGCAACGAAACCCTCATCACCAACAGCTACGAAACCTTCACCAGCGTCAGCACCCTGCTGCTCGACCTGTCCGAAGACCTCAACGGCAAACACCGCGACATCGCCCTCGCCATACACCAATTGAGCGAACTGGGCGTACTCCTCACCGCCAGACTCCTTGACCGCGAAGCGCCCTGCCCTGGCTGATGATCAGTTCTTCAACTCATTAGCCCGATGACTCGCCGCGTCGTTGTAGACCACATACAACGACTCGGCGAGTTGGCGCTTGATGGCTTTGGTGGATTCAGCCTCGGCACAAAGCCATCTGCGATGACGAGAGCGGCGACTGCTTTCGGCCCAGAGTGTGTAAATACTTAGCAGAAACGTGCGGCACTGAGGTAAAGCTAGTCTGTAGGGCTCAAACCGAAGGGATGCCGTCGAATGACGGGATATTCTAGAACCAGTGTGCGTGCATTTTCGAAAGAAATTCAGGGGTAATCGGCAGACTGGATGCTGAACCGATGACCGAGTCGATCCCGCACTTCGGACACAGAGCGGTGCTATCTAGATCAACCCACTCAGTGATTTCTGAGGGCGAAAACACACCTAAGCAGTAAAAACAGCCACAGTGATCGCTTCCTTCAATTTGAGTACGGTGATTTGTAGAAAATAGGTGCGCTGAAATCACATCCATGGGCAGGTCCTTAAGCTCCAAATTTACTAGCATTACTTTCTTGCATCAGAGTACATCAAGAGTCTTCCAACGTTGCTACGATTGCCCAAAGTGATAACGCAGGATTGCCTATGAAACGTTTCATCCAAGGTGACTATCGCGGACAAAGCACCCTGCTTCCCGAAGCCTTCATCAGTATCAGGCTCTCTATACTGGGCCCCCAGGATGGTAGTTGGAGCACACAATATGCCCGTCGCACCCAATCAAAATTCCCCGATCATTTTGGTCCCGGTTCAACAAAGCGACTTGGATAATCTGGTAGCCATTCGAATCGAGGCCATGCGCGAAAGTCTGGAGCGTGTTGGGCGGTTTGATCCGGTCCGTGCGCGGGAGCGGTTTCTTGGCGGCTTTGAAGCTCGCAATACACGCTACATCGAGGCAGCTGGAGAGCGGGTGGGTTTCGTAGTGGTCAAACATCACCCCAATGAACTCTTGCTCGACCACTTGTATGTAAGGCCGAGCGCGCAAGGGTCAGGGGTAGGATCTGCTGTTCTCACTCAGGTTTTCAAAGAGGCGGATGCGGCGGCGCTTCCTTTAAAAGTGGGTGCTCTCAAAGAAAGCGCTTCGAATCGCTTTTATACCCGCCATGGCTTCCAGTTCATCGAAAGCAGTGAATTCGACAATTATTATGTTCGTCAGCCTATTCCGGCGATTGGCGCTCATTCCGGAACCATGGGCTGACTTGCACTAGCCCTTCAGTTCACCTGCCCGATTGCTCGCCGCGTCGTCATACGCCACGTACAGCGACTCTGCAATTTGGCTTTTGATCGCCTTGGTGGCCTCCAGCCCCAGCACAAAACCCTCGGCTTTACCGCCAGCGCGGTTAAGTTCTTCATGGGTGGAGGCGCCAGTAATGGCGTCAAGCAGCTTGGCGGCGTGGGGGCCGACGCCTTTGGGGAGGGAGATCTGGTCGATGGACATTATCGCTACCTTGAAAAATGGAGTTCGGGAGCGAGTGGAACCACTGCCGGGGCTGGCATGGTAGACCTGTTTGCCATGAAAGGGGTCGCTTTACGCGCAGCGGCGCTATTCTTTGCGGCTACGCAGTCAGGTTGGGGGCATTGATAAATCTGGAGGGGTTTATGGAGTATTGCGTTGAGGGCTACTGCCTTCGGCCATTGTGCCGCGACGATTTCGAGAGGATCAGCCGTTACGAAAGCGTCAACCGCAGGCATCTGCAACCCTGGGAGCCGCTCTGGGACGAGGAATACTTCACCACTGGCAACGCCAGGGCCAGGGTCGAGCAACAGGTGAACAATATGCACGCTGGCAACGCTCTGTGTTTCCTCTTGCTTGAACCCAAGAGCGGAGAGGTTCTAGCGCGGTGTAACTACACGAACATTGTGAGAGGCGTTTTTCAGGCCTGTCATCTCGGCTTCTCGCTGGCGGAATCTGCCCAGGGTCGCGGCTTGATGAAAAAAACCCTTCAGGTCACCAACCGTCACTGTTTTGAGCAACTGGGCCTTCACCGGATCATGGCCAATCATTTACCCCGCAATGTGCGAAGTGAACGCCTTCTGGAGTCGCTGGGGTTTGAAAAGGAAGGTTATGCGCGAGCCTATCTGAAGATTGCTGGCGTTTGGGAGGACCATACGTTGAGGTCGTTGATCAACCCTGAACAATAAGCGCACCACCCACCCTACTCAGGAAAAAGCTGATGTCTACCGAGCCCCTCTGCCTGGTTTTTGTTCCCGCCCTAGCCGCCGTGCTGACGGCCGCCGAATCGAAAAAAGGTGCCCCCCTCAGTGAAGTCGAAGTCTGCGATCTCCGCGACCAGGCCACTTGCATTGCGGTAACCTTCTCCACCGCGCTGGCGATGGAACAAGAACAGGGTTACCCGGATATCGTTGCCGAGGACTGCTGGAATGAGTGGCAACGCTTGCGTACCGCGCTTCAATCGCGCCCGCTCTGATCAGCATAGGTATCCAGACAACTCTGTAGCGCTCAACGGTAACCACGATGCGAAGCGAGTCGCTCTTGATCTTGATCTGCTTTTGATCCTAGGCGCCCCGTTAAACCACGCTGGCCGGAATTCGACAGGGATTTGGGGGGTAAACCGGCAGGGATGCCGGTTTAGCCGCCCCGCGCCATGGATGGCGCGTGGCGGCGGCCCCCCAAATCCATGGCGGATTACGGGCACACCGAGCCTAAGCGAGGTGCCGAGTGGTGGGGCAAGAGCCCTTTGGTTACTTTGGGGCTCTTTTTGTGACCCGCTGTCAGAGCGGAACCCTAAGTGGCCGTTACCGCAGGAATGGAT
This sequence comes from Pseudomonas sp. 910_23, assembly GCF_052850795.1. Taxonomy (NCBI): domain Bacteria; kingdom Pseudomonadati; phylum Pseudomonadota; class Gammaproteobacteria; order Pseudomonadales; family Pseudomonadaceae; genus Pseudomonas; species Pseudomonas sp. 910_23. The sequence continues at coordinate 55,397 of NZ_VXCZ01000007.1, read as the reverse complement.
ATGTACTCGGTATAGCTGTGTCGCCTGTCAGGCCGCCTTCGCGAGCAAGCCCGCTCCCACAGTTTGATTGCGGGGTGTCAGGTAGATTGGCGTCGGCTGGCAGGCCGCCATCGCAGGCAAGCCAGCTCCCACAGTTGATCGTGGGGGGGCAGGTAGATTGGCGTCGGCTGGCAGGCCGTCTTCGCAGGCAAGCCAGCTCCCACATTTGGATTTCGGAGCGTCAGATGGATATGCGCCGGCTGTCAGGCCGTCACGGGAGCAAGCTCCCTCGCCACAGATTTAGCGTCGTGCCGAAGTTGTGTAGATAGCTATGCTCTGATCAGCGCCCCAACCCACTCCCAGGACTCACAGACTTCCTTTATGCCACCTGCCTCACGCGACCACGCCCGTATCGAACGCCGCCTCATTGCAGCCCTGACCGACGCCTGCGAGATCGCAAAGGCCGAAATTCCGGGCTTCGAATGGTTGACCCACACCGTCGACTACCGCGCCTTCCCCCAAAGCCTGCGGGTGATCTGGGTGTTCGACAGCCTTGCGAGTAAGGCTCACGCCCTCGCAACCGGGGCAGACGCCCGTATGCGCGAGCTGACCACCGCCGCGCTGGATGACTCTGACGTGCACGTCCCGAACATCGCCCGCTGCGTCAGTTTCGACTCCGAAGAGGAATGCCACCTTCGGCATGGCGGCGATTGGCGTCGGCGGCTGGCTACTCTCCGAGCGATCTGAATCGCGCCACGGGTTGTTGAGCAAGGGGAACATCGCTACCCCGCTTTACACGTCAACCAGGCCCCCCAGAAAAGGCTGCTGAAGAAACGCGTCGCGTCGCCAAACCCGGCGTCGTGCAACAGTTTCTGAACCGCCGCTTCGGAATGGGGCGGGTCAGCGCCTTGAAGGATTTTGCCGAGCTTGGCCTTCACTTCGTCCGGGCTGGCTCCATGCTGACGCCACCGTTGCCCCCACGCCTCCAGCAGCAACGGCTGGCTGGCATACGCATAGTGATTGCCCGCGACGATCAGCGGTGCACCCGGTTTCAGGTGCGCCCGAATCGATTGCAGCATCCGACCCTTGGCGTCATCACCCTCCAGGTGGTGGAGCACACCGATCAAGGTGGCGGCGTCGTATGACGCGTCTACTGCCAGGTCTTCAAGCGGCCCGAGATGCAGGGTGGTTCTGTCAAGCAAGTGGTTGGCTTCCAGCTGCTGCCTTGCCGCGTCGAGCATCGGCTGGGAGGGATCAACAGCTATAAAGCGCCATTCCGGTTCAAGGCTGGCCATGGCGATGATCTCCTGCGCCGTACCGCCGGCACCGACCACAAGTACCTTGGCCGAAGGGGTATCGCCAAGACTTGCCGCCAGCATGCAGGCTGCCAGGTCCTGGCACGCGTCATAGCCCGCCAGCGCGATACGGCTTTGTCGCGCGTACTCGTTGGCTCTTGAGGTATCGAATTTTTCAGCAGGGTTGGGTGAGGATGAGTTCAAGGCGGTTCTCCGTGGCCTTGACGCAAATTACGTTAACCGTAGCAGTAAGAAAAATGCATTGATTTTATGTGCTGCATTCCCGTGGGGAATGCGGGGGCGTGCGAGTGGAGGGGTTGCAGGATCGTACAAGCCTCTGACCCGTCGGCCCGGATAGTCTGGCCTTCTCACCGACAGGAAGGCTCAGCATGACTCACCTACAGCAACCCGCCCAACCGATAAACCTCGCGCAAAAAGCCTCGCTCATCGACCAGCAATGGAGCCCAAGAGTGGTTGCCGAAATGAACGACTACCAGTTCAAGGTCGTACGCATCGAGGGCGAGTTCATTTGGCACTCACACCCGGAAACCGATGAGGCGTTTCTGGTGCTCGAAGGCACGCTGCGTATCGACCTCCCGGACGGCCCGGTGTATGTGAAGCCGGGTGAGTTGTATGTGGTGCCGCGTGGCATTGAGCACAGGACCGCCGCCGAGGGAGAAGCCAGGCTGATGATGATCGAGCCAAGGGGCATCTTGAACACCGGACACGAAGGCGGAGAGCGGACGGCAGTCAACGATCAGTGGATTTGAGCGCAGGCGTACGCTGCTTAGCGCTGTACAACCCTTAACCAAAACCCATAAGATGAGAAGAGTTATCATTTAAGTCAAGCGAATCTCACATGTTCAACGACAGCACCGCCTCGCCGGTCGAGCAGTTGTATACCCGCCACCGCACCTGGTTGCGGAGCTGGTTGCATCGACGTCTGGGGCACCGTGCCGATGCCGAGGACCTGGCCCACGACACCTTCGTGCGCGTGTTGTGTTCGCGCCAGGAGGTGGGCGAGCTGCGCCAGCCCATGGCGTTTCTGGCCAAGATTGCCAATGATTTGCTGATCAATCGCTGGCGGCGCCAGGCGATTGAACGCGCTTACCTGGAGGCACTGGCCGCTCGGCCCGAAGCGTTGGAGCCCTCGCCGGAGGAGCGACTGCTGACCATCGAGACCCTGCTGCAACTCGACTCATTGCTGGTGGGGCTGTCGATGCCGGTGCGGCGGATTTTCTTTTTGTCCCAGCTCGACGGCTTGACCTACCCACAAATCGCCGCACAGTTGAACCTCAGCGTGGCTCAGGTGCAGCGGGCCATGGGCAAGGCGTTCAGCGTGTGTTACGCGAGTCGTTTTGAATGAGCCTGCCGGTTGATCCGCAGGTCCGCGACAGCGCCATCAACTGGCTAGTCAAAAGCCAATCCGGGCTGATGAACGCTGCCGATTGTTTGGCTTTGCAGCAATGGCGCCAAGCCAATACCGAACATGAATACGCCTGGCAGCGCGTCAGCAGTTTGCCGTTGTCGTTGCAACCGGGAGCGACACTGTTGGCGGATGCCACCACGCGACGGGCGCTGGAAGCTGCCGGCAATGATCCACAGCAGCGCCGCCAGATGCTCAAGGCGCTGCTCGCCGTCGGCCTGCTCGGCGGGCTGTCGTGGCAGGGTGCGCAGTCCACCGTAGTACGTTCGGCGTTGGCCACTTATAGCACCGGCACCGGCGAGCGGCGCGAATGGCGGTTGGCCGACGGCGGTTCGTTGTGGCTGAACACCGCCAGCGCGGTCAACCTGGACTTCAACGCCGCACAGCGCAGCGTGCAGTTGGTCGAAGGCGAGATGGCCCTGGACGCGCCCGTCGAATCGCGGGCGCTGCAACTGCTGACACCCGACGCGACGCTGCATAGCCCGGGCGCTCATCTGCTGGTGCGCCACGACCGCCGGGGTACCCAGGTGACGGTCCTGCGCGGCTTGGTGCAGGTGCATGCGCGAGGCCACCAACTGCCCCTGCGGCTGGACGCGGGCTGGCGTACCCAGGTCAATAGCCAGGGTATCGCCGCGCCGGCTCCTGTCGATGGGTTCCTCGCCCAGGCCTGGCTGCGGGGTTTGCTGCCCGCCGAACGCATGCGCCTGGACACGCTGCTGGCCGAACTCTCGCGCTATCGCCCAGGGATTTTGCGCTGTGGCGAAACCGTTGCAGGCTTGCGCGTTACCGGCAGTTTCCAGCTCGACGATACCGATGCAGCCCTGGCCCTGCTCGCCCAAGCGCTGCCGGTGCGCATTGAGCGGCGCACGCGCTATTGGGTGACCGTGGTGCCAGCCTGAAAATATTTTCGTAATACAGCGCAGTTTTTTCCACGTCGCTTGGCCTATGGGAACAACCCATCGAAACAGGTGGGCCTTCACCCTCAGGAGCCCTGCATGACCTCCCCCCTCCATGTTCTGCGCAGCCGCACGCTCGGCCTGCTGTTTCTTGGCTTGCAACCGCTGTACGGCGCGGCGGTGTTGGCAGCCGATGAGCGCCAGCACTTCCACATCGACGCCGGTACGCTGGACCAGGTGCTCTCGCGCTTCGGCGTACAGGCGGGCATCAGCATGGCGGGGCGCGCCACGCTGACTGCCGGCAAGAGCAGCCAGGGCCTGACCGGCGACTTCACCACCGAAGCCGCGTTGACACGGCTGCTGGAAGGCACGCGCTTGAGTTATCAGCGCCTGGCCGATGGCAGCTACGAGCTGTACGCGGGCGGCGCGGCGCTTGCGCTGCCCACGCAGAAAGTCACCGGCGAAGACCCGCAGAAACAGCAGGTGTATTCGGCGCCGCGTTCCTCCGTGTATATCTCCGGCGAGGACATGCAGCGCTTCGGCGTGATCTCCGCCGGCGACCTGCTCAAAGGCCAGCCCGGCGTGCAGGTGGGCGACAGCCGCAACGGCGGCGGCCTGGATGTGAACATCCGCGGCATCCAGGGCCAGAGCCGCGTGGCGGTTACGGTGGATGGCGCGCAGCAAGCGCTGGATGTGTATCGCGGCTATGCCGGCACCCAACAGCGCAGTTACATCGACCCGGATTTGATCAGCGACGTGACCATCGACAAGGGCCCCAGCGTTAACTCCAGCGCCATCGGCGGCACGGTTAAAATGCGCACCCTGGGGGTTGAAGACATTCTGCGCGACGGTAAAAACATCGGCCTGCGCCTCAAGGGCGAGGCGTGGAACAACGGCGTTGCGCCCGCCTACCGCGACGGTCACTCATCCGAGGGCAGCCTGTACGCCGAACCGCACCGAAACCGTGGCGGGCTGTTCGGTTCCCAAGCCGAATCCGGCAGCGCCGCGTTTGCCTACACCCATGACCTGTTCGATGTGGTCGCAGCCTACGCCCACCGCAATCAAGGCAACTATTTTGCCGGCAAAAAGGGACAGGATCGCTACCGTACCTACGACCGCTATGGCGACGAAGAAAGCACAGTGGCCAGCACTTATAACGCCGGCGAAGAAGTACTCAATTCGTCGGCCGAGACTGAATCCTGGTTGCTCAAGACTACGATCCGCCCCACCGACGAGCACACCTTCGACCTCGGTTACCAGCGCTACAACGGGCACATCGGCGAGATCATGCCGTCGGATATTTTTCGGTTCGGCACCGGCGGCATCTACCAGTACCCGCTGGGCCATACCCGGATCGACACCTATACCGCGCGCTACCATTACCTGCCCACCAACAACCCGCTGGTGGACCTTACCACCAGCCTGTGGATGACCGATGCGCAAACCAGCCAACTGACTTCAGTGCTCGCGCCCGCTTCTCAAGCCTACCGTTCGGACCGCAACTGGAGCCGTCAGGCCAACCGTCGCATCGGCGGTGACCTGGCCAATACCTCACGGTTCACCAGCGACTATGGTGACCTCAAGCTGGACTTGGGCGGTGGCTTCCAGGTCGAAGAGCTGCGCCCGCAAAAAGGCGTGGTCACCACCCAGCACGACATCAACGCCAACCGCAGTTTGCGCGATGGTTCACGCCAGGAATTCAACCTCAACGGCAAGCTTGAATACCAACCCGTGGACCGCCTGACACTATGGGGCGGTGGCCGCTATACCTATTACCGCACACAAGACCATGTGCCGCTTTCAACGGCGCGCCGGGAAGAGCGCCCGTTGCGCTACGTGTCAGCCACGAACGCCGGGGCCTACGGCAACATGCTCTGGTTCCCCGACATGAACGGGGACTACACCGACGCTACCGACCCGCGCCTGAACAACGGCATCGTTTTCAGTAACACCAACTACCCATTTGAGGGCCCGCGCTATAACGATTTCGGGGCCACGGATACCACGGTGTATGAGCCCCAAGTGGGCGAAGTGGTCAGCGGTTATGACTACTCCGGAAAAAACCGCAACAGCGGCGGTGCATTTGCGCCTGCCTTCGGCATCAATCTGGAGGTGGCGCCCGACACCTTCGTCTACGCCTCTTACACCCAGGGCCTGCGGATGCCGTCGCTGTTCGAGACCAGCCAGGGCGTATTACAAACCCTACCCGGCAAAGGCTTGAAGCCCGAGCGTTCGAGCAACTGGGAAATCGGCGCCAGCACCCTCCAAAAAGGCCTGTTTGTGGCTGACGATGAGGCGGCGATCAAACTGGCGTACTTCAACAACACGATCAAAAACTACATCACCCGTTACTACGACCCCAGCCCCGGCCTGATGGGCCAGATGCAATTCAGCAACACCGACAGCTTCAAGACCAGCGGCCTGGAGTTGCAGTCCCATTACGATGCCGGCCGTGTGTTTGCCGACCTGTCATCCACCTACTACCTCAAGACCCAAACCTGCGACTCGGCGTTCGCCGCTCGCCTGCGTGCCAGCAGCAACCGCTATCGCGACACCAGCCAGACGCCCAACTGCACGCCCGGCAGTTTCATGGGCTCCTACACCAACACCCAGAACCCGCCACGCTTTGCCGCCAACCTGACCACCGGCCTGCGCTTTTTCGACCAGTCGCTGACGGTCGGCACGCGCATCACCTACACTTCCGGCCCCACGGTGACCGCCGATAAACCCTGGCAGACAGGCGCCACCACGCCACAATTGGTCTATCGCGAAGTGACGCTGGTGGACTTGTTCCTCAACTACAAATTGCAGGACCACACCCAACTGAATGTCTCGCTGCAAAACCTCACCGACCGCTACTACCTGGACCCGCTGGCGCAAAGCTTTATGCCGGCACCGGGCCGAACCCTCAGGGTGGGTCTACAGACGAAGTTCTGACAGGGGCAGGCACAACTCTCGAAAGGCACACATTCCAACTGTGGGAGCTGTCGAGCCCCGGCGAGGCTGCGATGGCGGCGGCACAGGCGAAATCTTCATCGTCTGAACCACCGTTTTCGCAGCCTCGCTAAAGCTCGACAGCTCCCACAGGGGTTCGGCGGCGCTGGGTTGATCTCGGTTCACAGGGCCATCGCGCCAAGCACAACTCCCGACAACAACACCGCCCAAATGTGGGAGCTGTCGAGCCCCGGCGAGGCTGCGATGGCGGCGGCACAAGCGAAATCCTCGTCGCCTGAACCACCGCTTTCGCAGCCTCGCTAAAGCTCGACAGCTCCCACAGGGGATCGGCGGCGCTGGGTTGATCTCGGTTCACAGGGCTATCCCGCCAAGCACAACTCCCGACAACAACACCGCCCACAAAGAATCCGCAATGTCAGGCTTGTTCCACCACAAGCGGCTTAATTGCCCGGTTGTGCTGGCGCGACGTAACCAGGCCGATGAAGGAAATCACCAACGCCAGGCCAATGGTCGAGGACACTTCGGTGCGGTGCTCGGGCGTCACCATCATCACCCCCAGGGCCAGGCAGATGAACACGATCACCAGGTAAGTCAGCCACGGAAACAGCCACATGCGAAAGGTCAACTCGACGTTTTGCCGAAGCAGCAAGCGACGCATACGCAGTTGCGAGATCGCGATCACCAGGTACACCAACAACGCGATGGCCCCGGAGCTGGCGAGCAGGAACTGGAACAGACCGGCTGGCATGAAGTAGCTCAGCAACGTGACGCCCGCACCGATGATGGTGCTGGCGATCACCGCCGCCCGGGGCACGCCCGCCTTCGAGGTGATTTTAAGGGCCGATGGCGCATCGCCGCGTTTGCCCAGGGAAAACAACATGCGCGAGGAAATGTAGATCGAGGAGTTCATGCAACTGGCTACGGCGATCAACACCACCACATCGACCATGAACTTGGCGTTGGGAATATTCATCAGTTCCAGTGCGCGCTGATAGGAACCCACGGACGCCAGCAGCGGGTCGTTCCAGGGCACCACGGAAATCACGATGGAGATCGACAACAGGTAGAACACGCCGATGCGCCAGATCACCGAGCGCGTGGCCTTGGCGATGTTCTGCGCCGGGTTGCTCGATTCGGCTGCGGCGATGGTCACCGCTTCGGTACCAATGAAACTGAACATGATGGTAATGAACGCGCCCACCACCGCCGACAGGCCGTTGGGGGCAAAACCTCCGTGTTCTTCCATCAAACGGCTCAAGCCGCTGGCTTCACGATCCGGGATCCAGCCCATCAGCACACTGAACCCCAGGCCAATAAAGCCGACGATGGCAATCACCTTGGCCATGGCGAACCAGAACTCGAACTCGCCATATTTGGCCACGCTGAACAGATTGGTGATCACCAGCAACACGATTGAGACCAAGGCGAACAGCCACGCATCGACCTGAGGGAACCACTGGTTGAGAACGTGCCCGGCAGCCAAGGCTTCGATGGGAATGACCAGCACCCAGAACCACCAGTACAGCCAGCCGATGGTGAACCCGGCCCAGGGGCCAATGGCCTGGTCGGCGTAGGTGGAAAACGAGCCGGTGTCGGGGCGTGCCACCGCCATTTCCCCGAGCATGCGCATCACCAGTACCACCAGCAGGCCGGAGAACAGATAAGCCAGCAATACCGCCGGCCCGGCGGCGGCGATGGCGTGTCCGGAGCCGACAAACAGCCCCGCGCCGATGATGCCGGCGATGGACAACATGGTCACGTGACGCGGCTTGAAGCCCTGCGCCAGCTGACCGTTGGAATCGTTGCAGTTGAGGCTAGTCATTGTTTTTGTTGTTCTCGGGCGGCCAATGACCCTCACCTTAAGTGCCCGAGGCCGGGCGCAAGTAGCCTGATTACGCCACCATCGTGTCTGATATCGACATTTGTGAGGGTGGCCCCCTGAAGTGACGAGCGTGGCGCCCTACTCTTGCGCGCTGCGTATCAACGACCCAAACAGCTCTCCACGCGGCATCTTGCTCAGCTCGATATCGGCATTTTCAAACCACTCTCGGCCGGCTTCCGGATGCGGCCCGCTCAGAACAACCACGCCACGTTCGTAGGTGTAGCGCGCCGCCGCCACGTCGCCATTGTGGTAGGTCGCGACGACCTTGTAGGGCGCCGCGGCGCTGGCTTTGGGAAAGTAAGGGCCGTCCTGGTAAAACACATGGTCAGGCTGACCGTCCCACGTCACCCGCACGGCGGCGTCATCGATACCGGCCACTTCAAAACCGGGGCGGCCGGCTTCGGTGTCAATGGCCTGAGGGATCAGGCCGAGGTTGTTGTCGTCGGCCAGGTAGGCGCCCATGCACAGGCCCAGGTAGCGGCCGCCGTTGGCGACGTAAGCGCGGATGGCTTCGGCACGTGCATCGCCCAGACTGTCGAGGGCGGCCGGGATGTCCTGGCCGCCACCGGGTTGCACGTAGAGGTCATAGTGCGCCAGGTTTTCTGGCGTGATGTCGATGGGTTCATCGGCGCCGACGAAGTCGATCCGGTAATTGGTGTTGAGACGCTGCAGGGCGGTTTTCACGTTTTCCGAGCAGTCCGGGCAACCTGCCGGGCCACGGTAGATGGCGACATGGGTAATGGGGCCTGCGCCGTGCACGGGCAAAGGGTGCAGCGTAGCAACGGCGAGAAACGTGGCAGCGAGGGCAGGCAGTTTCATGGGGCAGGCTCAACGCTCAGTTGAATGGGTTTGATCCAGTGATCGCAGCGCCAAGCCTATAACGATGAGCCTTTTGAAGTCGTGAAGAGTTGTAAATCCACGTGGGCCGCTCAGCCATTGCCCAGCATCTGCCACAACGACGCGCCCACGCCGGTAATGCTCTCCCCGGCGATCAACCCTGCCGCTGCCGTGATCGCAAAGCGTTGCGTCACGCTCGGCCAGCGACAACTCACCGCCCAGGTGATCACCGCGCCCAGGGCCATCATCAGCGACACCGAGGCGGGCAGGACAAAGGCCAGGCCCAAGGCTGCCGCGCTCGGCAAATAGCGCGCACGGTGGGCCGGCAGCGTGCTGTCGAGCAGGCCCAGCAGTACGCCGAACAGGCTGGCAATGCCGATGGCCCAGCGGATGCTCGGCGATAGTGAATCCAGGCCATGGGTCAGGGTCTGGGCCACGGCTTTCCAGGTGGCCACCGCCGGGGCCGGCCATTCTTCAGTGAGCAGCATGGTCTGAGGGTCGGGAATCAACGCCAGGTAAGCGAACACGCCGACGATGCTGCCGACGAAAATCCCCAGGATCTGGGCGATCACTTGCTTGTGCGGTGTAGCGCCAATCGCCTTGCCCACTTTGAAGTCATTCATCAAGTCGGTGCATTGGCCCGCCGAACCGCCGGCGGTATTGGCGCTCATCAGGTTGATCGGCACCTGGCCGGGCGCAACGATGCCAAAACTGAGCTGGGACAGTTGCCCGATGGCGCCAATCGGTGGAATGCCGGTGGCCCCCACTACCCGCGCCGCCACAGCGGCCAGGCAGATCGCCAAGGGAATGGTCAGCAGCGCCATGCCCAGGTTGATGCCGAACAGCAGCGCTTGCAGGCTTACCACCAGCACGATCGCCAGGGCAAAACCAGCGGCTGGTCCAGGTTTGGGCACCGTCCACGGCGTACCGCCAGCTGCTCGGGTCGAGCGATGCAATGCCCATAATCGGATCGCCAAAGACGCCAGGGTAGAACACACCATCAGGCTCACCCCCGGCCACAACAGCCATTCCACCAACACCGCAAACTGCGGGCCGCTGCTGCCGGCGGGCAGGCTCACCAGCCCGTTCGCCAACAGCCACGGACCCAGCCCACCCCATGCGAGCAGGGCGCCGAGCAGCAGGGTCAAGCCCACGCGAATGCCGATAATGCCGCCAAACCCCAGCAACAGCAGCGAAGGGTCTGCGGTGAAGGTCAGGCGCTCCAACTGGGCACTTGGCGACCAGCGCGGGAAGGCCCACATAAAGGTATCCACCCACTTGACCAGTCCGGACAACAACGCCGCGCCGAGCAGCACTTTCAAGCGCGTTGCGGCTTCGCGCCCGTGGTTGTAGATGTGCAAGAGGGTTTCCAGGGTGGCCATGCCTTCGGGAAACTTCAGCGCCTTGTCATTGAGCAATGAAGGCCGCAGGTACCACGCGATCCAGATCCCCAGGAAACTCACCGAGAACACCCAGGCGATCATCGGCAGCGCCGCCAGCTGGTTGCCCGTGAGCAGGGTATAGGCCGGGATGGGCGCGACCAGCCCGCCGGAAATGATCGACGCCGCGGCAGAGGCCACGGTCTGGTTGATATTACTCTCGTGCAGGGTCCACGGCAGGTGCTCACCGGAACGCCGGGCCAGGCCCTGCCAGATGCCATAGCCAATCAGCAAGGCGATGATCGACATGTTGAACGACCAGCCGATCTTCAAGCCCGCGTACACGTTGGAAGGGGTCAGCAGGATACCCAGCACGATCCCGGTGATGACTGCCCGCAGGCTCAGTTCACGCTCTACGGGCGCGATTGACGAGGTGGAGTGCATGCAGATTCCTTTCGAGAAAAGCCAGTGCCGCCTCTTAAGTGAGCGCTGGAGGACTCGAAGGTTCACCTGGTTCCAAATGTGGGAGGGGGCTTGCTCCCGATAGCAGTCTGTCAGTCAGCATTTTTGTAGCTGACCCACCGCTATCGGGAGCAAGCCCCCTCCCACATTGGTCCTCTTCACCTCTGGCTATTTGGCGAACGCGTATTCCCCGCCCCGCTCCACTGCCTTGCGGTAAGCCGGCCGCGCCTGGAGTTTTTGCAGCCACGCCGTCAGGTTCGGGTAAGCCTGCAATTTGCCCTGGGCCTGGGCGACTTCACCGATAAAGCTCATCTGGATATCCGCACCGCTGAGTTCGTCGCCCACCAGGTACGGCGTGCGCCCCAGCACATCATTCAGATAGCCCAGGTAGTTGGCCAACTCCGATTCAATCCGCGGATGCAGCGGTGCGCCCGCTTCACCCAGCCGCCCCACATAAAGGTTGAGCATCAACGGCAGCATGGCCGAGCCTTCGGCAAAATGCAGCCATTGCACATAGCTGTCGTAGGCGTCGGTGGCCGGGTCGGGCTGCAGTTGGCCGTTGCCGTGGCGGCGGATCAGGTAGTCGATGATTGCGGCAGATTCGATCAGCACGCGGGAACCGTCTTCGATCACCGGGGATTTGCCCAGGGGGTGAATGGCTTTGAGTTCAGGTGGCGCCAGGTTGGTCTTGGCGTCGCGCTGGTAGCGTTTGATGTCGTAGGGCAGGCCCAGTTCTTCAAGCACCCACAGGATACGTTGTGAGCGGGAATTGTTGAGGTGGTGAACAGTGATCATAGCGGGCAACACCTTGGGGGATTTAGGAGAAGACTACAGGGTAGCGGTGAAGTGCCGTGAATGTGGCTCAGGCGAGCAACTGATCGATCCACTTCACCTGCTGCACGATCTCCTGCACTTTCTGCTCGGGCACGGCCTGCCGCGCCTGTTCGAGGCTGGCCAGTGTCTTGCGTTTTTCGCGCACCATACGCTGCCACTTCGCCAGGAACTCCTCGCTACGCGCCTGCATTTGCAACGGGCCAAAGTACAGCTGCTCGGCGGTATAGGTGACCGCCTCGGCGCGTTCGGCGACGATGATTTCGTAGTAGAAGCGGTTCTCCCGCAGCAGCTCCTCGTGCAGGATCTGGTAGCCGTTGTCCATCAACCATTGACGCAGCGGCTGCTCGCCGCCGTTGGGTTGCAGGATCAGGCGTTCGCGGCCATTGAGGTGCGCTTTGCCGCTGTCGAGAATGTCGCGGATCGTTTCGCCGCCCATGCCGCACAGGCTGACGACGGTAATATCATCGCCCGCCTCGATTGCCGCCAAGCCATCAGCCCGGCGCACGGTGATGTGCTGCGCCAGACCGTTGTCGGCCACGGTACGGTTGGCTGCGTGAAACGGTGTAGCGGCCACTTCCCCCGCCACTGCCGCCGCAATAACGCCTCGGCGCATCAACGCCACCGGCAGGTAGGCGTGGTCCGAGCCGATATCGGCCAGGCGTGCGCCGATCGGCACATGCGCTGCCACACGCTCAAGGCGCATAGACAAGGTGTGTTGGTTCAACGGTGGTTCCTTATGAGTGCCCGGAAAATCGATCCCGGCTGTTGGTCAAGTGCAGCACCATGGCTGCCCGTGCGGCGTCCGGATCCTGGCGTTTGATGGCGTTGTAGATCGCCTCGTGCTCCAGGTTCGCCAACTGCCCCAGCTTGGCAAAGTCCGCGCCGCCGCGTTCGGCGTCCTTGACCTGGGTGCGCGGGATCATCGCACTGCCCAGGTGCAGCATGATGTCGGTGAAAAAGGTATTGCCGGTGGCCTCGGCGATCAGTTGGTGAAAGCGCTTGTCTTCCTCCACGCAACTGTCGTTGTTGGCCAGCGAGGCCTGGTAGTCGTCCAGCGCCTGGCGCATATGGGCCAGTTGCGCTTCGCTCCTGCGCAGGGCGGCCAACGCCACAGCCTGCACCTCAAGGCCCAAGCGTAATTCGAGCATGTTGCGCACGCTGGCGACCGTGTCCACATGCAGGCGCAGGCCCGGCTGCGTGTGTTGCTCCAGCACAAAGGTGCCGATGCCGTGACGCGTCTCCACCAGCCCCGACGCCTGCAGCTTGGACAAGGCTTCACGCACCACGGTGCGGCTCACTCCGTGCTCAAGCACGATGGTGGATTCAGACGGCAGTTTTTCACCGGGCTTGAGTTGCCCGAGCAGGATGCGCTGGGTCAGCGCCTCAACCACGCCCTGGGCCAGGTTGGTTGAGCGTTTACGCACAGGCGTTGGACTTTCAATGGGCATGACTACAGGTCCACAGGGTTGGGCAGGAGCAAGCTTATCACCCTGCCCGGAAGCACCGCCCTTTTGCTGCAAAAAACCTCTAGCTTGTATGACAACACATCAAATGTTCACCAACTGTATTGCTGATCTGCTCAAAACACTCCACGCGAGTCCCGCTGCGACAACCAATGAAAACGCCTAAATAACCGAACCAACTGGTCAATCACAGTACTTATAAAAACAAATTCACTCATCAGCGCATTGCGATTTCTGAAAAACCACTTGTATGATGTCTGTCAACAAAACAACCAAACCCGCATAAAAACAATCAGGGGGAAGTTTTCAAATGGTGAGCCATTCAAGCCCAGCATCTGCCGTACCCGAAAGTGATTCAGTGCTCGCCCGCGCCGTGAGCAAAGTGAAGCGCCATGTGCTGCCACTGTTCGTGGTCATGTTCATCCTCAACTACATCGACCGCGTCAATATCGGCTTCGTGCGCACGCACATGGAGCATGACCTGGGGATCGGCGCAGCGGCCTACGGCTTTGGTGCCGGGTTGTTCTTCATCGGTTATGCGCTGTTCGAAGTGCCGTCCAACATGCTGCTGCAAAAGGTCGGCGCCCGTATCTGGCTGACCCGCATCATGTTCACCTGGGGCATCGTCGCCACGCTGATGGCGTTTATCCAGAACGAAACCCACTTCTACATCCTGCGTTTCTTGCTGGGTGTGGCGGAAGCCGGGTTCTTCCCCGGGGTGATTTATTACTTCACGCGTTGGTTGCCCGGCGTGGAGCGCGGCAAGGCAATCGCGATCTTCCTCAGCGGTTCGGCGGTGGCGTCGTTGATCTCCGGGCCGCTGTCGGGCGCGTTGTTGCAGATCGAAGGTTTTGGCTTGCACGGCTGGCAATGGATGTTCGGCATCGAGGGCCTGGCCTCGGTGGCGCTGGGCTTCTTTGTGTGGTTCTGGCTGGACTCCAAGCCCCATGATGCCAAGTGGATGACCCGCGAAGAACAGGACGCCCTGGTTGACGCCATTGACCAGGAACAGCGTGAACGTGAAGCCCTGACCACGGTGAAACCGACCATCGGCAAGCTGCTCAAGGACCGCCAGATCCTGCTGTTCTGCGCCCTGTACTTCTGCATTCAACTGACGATCTATGCCGCGACTTTCTGGCTGCCGAGCATCATCAAGAAAATGGGTGACCTGAGTGATGTGCAGGTGGGTTTCTTCAACTCGATCCCCTGGCTGATCTCGATCATCGCCATGTATGCGTTCGCAGCGCTGTCCGGCAAGTTCAAGTTCCAACAGGCCTGGGTCGCCGCGGCGTTGCTGATCGCAGCGGCCGGGATGTTCATGTCCACCACCGGCGGGCCGATCTTCGCCTTCGTCGCGATTTGCTTTGCGGCCATCGGCTTCAAGTCCGCATCGTCGCTGTTCTGGCCGATTCCCCAGGGCTATCTGGATGTGCGCATCGCCGCCGCCGTGATCGCGCTGATCAATTCCATCGGCAACCTGGGCGGCTTTGTGGCGCCAACCACCTTTGGCTTTCTGGAACAAACCACCGGCTCGATCCAGGGCGGGCTGTATGGCCTGGCCGGTACCTCGGTGCTTGCGGCCATTCTGGTGTTCTTTGCCAAGACTTCACCCTCTGCCGTGTTGGCCTCACCTAGCGCCGTACCGTCAGGCGCCGCCATCAGCAAATCCCTTTGAGCGTCTATAAGGACCTTGCCATGAATACCCCTGTAGTCACCCATTTCCAGGTCATCCCGGTCGCCGGCCACGACAGCATGTTGCTGAACCTCAGCGGCGCCCACGGCCCCTACTTCACGCGCAATATCGTCATCCTCAAGGACAGCAGCGGCCACACCGGCGTCGGTGAAGTGCCCGGCGGCGAACGCATTCGCGAAACCCTGGAAGACGCCCGCAGCCTGGTGATCGGCCAGCCGATTGGCCAGTATCAGCGCGTCCTCAACCAGATGCGCAGCACTTTTGCATCCAGGGATAGCGCTGGTCGCGGCCTGCAAACCTTTGACCTGCGCATCACCATTCATGCCGTCACTGCTATGGAGGCCGCGCTGCTCGACCTGCTGGGCCAGTTCCTCGAAGTCCCGGTGGCCGCCTTGCTTGGCGAAGGCCAGCAACGCGACGCGGTGAAGATGCTCGGCTACCTGTTCTATGTGGGGGATCGCAACGCTACCGACCTGGCCTACCGCAACGAGGCCGACGCCGATGATGAGTGGTTCCGCCTGCGTCATGAAAAAGCCCTGACCGCTGACGCAGTGGTGCGCCTGGCCGAAGCCGCCAAGGCCAAATATGGTTTCAACGACTTTAAGCTCAAGGGCGGCGTATTGAGTGGCGACGCCGAAATCGAAGCCGTCACCGCGTTAGCCGAACGCTTTCCCGATGCGCGTATCACCCTTGACCCAAACGGTGCCTGGTCGTTGAAAGAAGCCATCCGCCTGTGCCGCGACCATCATCATGTGCTGGCCTACGCCGAAGACCCCTGCGGCGCAGAAAACGGCTACTCGGGCCGCGAAGTCATGGCCGAATTCCGCCGCGCCACAGGCCTTAAAACCGCTACCAACATGATCGCCACCGACTGGCGCGAAATGGGCCACGCCATCCAGCTGCAATCGGTAGACATCCCCCTCGCCGACCCGCACTTCTGGACCATGCAGGGCTCGGTGCGCGTCGCGCAAATGTGCAACGAGTGGGGCCTGACCTGGGGCTCGCATTCCAACAACCACTTCGATATCTCCCTGGCGATGTTTACCCAGGTGGCCGCGGCCGCCCCGGGTGAGATCACCGCCATCGACACCCACTGGATCTGGCAGGACGGCCAGCGCCTGACCCGCGAACCGCTGAAGATTGAAGGGGGTTACGTAAAGGTGCCGGCCAAGCCGGGCCTGGGTGTGGATATCGATATGGAAGCCGTGGCCAAGGCCCATGAGCTGTACAAAGGCATGGGCCTTGGGGCGCGGGATGACAGTGTGGCGATGCAATTCTTGATCCCGGGTTGGGGCTTTGATAACAAGCGGCCTTGTTTGGTGCGGTAAATCGGCTTTATGAACGCTCAGCTCAATTTGGCGTGACGCAAAAAATCCGATGCCCAAACAGGCATCGGATTTCAGTCAGATCAGAAGCTTAGCTGTTTGACCTCTGGCACGTCTGCCAGAGGTCTCTTTGCGCTACTGCTGATTGGCGACCTCGAGATCCGCCGTATCCTCCTCAAGGCCAGAGAGAGCAGTGCCATTGATCAACGGCCCATAACGGCGGCTGAACTCCCAGTTGTAGGGCACGTGGTCTTTGTTGACCCCGTTATCCCAATTCACCGACCAGGTCATCAGGCCCTTGATCGACAATCCTTTGTCGTACAAACGCTTGAACGCACGGGTCACGGCTGTTGGGTTGATCACATAACCGGTGGCAGCCGCGTCGACGTTCGCGGGCAGGCCAATGACGAACTTGTCTGCCGGGATTTTGGTAAACCCGCGCGTTCCGCTCACCAGGCTTTCGGTCAGGTAAAACAGGAAGTCCTCTTTCATCGCGTCGTTGTTCTGGGCAATCCAGGCGCCGTTGCCGTTGTTGACCTCTTGCACCCAGATCCCGTCGCCACCCTGGTTGTAATACTGCGGGGCGATGAAGTCGTAATAGCCTTCCAGCGCCTGGATGTAACCGACGTATTTGCCAGCGGTGGTGAGGTAGGGAAACTCCGGCGCCATGCTGATGATGAAGTGTTTGCCTTGACCGGCGTAGTGGTCCTTGACCAATTTCAACGCGGCGGGGAGGACAGTCTTGTTGTCGGCGAAATCAATCGCGCTCTGTTCAAGATCGATGTCCAGGCCATCAAAGCCATAGGTTTCCACCAGGCGGATAATCTCGTTGGCCAGTGGCTGTTCGTTGCCTTTATGCAGTTCGATGTGTGCATCGGCGCCGCCAAGGGAAATCAGCACCGCCCTGCCCTGGCTGTTCAGCACGCCCACCTGGCGACGAAACTCGGCGTCGGACAGGTTGTACGGCTTGAAGGTCGGGATACCGTTGCCCTTCATGAAGGCCACGGCCACCACGTTGTAATCCTTTGGGACATCCGCCAGGCTGATATTGGCGAACTGGCCACGCTGGTAGCCATCACTCGGGCCGGCAGGCCAGTTGTGCCAGAAGCCCATGAGGATCTTTTTGCCGGCAATGCTGGGCATCAGCGAAGCGGCATCGTTGAGTGGCGATTTCAGTGAGGTAAAGTCAATATTTGACATGTTCTAATCCTTCAGAACGTGTGGGTTTAACGGCGCGGGCTTATTTGAAGTCCACGTCGAAGGCTTGATAGAAGGCGTTGCCGGTGTTGGCGACGATCCACATCAATACGATCACATGCTGGCCCTTCTTGTTGGCCGGCAGTTTCACTTCATGATTGACCTTGGCCTTCAGTTCGCCAGCATGGCTGTAGTACGGCACCTGGGCATAGAAGTCTTCAGCGAACGGCTGGGTTTCCAGCTGTGCGCGGGTGATGCGCTGTTTCGGATCCCAGCCATCCTTGGTGATCAGCCAGCGATAGCCACGGGTGGTGTGCGGCGCGGTGTATGCCCAGGTGACCTTGAAGGTCTGACCCGGCTCGACATTGAGTAACGGCCAGGTGAAGGCGCGGTTGAGTTTCTTGGCCATTTCTTCGGGGGTGAAGTTGACGCAGTCACGCGCATCGGTCTTGCCACCGCTGAGGATGAAGCCGTCGGCTGGTGGAGTGACGCTGTCACTGTCGGTTTGATAAGGCGCCGGGAACGGGCCGGCCATCAGTGCCGGGAAGTTTTTGCCGCCTTCCATTTCATTGACCTGCCAGGTCTCCAGCAGGCCCAGATCCACGGCGACTGCACCACGGCTGGAAGGGGATGTGACACGACCATGGCGAAGCGGTGTCTGGGTTTGTGGTTTGTTCATTTTGTGACTCCATTGATTTGATTAAGAACTCTCCTTTCTTGAAGGAGAGGACCTCAACCTAACGGAGTCGCTTTTTTTTGCCACTGGCCCATTTTTCACTCTTTTTCGTTTCATGAGCGCGAAGACCTGAAAAAACTGGATATATAACCAGTACAATAGGAATAGCCTTACGCTACCAGAGGTCGATTTCCTACAAGACCAGGCGCACATCAACTCAGCTTCTCTCTTAAATCGTTTGATCCCGTTCGTAAGGGAATGGCCCTCTGTGGACAAAAAGGGACGTCTCTATTTTCAATCAAATAAACCGTCCTCTTTTGGGTCCATCAGGCTTTGCCGATGACGGCCGTTTTTTCAATTGCGGTCGCGGCAATCGGTTGCACCGTCAGTTCCACCCCGAATGCCAACATCAGCTTCTGGACCGTCTCATAACGCGTCTTTGAGCCGCCTTTCAGGGTTTTATACAGGCTCTCCCGATTCACCCCCGCCGCTTCGGCAACCTTGTTCACACCCTGGGCCTTGGCAACCTCGGCCAGCGCCTTCATAAGGACTTGCGGGTCATGGCACGCCATGCTTTGCGCAAGATAGGCACTGATGGTTTGCGGGCTATCAAGGAAGCGTGAAGCCTCATAGGCGCTGGTGCCGGATGTATCCAGCTCGAGGATCGGCATATCCTCTGGTTTGAATGTTGACTGACTCATGTCATTGACCTCTCAGGGCATCGAGAATCTTTTGTCCGCCTGTAGCCTACTGGCTACATCTTGCATCTGCCAGTGCTTTTTTAAAACCAGCAACACACAGCCAATGTGGGAGGGGGCTTGCTCCCGATAGCGGTGTATCTGCCATTGAGAGGTTGGCTGACCTGCCGCAATCGGGAGCAAGCCCCCTCCCACATTTGCACTGCGTTGTCGTTGAGGCAGCATTTTTGCGCACAACGGCGACCCGCGACTTTCTTTGGTACTAAGTAAACCGGGGCAGACGCTATTAAGATGTTGCCTGAGCCCACCACCCTATCGTCACAGCGGGCTCTACCCTCCCACCCCGACATCGGAAGCGCTCTGCATGAAGCTACCTGAGATCAGTACATTCATTGCTCAATGGCCCTCCCTTGGCGTGACGCAGCCTGCCGCTTGGCGGGTGTCTCAAGACTGCGAAAACCAGATTATGGTCTTGCTGTCACGCCTCGGCACGG
Organism: Pseudomonas sp. 910_23; assembly: GCF_052850795.1. Taxonomy (NCBI): domain Bacteria; kingdom Pseudomonadati; phylum Pseudomonadota; class Gammaproteobacteria; order Pseudomonadales; family Pseudomonadaceae; genus Pseudomonas; species Pseudomonas sp. 910_23. The sequence continues at coordinate 35,906 of NZ_VXCZ01000007.1, read as the reverse complement.
GCTACCGGCGCCACGGAGACTGTGCCATCCACGAAAGCGCCATTGTCGAAGAAGGCGCTGTGTTGAAAGGCCCGATCATCATCGGCGAAGGCTCATTCGTAGCAGCGGGAGCGTACCTGCGCGGCGGCGTTTATCTGGGCAGCCATTGCATTGTGGGCCCAAGCTGCGAACTGAAAAGCACCTTCATGCTGGCCGCAAGCAAGCTGGCACACTTCAACTTTGTCGGCGATTCATTGATTGGCGAAGGGGTAAATATTGAAGCCGGTGCAATCATCGCCAATTACCGTAACGAGTTGGATGGGGCGGATATCAAGATCCGCTATGCAGACAATGTGATCGAGACAGGGGTGAACAAATTTGGTGCCCTGGTAGGCGACGGCTGCAAAATCGGCGCGAATGCCGTCATTGCTCCAGGCGCAATATTAGAGCCAAACAGTCGTGTTCCGCGTTTGGGGTTGATTGACCAGTTCGCCTACGAGTAGCGATAGCCTGTAGACATGTCCTACAGCGCGCTGCACCACCTTGCTCCGTTGCCTACAGTTGCGTCAGAATCCGCCGGCTTGTGCGCTTGGATGGGCGTCTCTAAGGTGGCTCGGTCGCTGACAACTCAGTGATCGGGTTTAGTAGCCCGAGTGACAACATAAAGTGCATGAGCCTCATCGATCAGATGTTCTTGTCTGTGCTTGATGGTGGCTGTGCGCAGGGCGCCCTCGGGCGCGCCGGCTTTGTGTGTTTCCCCGGTCTACTAACCTGCGTACAGCCGCCACCCCATCGTTTAGTAGCGATGAGGTGTTGGCCCTAAAACAGGTACAACACACATGTATAAAGTCACGCCTAACCCTCCAAACGATCCAAACCTCAAGCTTGATCAGGCATCCCTTAACACCCACGCCGAACCACCTCCCTCACCGCTGTTCAGCGTTGCCGACGACGCCAGCAACGAAATGCTCATCGCCAATAGCTACGAAACCTTTTCCTCGGTGACAGCGTTATTGCTTGACCTGTCGGATGAACTGTCAGGCAAACAGCGCGATGTCGCGCTGGCGATTCATCAGCTGAGTGAATTGGGGGGTTTGTTGGTGGACAAATTGATGGCGAGGGAAAGTGCTTCAAGGGTTAGCTAGTCTTGCAGCCACCCGATAGACCGCCGCGTCGTCATGATCGACTTCACGACGACTCGGCAGCACCTAGGCGCCGGTCAGGCCCTCGGAGCCTGGTGGGCGCCCTTTCTCTTGGACCCTCTACCTGAACCGACCGTTTCAGGTCATGCTGCGCCCTCCCTTTCAAGGACGAAAAAAGCATGAAAGCCCGCCTCGCTGCTCTGCTGCTGATGTACCTGACCGCTCCCGCATTCGCCGCTGACAACCCCATCGGTTTCCAAACCACCACCCTGCCCGACACCCTTAACAGCCGCCCGCTGGAAATGGCTGTGTGGTACCCCGCCGCCGCCACTGCCAAACCCAAGCTGATCGCCGACAATGTGGTGTTCATCGGCGTGCTGGCCGTTCCCGATGCGGCGCCGACGCCCGGCAAGCATCCTTTGGTGGTGCTCTCCCACGGCTACGGGGGCAATTGGGGCAAACAGGCGTGGCTGGCCAGTGCGTTGGCGCAGCAGGGTTATATCGTGGCGGCGGTCAACCACCCGGGCACTACCAGCCAGGATCGCAGCGCACAGGCCGCTGCGCAGTTATGGCAACGGCCTAGGGATTTAAGTCTGGCCATTGATGCGCTATTGGCCCAGCCCGAGCCATTCGGTGCGGTGGATAGCGGCCGGATCGCCGTGGTGGGGCATTCCCTGGGGGGCTGGACGGTGATGGAGACGGCCGGTGCGCGTTTTGACCCGGCGCTGTTTGCCCGGGACTGCAGCGCTCATCCGACGTTGGTCGCGTGTACCGCCTACCGTGAGATGAACCCTGAAGGCACTGCGAACGGGAAGGAGCAATTGGCGGCGGACTTGAGCGACAAGCGCGTCAGCGCCGTGGTGTCTTTGGACCTGGGCCTGTCGCGCGGGTTTACCGATGCAAGCCTGGCGGCGCTGCCGGTGCGGGCCTTGGTGATAGCGGCCGGTGTGCCGTCAGCGGATTTGCCAGCGCAGATGGAATCGGCCGACATGGCCAAGCGGTTGCCAAAAGCCTCGACGCAGTACGTGCAGATCAGCGACGCCAACCACTTCAGCTTTATGTCGCAATGCAAACCGGGCGCAGCGGCGGTGCTCGATGCGGATGTGCCCGGCGACAGCATCATTTGTCAGGATGGTCCGGGTGCACGGCCACGACCGATTATCCAGCAGCAGGTGATCACGTTGATCAGCCAGTTTTTGGCACGTTGATCAAGGTTTGATGATGTAGGAGCGAGCTTGCTCGCGAAAAATCTCAACGATAACGCGCGCTTCCAGGTAAAACGTGGCGTGCTGAAGTGCTTCGCGAGCAAGCTCGCTCCTACAGAATAGCGGTTCAAATAAGTATGAAAAGAAGCAAAGACACCTTTGCCTATCAGGCGGTGTACCGCTACCTCATCGAGCTGATCGAGGCCTGCCCTGCCGACGGCGAACGCAAATTGCCGTCCCTGCGCCAACTGGCCCTGCGCCTGGGCGTGTCGGTGTCGACCACCAAGTACGCGTATGCATTGCTTGAAGAACAAGGGCGGATCCAGGCCAGGCCCAAGCTCGGTTTTTTCATCGTCCCAGGCTTGGCTGCCACCATCAACCCAAGCTCATCCCCCCTGCTCGACCAGGTCTTCGCTAACGCACGCCAACCCGGCATGCTAGCCCTGAGCAGCGACGCGCCGGCGATGCTGCTGTCGCTGGAGCAACCCTTGCTGATGGTGGAGCGTGAACTGACCCGGCAGTACCCGCGCTCGCTGGCACCACTGTATCTGCCAATGGGCGAGCCCGAGTTGCGCGCTGCCTTGGCCGAACGCTATAGCCGCTCTACTGACCATTACTGGCAAGCCGACCAGGTGTATATCGGCTCGGATTTGCACAGCGTGTTAGAGGTCTCGCTCAATGCCTTGGAACTGGCCGGCACACTCGCGTTGGTGGAGTCACCCTGTTCGTGGGCGATCCTGCGGCAATTGCAGGCGGCGAAAATCCGTGTGATCGAGATGCCCCTCGGCGCAGATGGGCGTTTTGACCTGGACGCTCTGAACGCCCTGCTCAAGCGTGAGCCGATCCGCCTGGCGGTGCTGTCATCGACGGTGAATATGCCACAGGGCGGTGTGATGCCCGCGCAGGATAAACAGCAGATCTGCGAATGGTTGGCCGAGCGGGATATCTGGCTGTTCGAAAACGACACCTACGGCGAGCTGTACTTTGGCCCGCAACCGGCGCGTTATCGCGACTACGCCGACCCGCACAAACTATTAGTGTTCTCGACCTTCGACAAGGTCATCGGCTCGGAGGCACCCTACGGCTATGTGCTGTGTCGCAGTGCTGGGGCGCCGTTGCAGCAGCTGTTCCTGGAGCGCGGCTTTCGCCTCTCGCCGATCCGTCAGAAAGCCATCGCCAAGCTGTTTGCGTCCAAGCGTATCGACGCCCATCTGAAGGCGTTGCGCGCACGGTTACTGGCGCGCATGACGCAGCTCAAAGCCCTGCTGTTAACCCACGGCAATGGCCAATGGCAGGTGGTCGAACCCCATGGCGGCGCAAGCTTCTGGCTCCGGGCCAGCCGCCCGGTGGATATGCGCCAGGTGTTCGCGCACTTGCTAAGCCAGCGCATCGTCATCGCCCCCGGCGAACTGTTCAGCCAGCAAGGCGCCTGGCCAGATCACCTGCGCCTGAGCTACACACTCGACTGGAGCAAGGACATTGCCCAGGCCGTCCAACTACTGGCCCAGGCGTTGCGTCAAAGCCCGTAGCAGTGCCGGTCTTCGGGAAAACGACCCTGGCGCACATCGTCGGCGAAACGCTCACAGGCATCGCGAATCACCGCCCCCACATCAGCGTATTGCTTGACGAAGCGCGGCATCGAGCCGCCGCCCAGGCCCAGCACATCCTCGGTGACCAACACCTGGCCGTCACACGCAGGCGATGCGCCGATGCCAATGGTGGGTTGGCTTGAGTCCAGGGTGATCTGCCGGGCCACACCTTCGGCCACCCCTTCCAGCAGCAGACTGAAGGCCCCCGCTTCCAGGTTGGCGCGAGCATCGGCGACAATCACCGCAGCGGTTTCAGCGCTCAGGCCCTGAGCCTTGAACCCGCCCATGACGTTGACGAATTGCGGCATCAGCCCCACGTGGGCCATCACCGGTACACCCCGTGCAACCAGGAACTCCACGGTACCGGCCAGGGCCTGATTGGCCTCCAGCTTGACCGCATCGCAACCGGTACGCGCCAATACTTGGGCACAGTTGCGAAAAGCCTGCTCATACGACTCCTGGTAACTGCCAAACGGCATGTCGGCGATCACACAGGCCAAACGCGTACTGTCGACCACCGCACGGGTGTGGCCGATGATTTCTTCCAGCTGCATGCTCAGGGTCGACGCCCGGCCATAGCCGACCATGGCCGTGGAGTCACCGACCAGGATGAAGTCGACGATCGGATCGATCAGCTTGGCGATAGCGCTGGAGTAGGCGGTCAGGGAGACGATTTTCTGCTGCCCCTTCATGGCGACCAATTGAGGGACAGTCATGCGTTTGGTACGGGTGTGAATGCTCATCGGGGCTTTTCCGTTTGCGCTGGATACTCGGCCCGATTATTGGCGAAACGAAGGACGATTCAATGCACAGATCAGTGCTAAAAAGCGACCCAGGGCCCGGTCACATTTGCTGAAACTGGTATCATCCGCGCCTTTCCCTCTCAGGCTCCGCGACATGAACCGCCAGAAAAAACTCCAGCAGCTTTTCAAGGCCAAAGCCAAAAAGGCCAGTGCCAAGCTGGCGCCGAAAAGCAAAGACAAATACATCAGCAAGGCCGACCGCTTGAAGCTGGCGACCGAGGCCGGCCAGGAACCGGTCACGTCCCCCGAGACGCCTGCTGAGTAAGGCGCATGGCTGAAGGGGTGGCCGCTTCATACTTGCCCCAGATGCGCCGCAGATGACGCGCCGAACCAAAGCCTGCGCGCTCGGCGATGGTTTCAATGCCCAGGCCCGACTCGGCCAACAGTTCACGGGCCACAGCCAGGCGCAGGCGGTGCAGGTAGTCCAGCGGGCTGATACCGACATGCTCCTGGAACAAGCGCCCCAGGTGGCGGCTGCCGGTGCAGGCCAGGGCGGCCATGCGGGTTACGGTCCAGTCCTCACAGGGCGCCGCGGTGATGGCGTCCTGCACCCGATGCACCGCCGGATGCAGGTGATTACGCCCGGTTATCCAGGGCGACAACTGCGGGTCGCTGCCGCTGCGGCGCAGGTACACCACCATGTCCCGCGCTACCGCACACGCCAGCCGTGGCCCGGCCAGCTCGGCGACCAGGTGCAGCATCAGGTCGATACCGGCCGTGACACCGGCGCTGCAACTGACCGGGCCATCGGTCACGTACAAGCGGTTTTCCAGGACGCGAGCCTTGGGCGCCATGGCTTGCAAGGTGGCGCACAACGAGTGGTGCGTGGTGCATTGGCGGCCATCCAGTAATCCGGCGCTGGCGGCACTCAACGCGCCGGCGCATACGCAGATAAGGCGTTCAGCCGAGGGTGCGAAGACGTTTTGCAACCAGTGAGTCAGGTGGTTGCTGGCCGACTCGAACGCCTGCTGGTGCGTCTTGCTGACCTTCATCGTGGAGCCCACCAAGACCACCAGGGTGCCGGGGGCCAAGGTCGGTGGCAGTGGCGCCAGCCCCGTCAGCGGCAACCCGATGGAGGTGTGCAGCGTTGCCACCGGGCTGACGTACTGCAAGTCGAAATCCACCGCTGCCGGGTCATCGATCTGGGCGGCCAGGCGCAGCACTTCGGCAGGCCCGGCCAGGTCGAGCATCAGTACGTTTGGCAACAGCACAAACAGCACCGGCACACTCATCGATTCACTCCGCCAGGGCCTGGGCGACCGTCACGATGCGGGCGAAGCGGTCATCGAGGACCAGCTCCGTGCGTTCGCGAATCTCGGCCGGCGTATAGACCCGGCCGCTACGCGCGTGGGTCATCGGGAAGGTCAGCGTCGCCTCGCTGACAAAATCCACCTTGAAGCCACTGTCGCAAGCCTGCCGCGTAGTGGTCTCGCAGCATTGCTCGGTGCGGATGCCGCTGATGATCAGCGTGTCGACGCCCATCTCTACCAGACGAGCGGCCAGTGGCGTGCCGGCCAAGGCACTGTGGTAGCGCTTGTGGATTACCAACTGCGGATTGAGCGACAGCTCGCTCAGTGCCCTGACGTTGCCCGATTGCATGGAGAAATGCCCCTGGTCTTCAACATGGAAGACTTGTACCACCGGGATGCCCCGCTGAACACAACCATCGATGAGGGCCTGCTGTTTTTCCAGATAGTAGGGCAGGTCATTTTCGGACCAATAGGTTGAATGACGGAACGAGTGCTGGGCGTCGATCACAATCAGGGCTTTACGGCTCATGGGCAGTCCTTTTGGCTTGCATCAGTGGGTGAACGATGCAAGCCATGGTAAGGACAACCCACAGCGCACGACAGGCGCAAGGCAGACTACTTCAGGACGGATTCGGACATGTCACCGAACACGCCATGGCACAACGGCTGCCGGGTTCGAAGCCATGGGCGTATTCATCCGCCAGGATCGTTTCCAAACGCGGATCACTGTGAGTAGCGAAGCCCAGGCGCCGGTAGAACGGTGCATTCCACGGTACATGCACAAAGGTGGTCAGGGTCACTGCATGCAGTTGCTGGGCGCGGGCGTGGTTCATCGCCGTTTCCACCAGCCTGCGCCCCCAGCCCTGGCCTTGCAGCGGCCGGACCACGGACACCTCATGGATATGCAGATCGTCGCCAAAGCGTTCTGCGCTGAGGAAACCCTGGGGTTGGTCGTGGTGATCAACCACCACCCAACAGGTCGATAGCGCGATCCACTGCCGATGGCACTCGACGCCAATCGACGCGGCATCCGCCAGCCAGGCCAGCCCTTCGATTGCGCGAAACGCCTGGGCCGCGCACTGCTCGATGGCGGGCAACAAACCGGCGTCTTGCGTGCGCGCCAGGCGAATGTGGGCGGACTGCTCAGCAACCACTCAATGCCACCTGGGGCCGTTCGCCGGCAAAGAAGAAGGGCCGCAGGCGCACGCCCACGCCATTGCCGATAAACGCCGCCACCAGCCACACCCAGCCATGCAAGCTGCCCGAGGCGATGCCGCTGAAATAGGCGCCGATATTACAGCCATAGGCCAGGCGCGAACCGTAGCCGAGCAGCAGGCCGCCGATCACGGCGGCGATCAACGAGCGTGCCGGAATATTCAGGCTGGGAGCGAAACGCCCGGCCAGGCCAGCGGCCAGCAGCGCGCCAAGGACAATGCCGATATCCATGACGCTGGTGATGTCTTCCCAGACCGGCGCGGCCAGGGCCTTGGCATTGCCCGGCATCTGCCAGAACGCCCAACTCGCCACATCCACACCCAGCTCGCTCGCCACTTTGGCGCCCCACAGCGCGAACGCCGAGGTGATGCCCCACGGCCGCCCAGCCAGGGCCAGGGTGGCGTAGTTGAGCAGCGCCAGGCCAATCGCGCCCCACACCAGCGGCCAGGGCCCACGCAGAAAACGACGCAGCCCTTGATGCTCGCTGTGCACGCCTTGTTCAAGCTGGCCGTGACGGCGCTTTTCCAGACGCACGGTCGCCACCGCAATCAGCGCGAACACCGCCAGGCTCAGGACCAGCGCCGGCAGCACACCGAAACTTTTGACGATGGAAACCGCCGGGAACGACGGCAACGCAAACCACCAGTCGACGTGGTGGGTGGCGATCAACGAGCCACAGATAAAGAACAGCAGCGTCACCAACATGCGCGCATTACCGCCGCCCACGGTGAACAAGGTGCCCGATGCACAGCCGCCACCCAGCTGCATGCCGATCCCGAAGATAAACGCCCCGAACACCACCGACACACCGGCCGGCGCCACCAAGCCCACGACCGGCTGGCCGAACAAAGTGCCCGCGCCCAGTGCCGGGAAAAACAGCAGCACCGCCACCGCCAGCATCACCATCTGCGCACGCAAGCCGGCGCCACGCCGATCATTGATAAACACGCGCCAGGCCGAGGTAAAACCGAAGGCAGCGTGGTACAGCGTCAGGCCCAGCGCGGCGCCGACCACCAGCAACAACACTTGGCGTGCGCCAACGGTGTTTTGCAGGAACAGGGCGCCCGCCACCAGGATGATAAAGGCTATCAGTGGCGCGGCAGGCTTGCGTGCAGGCGCCAGGGAAAGGGAGGTGCTCATGGGGATCTCGATGGGTTGGAAGGAGGCCAGTATAGCCCCAGACGGAACTTGATCAGGCGCAGGCATTGCCGAGAGGCTCATCGTTTGAACCACCGCCTTCGCAGCCTCGCTGGGGCTCGACAGCTCCCACAGGGATTAGCGGTGCTGAGTTGATCTCGATTGGCAAGGCCATTGCGCCAAACACAACTCCCGACAACAACACCGCCCAAATGTGGGAGCTGTCGAGCCCCAGCGAGGCTGCGAAGGCGGCGGCACAGTCAACCCTTCATAGCCTGAACCATCGCTATCGCAGCCTCGCCAAAGCTCGACAGCTCCCACAGGGATTAGCGGTGCTGGGTTGATCTCGATTGGCAAGGCCATTGCGACAAACACAACTCCCGACAACAGCACCGCCCTAATGTGGGAGCTGTCGAGCCCCAGCGAGGCTGCGAAGGCGGCGACGCAGTCAACATCTTCATCGCCTGAACCATCGCTATCGCAGCCTCGCTAAAGCTCGACAGCTCCCACAGGGATTAGCGGTGCTGAGTTGATCTCGATTGGCAGGGCCATTGCGCCAAACACAACTCCCGACAACAACACCGCCCAAATGTGGGAGCTGTCGAGCCCCAGCGAGGCTGCGAAGGCGGCGGCACAGGCACCCTCTTCATCGCCTGAACTACCGCTTTCGCAGCCTCGCTAAAGCTCGACAGCTCCCACAGGGATTAGCGGTGCTGGGTTGATCTCGATTGGCAGGGCCATTGCGACAAACACAACTCCCGACAACAGCACCGCCCTAATGTGGGAGCTGTCGAGCCCCAGCGAGGCTGCGAAGGCGGCGACGCAGTCAACATCTTCATCGCCTGAACCATCGCTATCGCAGCCTCGCTAAAGCTCGACAGTTCCCACAGGGATTAGCGGTGCTGGGTTGATCTCGATTGGCAGGGCCATTGCGACAAACACAACTCCCGACAACAGCACCGCCCTAATGTGGGAGCTGTCGAGCCCCAGCGAGGCTGCGAAGGCGGCAGCACAGTCAACATCTTCATCGCCTGAACCATCGCTATCGCAGCCTCGCTAAAGCTCGACAGCTCCCACAGGGATTAGCGGTGCTGGGTTGATCTCGATTGGCAGGGCCATTGCGACAAACACAACTCCCGACAACAGCACCGCCCTAATGTGGGAGCTGTCGAGCCCCAGCGAGGCTGCGAAGGCGGCGGCACAGTCAACCCTTCATAGCCTGAACCATCGCTATCGCAGCCTCGCCAAAGCTCGACAGCTCCCACAGGGGGATGAGGAGGAATGACTAACGCTGGCTGATCGAGCTCCACGCCGCTTCAGCCAGCAGCTCACGGTACTCAAAGGGGCTCTTTTTGACCTTCGCCGACAGCCACGCACGGGAGTAGCTTTCCGCCGCGCCAATGATCAACGAAGGGATAATTTCTGCGGGCAAATGGCTGAAGTGTTCCTTGCGCCCTTCCCCGCCCATCCACTCCTTCAACTGCTGGTTGCGCTGCTTGTTGCGCGCAATCAACTCGTCCTTGAACGGGCCGTTGGACACGGCAAAACGGCTTTGGAAAACAAACCGCGCCCAGTCCGGCTGGGCGGTGACCCATTCAACGTAGCTGTACACCAGGCCGACCACACCGGCGTGGGCCGTATCCGCCGCTTGCAGGTAGTGGTCACGCAGGCTGGCCTGGTCTTCCAGCGCAGCAAAGAACAGCGCGGCGACCAGCCCTTCCTTGTTGCCGAAGTGGTGATAGATAGCGCCCACGCTGGTGTCGCAGCGCGCACGGATGGTCTCGATGTTGGTCGCCTCGATGCCTGCCTCGTTAAAACAGGCCAGCGCCTCACGCAGGATGGTGCGCTTGAGGTCGCTGCGCCTGCCGGGGAAGGTGCGCTCGATGAGATCGATGGAGTGCATGGGGGGAACGCCAAATCAAAACAGTTTATAGGCTGAGCGACCGCCAGAGAAAGCTCGGGTTGACAGGCATGGAATCTACAGAATATTGTTCTGTTACGGAATATTATTCCGCAATTAAACCTTGAGGATATTCGTATGAGCCAAGCACTGAGCATGTTCAATAGCGTAGGTCCTGCCGCATTCAGCAACCTGGCGTGCCAGATGGCACCCTACTTCAGCACCATCACTCCCGAGATCGCGGAACTCAAGCCCAACCATGCAGTGGTCACCGTGCCGTTTCGCAAGGAAATCACCAACCACCTGGCTTCGGTGCATGCCATTGCGCTGTGCAACGCCGCCGAACTGGCCGGCGGCATGATGACCGATGCGTCGATCCCCGCTGGCGCACGCTGGATTCCCAAGGGCATGAGCGTGGAATACCTGGCCAAGGCGAAAACCGATATCCGCGCCGTCGCCGATGGCAGCGCTATCGATTGGCAGACCGCGGGCGACAAGATCGTGCCGGTAGAGATCTTCGATGCGGGCGGCGTCAAGGTCTTCACTGCCCACATCACCATGAATGTGAAGCTCGCTTAGCCCCTCAGCCGGCACAGGCGGTATCAGCGACACGGCATCTGCAAGGCGTGACTGAACGCGTGGATGTGGTCGACGATGCGCTGCGAAGCGGTGCGGATTGCCGTGGTGGTATTGCCGGCGATATGCGGCGTCAATTGCGCACCGGCAATGCCCGCCAACGGCGAGCTGAAACGGTCTTTTTCCAGGGCGAAGGTGTCAATGGCGACCGCCTTGATATGCCGGGGAAACCGGATCATGAAGGCGGCCAGTTGCTGCTCGTCGACGATGCCACCGCGAGCGGTATTGATCAGTATCGAACCCTGGCGCATCCGCTTGAACTCGGCGCTGCCGAATAAGCCGCGAGTCTGCGGGGTGAGCGGCACATGGATCGAAACGATATTGGCCTCATCCAGCAACTGTTCCAGGGTTTGCCTGCGTTGCAGCCCGAGGCGGCGCGCCTCCTGCTCGGTAAAGCGCTCGGACCCGGTGGCAATCACCTTGATCCCCAAGGCGCTGGCTTTGCACGCCACCTGCTGGGCAATGCTGCCGGTGCCCACCAGCCCGAGGGTGAGTTCGGCGTATTCAGCAGCAGGCGCCAAGGTGCCTTTTGACCAGTGGCCTTGGTGGGTTTGCGCGTTGTAGTGGTCCAGATCCCGAGACAGAAACAACGCCTGGGCCAACACGTATTCAGCGACAGCGGTCGCGTTGGAACCCGGCGTATGCAGGACCGTCACCCCAGCCTGCTCGCACGCCTGCCGGTCAATATGGTTGAGGCCGGTCCCGGCCTGGGCGATGGCGCGCAGCGGTGTGGGCAACCCGGGTGAGCTGGCGGCGCGAATCAGTTCGCCGCCCAGCGGGATGTTCAAGCGCGTCTTGAACACGCTGTAACCCCCAGCCTGATCCACCGCTGCGATAAAACCCCGCTCATCATGGCCGTTGATATCGGCATACCCGATGCGTGCGCCGTAGCGCTGCTGGATGCTGTGTTTATCGGTGAAGTAATAGAGGTTAAGGACGACCGCCAAGCCCAGCTCAAGGAATCGATCGATTTCCTCATAGAGCAGCGGCGGACCGGGCGCGTCGAGTATCAGAGTGGTGAATGCCATGGGGTTTGATCCTTTTGAAGGCATCGATAACTCAAACAATGGTTGCTTGATTGCCGCTTCGAAGACCGCATTGCCCAAGGCCGCCGCCCGCTTCGACCAATAAAGCATGGTCCTGATTTTTCGGTAAAAGACCTGTTTGGAATAAAACGAAAGGGAAAAAATCATTAGCCGTCAAAAAGAACACGTCTGCGGTCCATGACCATCATCGAGGCGTTTAACTTTTTGATTAATCAGGGCTAAATAAAATAATTCGAAAACGTCTTACTCAAAGGAAAATCTCGGCCCCCATTGCGTGTGAGAGAAACCTGAAAAAATCTTCATAACCCTTGAACGTCAGCCAAATGAATAGGCGAAGCGCTTGCGAGTCCTGTCCATCGGCATATTCAGGAACATACGCCCCGGTGAAACGGCGCGCCCCTAGCTCAGAAGGATCTCTATGCAAAGCCTCCCGTTCTCTGCGTTACGCCTGTTCGGTGTGCTGGCAGTCATGGTCTGCGCGCTGTTGACGACGCAAGCCCGTGCCGATTACACCGACCTTTCCCTGACCCATGAAAAAAATATTCAGTCCTACGTCGTGAATGCCGACGGCAGCTTTGTACTGGATGTCGAACGGGTTATGCGGATCAATGAAGAGCGCGCGATCACCTCCAACGCCCAGCGTTCGGTCACCTACAATCGCACCCTGGAAACCCTCGATATCGTCGAGGCCTACACCCTCAAACCCGATGGCCGCAAAGTCGTGGTAACACCCGACCGGATCAAGGAGCAGCAGGAGCTTGAGTCTGCCCAGGCGCCGATGTTCCAGGACTCGCGGGTCAAGGTGGTGATCTTCCCGGAGCTGCAAGTGGGCGATCGGATGGTGCTGCGGTACCAGCGCCATCGCAATACGCCGTTGTTTCCAGGGCAGTTCGAAGACCTTTTCTCGCCGGATTTCTACCAGAATGAACAGGTGCGCCTGAGCTACGACATGCCCGCCGAAATGAAGCTGTACGCCGACTCACGGGGTTTCAAGGCGTCCACGCCAGCCAACGCCAACGGGCGAACGGTGTACCGCTGGGACTTGGAACAAACCAAGAAAAACCGCGTGGAAGAAGGCTCCGTTGCCTACACCGACTACGGGCAACTGCTGGCCGTATCGACGTTCACCGACTACAAACAGTTTGCCCAAGCCTACGCCGCACGCGCACAGGTAGAAGTGACCCCGGCCATGACCCAACTGGCCAAGGAACTCACCGCCAACCTCGACAACCCAGGCAGCAAGGCCCTTGTGCTGAGTGATTGGGTACGCAAGAACATTCGCTATGTGGCCGTGTACGTCGGTGCCGGCGGCGTAGTACCGCATTCAGCGCAAGCGGTGCTGGATAGCCGCTATGGCGACTGCAAGGACCATGTGGCCCTGCTTGAAGCGCTGCTCAAAGCCGTCGCCATTGAAAGCTCGCCCGCCCTGATCAACGCCGGCAACGCCCACGTACTGCCCAAGGTGCCAACCCTGGGGGTGCTCAACCATGTGATCACTTATGTACCCAGCCTCGATCTGTACCTGGACTCCACCGCGACACCCATCGCCGCTGGCTACCTGCCTCTGCCCGAACTCGGCAAACCGGTGTTGCTGACACAGACCGGTGAACGTACACAAACGCCGTCCGGCCAACCTGGCAAAGTGAACACAACCATAGCCTTCAAGGTCAACGCCAAAGGCGCTGCAGACTTTACCAATGACTCCACCATCGACGGTTGGGGCGCAGAGTTTAACCGCTTCATGCTCAAAGCCATGCAGCCGGCCGACCGTAACCAGTTGGTGCAACAGATCCTGAGCATGTATGGGCAATCCGGTAGCGGAGTGATCGAAACTGCCGACTTGGACAGTACTGCCAATACCTTCAAGTTCACGATCAAAGGCCACACCAGCAACCTGGTGAACCTGCCTGGCCCGACCGGGGTGCCTACCCTCTCCAGCCTGGCCGGCGGTATTGGCCAGAGCGTGTTTTCCTTGATCGTCGAAAAGGAACGTACTCAGGCCTTCACTTGCCTCTCAAGTGAGATCACAGAGGTAGCGCGCCTGGAGTTCCCCGCCAAGGTGAAGATCCTCGCGGTGCCCAAGGCAGTATCGGTGAAACAGGCGGGCTTCGACTATCGCTCGACCTATGTGAAGAAGGCCAATACGGTGCTGATCACCCGTCAGTATGTGTTTAGCAAACCAGAGATTCTCTGCACCCCAGAGGATTTTGCGGCCATGCAACCGGCGATTGAAGGCATGGTCAACGACTTGAAAAGCCAGGTCATTGTGCAGACGCTGTAACGCCCTCGCCCTTCTTGCGTGTCAGTGCTGACGCACTGGCGCGCGGGAATCGTGGGCTGCGATGCTGAGGCGCGGGTATAAAAACCGCTCCCCACCCAGCCGTCGCTATTGTGAGGCGCTATCTGCCTTTAATGCTCTGACTCGACAGCCCGCACGCTCGTAAAATCAAGAATGACCGTAAACCTCTGTTGCTCACGGATCACTTCAATCTGCCAGCCCAGCTTTGCGCACAATTGCCGCATCAACTGCAACCCTAGCCCATACCCAAAATCGTCGGACTCCTGTCGCGGCTTGGCCTCGCGGACGTGATTAGCAATCATCAGCCGTGGGTATTTGAAACGGATGTCTACCGTGCCCTCTTCTGCGTATTGCAGGGCATTGCGCAGGAAGTTGCCGATCACGATACGACACGCCGTAGGGGGCAGTCGGCAAGGTTCGGTGTGGATGTCGATGCTTAGCTTGATATCGCGGTTACCGATCAGGTAGCGGTGCTTCTCAATCAGTTCGCCGACTACCTCGCTCAGATTAACGTCTTGCTCGGGCAGCGATTCGGAACGCTCGCGGCTCATCCATAGCAATGTCTCGGCAATCAGCTGCATGTTCATCACAGAGCGTTCTATACGTTGCAAGGAAGGCGGCAGCACACCGCCCGATTGCAGGGCCAACAATTCGATATTGGCCTTGAGCACCGCCAGTGGCGTGCGCAGTTCATGGCTGGTGTAGCGCAACAGACGGCCTTCACGCTGGCTGGCGGCCTGCACCTGCTCAACACTTTTGGCCAGGGCATCGGCCAGCATATTGAACTCCTTGAAACTGAAACCCGGCCTTGTGCTGGCCAGAGCATCAGGGTCTTTGAGTGTGCCGGACCATTGCACCAGACGCCCCAGCGGCCGAACCAGCCACCAGACCAGCAAGGCGATGATGATCAGCGCCGGCACGAAGACAGCCAGGCTGATGAACTTGACACTCTCTATGACCTGATCGAAATAGGCGTCAGACAACGGCGTCTCGACCTCACCCCCGGCTTCCTTATCGTGGTCGATGTCGTACATGTAGAGGGTTTTGCCGTCACCCAGGGGCTGTTCGAGGATGATCTGGAAAGGCTCGTCGTCGTCATCGGAATAGAGATCGCCGAAGATATTCACCGCACCGAAGGACAGGCTCGGTGGGGTATCGAGCAACTCACGCACGTCCTGCGGCAATGCCTGCTTGCCGATGACGCTGGTATAGAAGTAATTGTGCGGCGTCGGCGTGGTCGGGTCCTGTTTGTAGTGCCGGAGAAAATATTGGGCTTCCTCCTCCATCATCGCGCTGGCGGTATAGAACAGGCCGCGCACGGTAAATTCAGGCAGCAGCTTGCTGTAGATCACCAGCACCACCGCAATCAAGCACAGGAAACTGCCGCTGATTACCCACTTCAGACTCAGGCCGTTACGCATGGGGTTTTACCTGAATGCCGACACCCGCCAGGGTATGGATCAACGGCCGGGCAAAAGGCTTGTCCACAGCCTTGCGCAACCGATGCATATGCACCTTGAGCGTATCAGTGTCGGGTGGCTCGTCGCCCCAGATCTTCGCTTCCAGACGTTCTCGAGAGACCGGCTGTGGGCTTGCGCGCATCAGGTTTTCCAACAAGGTCCAGCAGATGGGCGACAAATGCAGCTCCTGCCCTGCGCGGCTGACCTTGCGGGTGGTCAGCTCCATTACCAGGTCATCCACTTGCAGGCGACTGGTCTGGCCGCTGCGGCGCAGGCTCAGGGCGCGAATCCTGGCGACCAGCTCGGCCAGCTCGAACGGCTTGACCAGGTAGTCGTCGGCTCCGGCAGCGAAACTGGCGAGCTTGTCGGATAACGCGTCCAGCGAGGTCAGCATCAGGATCGGCGTCTGGATGCCTTGCTGGCGCAACCGGTCGCATACCTGCTGGCCGTTCAGTCGCGGCAGCATGATGTCCAGGAGGATGACGTCGTAATACTGATTGAGCGCCAGGTTAAGCCCGGTCTGACCATTACTGACGTGGTCGCAGACAATGCCGCTGATCTCCAGATACTCGATGACGGTGGTGGCCAGATCAAGGTTGTCCTCGACCAGCAGCAAGTGGATATGCACGGGGAAAACCTCGAACAGGGAGTGCGCAGAGGTTTGCAGGATAACGGAACTCGAGCTGCTTTCTGCTGACGTTTACCTGACGTTAACCCACTGCTGCTTAAGCTAAGGCTTCTCTTATCCAGAGCTCGCCCTCGCCATGAACCTGTCTTCGATGATCAAAGGTGCCCTGCTAGCCTTGATTTTCCTCGCCCTGCTGGTGGGTTTCCTGCCACCGGACGCTCAGCGGGGGCGCATGGGCGGCAGCGGCTGGTTTCCGATTGGCCAGAATGCCGAGCGCACAGGATCGAGTTATGTCGCCAGCGCGTCCTGACGACATCGGCGCCAGTTATGCCGCCCAGCTGGTCGCGTGCGTGGTGCTGATTGTTGGCGTGTCGGTTTCGGTGGGTATCTATATTGCTCGCTTGAATGCCCACGTCGATAAGCAACGAGAGCTGGCGCCGGTGTATCTGCACGCCTGCCCCGAAGGTCGCGGGGGCTTTATTGTCTACCCGGATGGCAGGCGCAGCGGTGACAGTTGTTATAGAGCCGATGAAGGTGAATCGACAGAGGCCGGCCAGGCGCGGGATTAGACAGGACTCATGCCTGTCGCACCATGCATTTGCGCGCCCTATTTATTGCTCAGCGCATTGGCCAGACGCAGCATGGCGGATTCAATTTCACATGCGCTCAAGGACGAATACCCTAACAGCCAACCTTGCTTCTTTTGTTCGCCGGCGTATAGCCGGCTGAGGCCGGGCAGTTGCACGCCCGCACTGGCAGCTTGGCGGATGGTCTTTTCTTCCGACCAGCCCTCGGCCAGCAGGCAGGGAATCTGCAATCCACCTTGGGTGGTCAAGGCCGTCGCAATACCGTTCAGATGCTGGCTGATAGCATTGAGCATGACCGCACGGCGGCTGGCGTAGAGTTTGCGCATGGCCCGAACATGGGCGTTGTAGTGACCGTCCTCCATGAATCGCGCCAGGGTCAATTGAAGGACCTGCGGCGTATGGCCGTCCATCATGCTGCGCGCATAGGTGAAGGCTTTGACCAGTTCGACAGGCAGCACCATATAGCCCATCCGCAACCCCGGATAGAAGCCAAACGCGTAGGGCGCGATGGCGAGTTTTACATCTTTCATTTGGGCAGACCGGAGCTTTCCTCTCGGTACAACGCAATCGGTCGTTTCGGCAGGATTTCAGAGGTTGCCAGTAGGATTTCTGGACAGCTTTCAGGCGAAGGCAATAGCGCCGCATTCCGCGAGTTCGCCTGGCGATTCGTGAACATCATTGCGCGTGCACTGGTTGAGCTTGGAGTGCGTCCTGACTACATCAAAATCCAGCAGCACGTGATCAATATCGATGCGCTATTCGTCGAGTACAGCGGCTATTACTTTGCCAAGCATGACACCAAAGCTTGGGAGTCAATCGTGAACATCGAAGGCACCCTCAATGAAAAGAATACGCCTTTCAATATGCGTGGCCGCCAAAAGCGCGTAGTCGCGATTGATCATTACCTATCTAAAACTCGCGTAGCTGATCCAGTGATGGATGGACTGCGATCGGCAGTCAGGTATGACAAGACCTACTTCGACAAGATCGTCGCGTCATTGCTGCCCCTCTTAGAAAAGCTGACCACCGGCCGTATGGCAGAACTGCTTTCACCCGACTACACAGATTTGAATGACCCGCGCCCAATCTTCGACTGGATACAGATCATCCGCAAGCGAGCCATCGTATACGTCGGCTTGGATGCCTTGTCGGATCCTGAGGTGGCTGCAGCAGTCGGGAACTCGATGTTTTCAGACCTGGTGTCTGTGGCTGGCCACATCTACAAATTTGGCATTGATGACGGACTGCCTGGCGCCTCGAATGAACAAAAAATTCCGATCAACCTGCATGCCGATGAATTCAACGAATTGATGGGTGATGAGTTCATCCCGATGGTGAACAAAGGAGGCGGCGCCGGCATTCGGGTCAGTGCTTACACCCAAACCCTGAGCGACATCGAGGCTAAGGTTGGCAACCGTGCCAAAGCGGGTCAAGTAGTAGGCAACTTCAACAACCTGTTCATGCTCAGGGTGCGTGAAACGGCGACAGCCGAGCTGCTGACCAAGCAGCTCCCCAAGGTTGATGTGTACTCAACAACACTCGTGAGCGGCGCTACCGACAGCTCGGATCCATCAGGTAACACTGACTTTACCAGCAACACTCAGGACCGAGTGAGCTCAACAAGCGTACCACTCATCGAGCCAGCCCATATCGTCAGCCTGCCCAAAGGCCAAGCATTTGCGCTGATTGAGGGTGGGAATCTCTGGAAGGTTCGTATGCCACTACCTGCACCTGATTCCGATGAATTAATGCCAAAGGATCTTCAGACACTTGTTGAAGCTATGCGCAATAGCTACGTCGACAGTGCCGGCGAGTGGTGGACCAGTAGCAGCACCCGGCCGCTGGATGAATCACTACCAAACCAACTGCAGGAAGACTTCGTTGAGCCATACGTCGCAAGGAACGCCGAACCATGAGAGGGCCAACACGCACAATGTTGCGCTTCATCAACCTGCGAGCAATGGCACCTAAGGTCAAGGAGATTTCGGGGGAACTACAGCATCTGCTGACCTACGCCAGGTTGGGCATTTACGACGGCCACGTACTTTTTGATCACTTACGAGATGAGGGTCTCAAACCAAAGTGGATCAATCCCAGCAACATACAAATTGAGGATCCTGTCGCAGGCCCCCTCCTCGTCTGCTTTGAACACTGCCACATGACCATTCACTGAGCGGGACGAGCTAATGGCAAGCACATCGGATACCGCCAAAAATCAACAGCAGTACCGCAGACAGGGCTGGATCAGCAAAGCGGTAGGCATGCCATTCACCCTGCTCGGAATCCTTTTAGTTTCACTGACTTTCAGCATCGTGACGGAATGGATTGGATTGTATTTTTTTTGGGAGGAAGATGGCTGGCACCACTCTATGGGCATGCTCAATAGCGAACTGGAATGGCTGTCCACGTCATTCAAGCAGAGCGTGTTGATCCACGACCCTAACCTCGCGGCCCGCAAGATTATTGGCGCTGCTTACGAATGGTGCTTTGAAAAAACGGGCATCATCGGCTGGATCACATACTCATCAGAACAGGCCAGACAGAATAGTGCCAGTGATGGTGGGTTGCAGTACTACATTGGAGTCGCCTATGTACAGGTCGAGAATTACGGGCTGGCTGCCGTCTATGCAACGCTCACATTCCTGGCAAGACTGTTAATTTTGACGCTGACCCTACCGCTATTCTTGATGGCAGCATTCACAGGGCTGGTGGATGGCTTGGTGCGTCGCGACCTTCGTAGGTTTGGTGCAGGACGCGAATCCGGTTTTGTCTATCATCGAGCGAAAAAGCTGATTCAGCCACTGCTTCTGGCCCCCTGGATTTTCTATCCCGCATTACCCGTGACCGTGAGTCCATTAACGTTGCTAATTCCAAGCGCGGCGTTGCTGGGTCTCATCGTCAGTATATCTTCAGGGAGCTTCAAAAAGTATTTGTGATAACCGAACCTACAGAACTCGATTACAAAGCCTCTCCGCTCATATAAGCATCGGTGATGCACATGTCAAAAATGACATGCTCAAAACGCCCCCGAGCATCCATTGCGCACAACCATAAAACTCACTTAAAATAAAAAACAATAAACATCAATTTTCGCAAGAAAGGGATTTTATGCACCACACTTCCGCAACATTTGAATTTTATAAAAGCCAAATCATTTTACTAACAAAAGCTTCATTCAAAAACGACATCCAAGGCATTGGGACTGCGGCTTTCAGTTTTTTTGAAGGAAAGCAACACTTGCTTGGAGAAATTGCGCAGTTAAGCGCTAATCATATTACGTCAATGTTTACTGACCAGCAACTGATCGAGTGGAATGATCAAAACCCCCAAACTATTCTCAAGTGGATTGAGGGCCTTTATTTTTATTTCAGAAGCATGGCAGCCATCCCTGAGGTTGCTGATGAGTTGTGGCCTTACGTTACTGCCATTGCAAACAAATACCGCCAGTATGAAGACGAATATCTTGGAGCACTTTGCCAGCTAGCATCCTGGGATTTTAGCTACAAAAAACTTCGTCATCAACAATGCTTAGATCATATAAAGTCATTACGCCTCACATCAAAAAAAACAAAGACAGTGAGAAACCTGTTCCTTTCAACCTCTATAAACAAAGATTCTAGCGACTTCATAAAAAACATAGCGAGCGCTTATAAAAATCGAGCACAACTAAGCCATCACAACTTAGCAATATCAATAATAAACTACTACTGCATGATATCTCAGAACGAAAAAACCCTTGACGAACTCATCAAAATACTCAAAGGACCAAATTTTAAAAACCGCTTAAACCAAGAGTCAACTGACTTTCTTAAACCGTTAATATGGGAGCTTTTTGACAAAGCTGAATACGGTCGCCTTCTCAGATTTTTAAGAGCGTTAAAAAGTTGCAAAAGCGAGGCACCATTCACTAGCGCTCATGCATTTTTGTTGTGCAACTCTGAGCATCTTGTGATTCAAGGTCACAATTGGCTGGACACCTTCGAAACTTCAGGCAACTACGATTCCTACAAAACTCTTATTGCCCAGTCGAATCAAGCCACCAATACTTTCATAAGCCTCTTGGGAGAAAGCACAGATACAGATCCAACTTTCGACTCTCGAAGAAAAGGGGCACCTCCCATCGACGACGACCTTGAATCATTAGCCATCGCCACGATATCTCATCTAAGGTTAGAAGACCCTATTTACAGCCAACTTAATCTTCTAACACTAACTCCCTCTCACAACTTCCCTATACAATCTTCATTATTCAAGCTTGGTAAAAAGGCGCCTATTATCTCTACAAGCCTTGAGGAATTATTGGAAGAGAGCGAGACCAAGAAATTCATATTCTTCCTTTCATCACTTGTAGCCATTATGCCAATCGAAGAAAGCTACATCAAAGCCGAGTTCGGTGCAAACGCCAAAATTATTATTGATCCGACACCGGCGGATTTTGTGAGCAGTATGACCTCAGGCGAGTATAACGTTTTTTACATATCATGCCATGGAGAATACAGTCATTGGGGTGATGGTAGCGAGGACAATATCGTTTTTAGCGAAACCTCAAAAATCAGTATTCCAACCATTGTTGAATGTAGCGCTCAACATCATGAAAAAAGAAACATAATACTTAATATTTGCGATGGAGCCACATCAACGATTAGTTGCATACCGTATAACAGAGGAATGGCGTCTTCTTTCGCCCGGGGACATCAAACTGTCATTTCCCATCTCTGGCCCGTTAGCTCCGTTTACGCCTGCGCATTTGGTCTATTGACGCTTCACTTCTTGAAAACCTTAAGTGCCATCGAAACAGCCCAAGAAACATTTAATATATTAAATTCCGAAAACCCCATCATCATACGAAAAATAGGATCACTCTCACCTGCTCTCAAAATTCTTGCAACCTATTTGAGCAGGGCAGACTTCAACATGAACGAGTTTAAAAATATCGGCAGCGTAGCCATTTACTCTTAGAGCTAGCCTTCAAAACTGGGCACTTTAAATAAAGTGCCTTTTCTATAATGGCTATTTTTTAGCCCTTACAAAAATACTCCAAGACCAATCCAGTTTCCCTACTGGCAAAGAAAATCCCATGCGAGACACTCAGAAAAACCTTCTGCGCATGGATGGCCTCAATGCCCTCACCCTACACAACTCTCGGTACGGTTGCGCTTTTAGCGTGCTTCACGGTGCCTATGACGCTTGCAGCGCCAGCGAGCGATGAACATCAATTGCTCACCCTCATCCTTCGTCAGCTTGATGCGATAGATCGTCTATCGTCGGCCAGTACGAATGCCGTCATCGATACCCAAGCCCGATACACCTTTGACTATGCTCGCCTATCAGCAGACCTCGATCTGATCCGCCAGGGCATCAGCGGCTACCTCACGCCTTCCCGCGCTCAACCTCGACATCCACCCGAGTTAACTGGGCATTACACGCGGTCGGGCCAACGTCAGCCATGAGCATGAGCCCACAACAGCTCACAGCGTTCCAGGCCATGGGCGGCTTCACGCCGCAGCAGAGCACAACCTTCTTCATCGGCTTGGTACTCGCCAGTGCGTTGGTGTTTGCCGCCTGGGCACTCAGCAGCGGCTACAGAGGCTGGGCCACCGGCCAGATCTCACAGGCCAAGTTCGTCGGCTTAACCATGAAAGTAACCCTCATTTACATCCTGCTCACGTTCCTGTTGCTGCACTGACGCAGCCTCAATATTCAACCATCGCCATTGGAGGCAACCATGCATGCTCGCTCACTGTTCAAAAACCTCACTCACCGCCTTTCGCTCTATGCCCTCACCCTCTGTGCCGTCATATCCTCCGGTACGCATGCAGCACTGCCTCAAATGGAAACTCCAAGCCGTGGTGAAGGGAACGGCATCATCCAAACTTTACAAAATCATGGTTTCGATATCGTTGGGCTCATTGCGTTAGCGATTGCCGCCGCTGCGTTTTGCGGCGTTGCTTACCACGCGTACGGCTCTTACTCGGAAGTACAAAGCGGCAAGAAGACCTGGGGCCAATTCGGTCTCACCTGCGGCGTCGGTGCCCTCCTCCTGGTGATCATCATCTGGCTGCTGACCAAAGGCACTGGCGTGCTCTGAGGTGAGTGAGCAATGAACGATCTAGACCACTGCCTTCCCGACGGCACACTGCGTTTCCTGCCAACACGCCTGAACCGTCAGCCCGTCATCGTATTGGGACTTACAGCAGATGAGATGTGGGTGACTGTGGCGTGTACTGGGATAACCGGCTTTGGACTTGGAGTTGCCATTGCGTTGCTTTTTCAAAGCATCGCAATGGCGCCGACAGTGATGATGCTCTGCATCGGGCTGGGACTGTTTATCAGTGGAAAACTGCTGCGCCGCTATAAACGCGGCAAACCCGCGACGTGGCTCTATCGGCAAGTCCAATGGACCATCGCCATGCGTTGGCCGTTACTCACCGCATGGACCGGCGGCGCAGACCTGGTGACGCGCTCCTGTCGATGGAGCACTCGCAGGAGTCATCGCCTATGAGTCGCTTCAGGAATGAAGTAGTTCGGCTTGAATCTCATATCAAAACCCTGCGTACCGGCTGCGGTTTGATATTCGGGATCGCCGTAATGATGGGAGTGGGCTGGTGGGATTCACCAAGAAACCTAACCATCCACAACCCGCCTGACTTACGCTCGGGGAGCACACGCAAATGGTGGGAGATTCCCCCCGAGTCGGTTTACACCTTCAGCTTCTACATCTTCCAACAGCTCAATCGCTGGCCGGCAGATGGCGAAAAAGACTACCCCCGCCTGATCCACACGCTCAGCGCCTATTTAACGCCTAGCTGCAAAGCTGAACTGGAAAGCGATTTTCAGAAACGCCAAAACGCGAGTGAGCTACGCAGCCGTACGCGCAGTGTTTATGAGATCCCCGCTCGCGGTTATGGCGACCACCCTGAACTGCGTGTCCAGGTGCAAGGGCGTGATCATTGGCTGGTCAACCTGGACCTGGCGACAGAGGAGTTCTATGGATCTGAACGGGTCAAACAAGCCTTTGTACGCTATCCATTGAAGGTGGTGCGCCAGGACATCGATCCAGAAAAGAACCCGTTCGGCCTGGCCCTGGACTGTTTCGACTCCCTCCCACAACGCATCTCATCTCCCACCTCTTCCACCGCCAAAACACTCAAATAAGCATGGAGGCTTGTATGCGTTGTCTACGTTTCGTCTTGCCACTCTGGCTGGGCTGTGCGGTCGCTCACGCTGTCGAAATTATGCAGTGGGAGCGGTTACCGCTTGCCGTGCCTCTGCATGTTGACCAAGAGCGCATTATCTTTATCGACCAAAACGTCAGAGTGGGCGTGCCGCGCGCGCTTGCCGACAGTTTGCGTATCCAGAGTGCAGGGGGCACCTTGTACTTACGGGCATCAGCGCCGATCGCACCCACCCGCCTGCAACTGCAAGATGTACGTACTGGCGAAATCATACTGATCGACGTCACCGCTTCTACGGCTGAAGACCAATTGCCCCTTGAACCCGTGAAAATCGTAAAAGCGACTCCGGCCCCCTCACGCTCCGGCGATGACTCAACCACGTCTGCTCAAGCCGTCGAATCGTCTAACGACGAGCATGAGCAAACACCGTCAAGTCACCACCAAACACCGCTACCTGTTGTTCTCACCCGCTACGCTGCGCAGAACCTTTACGCGCCTCTTCGCACCCTCGAGTCCCTCCCTGGCGTCGTTCAAATCAACATTCAACGTGAAATAAACCTCGACCACCTGCTCCCCATGCAACCAGTTGTCCCATCGTTACTCGGAGCTTGGCAGCTGGACGATCATTATGTGACGGCCGTTGAACTGCGTAATACCTCAAGTGACAGCCTCAATCTAGATCCACGCGTACTGCAGGCCGACCTCGTCAGTGCGACCTTTCAACACCATTACCTGGGGCCTTCTGGGCTGGCTACGGATACCACAGTCGCCTACCTGGTAACCCGGGGCAAAAATCTGAATCAGGCGATAACACCTGCTATCAGTCGGATAGATACCAGCTCCAATCTGAAATCCCTCAGCGGAGGCGCTCATGCAGAGTAACGGCCTGCTCAAGTGGCTCGTCCTGGTACTGATACTCCTCGTGGTTTTCGGTGTTTTCAAAGCCTGCTCAAACAAAGAATCCCCTACCCCGTCAGTTCAAACCAACGAACCACAGTTATCTAAAGATGAAATGAAACAGCTGGGGATTGAGGGCGACACACCTCACGACACGGTGGCCACCCTCGTTGCTCAGACCAAGGCCATGCGTAATGAGCTGAAAACACTCATCTCTGAAAATAAGCAACAACAGGAAGAAAACGCTCGCCTACGCCAGCGAGATAGCGAGATTGACCTGCGGATCCGGCAAGCGTTGAACGTTGAGTTAGACAAGACTCAATCCGAAGCCCCTCGTCGTCTGAACGAGCAAGAAACACAAAGTCTTTTCGAGGAGCTGAAACAGCGCCTATCAACTGATTTTCTAAATCATCGTAACGCCGACCTGCCCATTGGCCTGGGACTTCAGCCTGGGGATGGCGAGCATTTTTCCAAGAGAGGATCTGATCTGATGTGGATTGATCCAGTCGATGCAACAGCGATCGACGCACAAGGTAAGCCGCTACCCTCTGGCTCCAAAAAAACCGCCACGGGTTTCAACTTCCCGGAAGCGTTCAGCGATGAAATTAACCGAGCTCAACGGGAGTTGAAAATCAGCACCGGAACGGTTGGGCGAAACATCAGGACGACCGACGAAAAGGACTCCGCAAAAGCCGTCTATACCTTACCTGAGAACAGCACACTCACTGGCTCCATCGGCATGACGGCACTGATCGGCCGCGTGCCGGTAGACGGCGTCGTTAATGACCCCTATCCCTTCAAAGTCCTCATTGGTCCTGACAATCTCACCGCCAATGGGATTGATCTGCCGGACGTCGCAGGCGCCGTGCTCAGCGGGACGGCCGCGGGTGATTGGACACTCTCATGCGTACGGGGACAAATCGCCAGCATGACGTTTGTGTTCAATGACGGCCGAATCCGAACCCTACCCACTCCTCAAAAGATGACTAATCGGCAAAGCGCGGGCCAAGCCAGCAGTTCTCAGCTCGACAAAATCCAAGGCGGAATCGGCTGGCTCAGTGATCCCTACGGGATTCCGTGCATTTCAGGGGCAAGACGCTCGAATGCCGAGCAGTATCTGGGCACCAAGAGTTTGATCACCTCTGCCGGCGCCGGCATTGCTAAGTTGTTTGACTCGGGAAAACCAAACTCCAGCACGGTATTCAATGCCAGTGGTACACCAGTAGGCGCAGGTGCCGCGGGCACTGACGCGGTAAACACCATCCTCTCCAGTGGCGTGAAAGATATCGGTGAATGGGTTAACAAACTCTACGGTCAAGCCTTCGCAGCGATCTATGTAGAGCCGGGAGCCCAGGTTTCCGTGCATTTGGATCGACAACTCGAAATTGACTACGAACCCATGGGCCGAAAAGTACGGCACGCTTCTGGAGGTGCGCATGTATCCACGCTCGATTAATGTCGGATGGCTAGTGCTGGTCGGAGACTTAACCGCCGCAGGGTGTTCCACCCACAAGGATGAACTGCTGCCCCACGGCCAACACACCATGCTGGATATATGGAATGCCAACGCCGTCTCAGTGACGCATAACTCTGTAGACAAACAGTTGCAGCACGCACGCTCAAAGTTGAAACGCTCCCTGAACGAAGCAAACAAGGATCTGAACGCCTATACCCGCACCGCCCAGAACGAGATCTACAGTCAATTCAAACGTCTACCCAATCCAGACCTCGTGATGTACGTCTTTCCCCATCTAGCGGGCTCTGACCCTGTCCCTGTGCCCGGCTACAGCACCGTATTCCCGTTCTATCAGCGAGTGCAGTACGCCATGCCGGGTGAACGCACGGAGGAATACTGATGGAGTACATTCACAAAGCCCCATCGCAAACACGCGCTGAAAGGCATACAGCGCGGCAGGTGCCCGGTCCTGGTGACAGATCGCACAGCACACATGCCGATGAACAAGCTCTGTACGCAAAAGCCCCAAGCTTTGTCGATTTTCTGCCATGGGTGGAGTTTCTACCTGATTCTCAGTGCCTGTTGCTTGAGGACGGAGAATCCGTTGCTGCTTTCTATGAGCTAACGCCCGTCGGTACCGAAGGCCGTGAAGCAAGCTGGCTGAAAACCGTCAGGGATGCATTGGAGAACGCATTGCAGGACAGCTTTGATGAGCTCGAGGATCAGCCATGGATCGTTCAGCTCTATGCCCAGGACGAAACCGACTGGGATGACTACATGCAAAAGCTGAAAGCGTATATCCAGCCGCGTGCGCAGGGCACCGTCTTCACTGAACATTACCTCCAATTGTTCGAACAGCACCTGCAAGCCATCTCCAAACCAGGTGGCTTATTTGAAGACACTGCGGTGACCAAGCTCCCCTGGCGAGGACAGACACGCAAGGTGCGAATGGTGGTGTATCGCCGTAGTCAGCGCACTCCCAACCGACGGTGCCAATCCAGCGAGCAAGCACTCAACAGCATCTGCGATCGCCTAGTCGCTGGACTCAATAATGCTGGGGTGAAGTCGGGCCGCATGTGTGGCGCGAGCATTCACAATTGGCTACTGAGATGGTTTAACCCCAACCCTCGCCTGTTAGGCGATACGGCAAAAGCGCGGAAGGCTTTTTACCAATTGGCGGCATTGTCTGAGAATGAATTCAGCGATGACTTGGAGCTTGCCAGCGGAACTGACTTTGCGCAGCGCCTGTTCTTTGATCAACCACGCTCCGCCGCTCAACAAGGACTCTGGTACCTGGATGAAATGCCGCATCGTGTCGTTGTATTGGATCGTCTTCGATCTCCACCCGCGACGGGGCATCTGACAGGCGAGACCTCCAGAGGCGGCGACGCCACCAACGCCCTCTTCGATCAGATGCCTGAAGACACCATCTTGTGTATCACACTGGTGATCACCCCACAGGACATGCTTGAGGCGCACCTCAACCATCTAGCCAGCAAGTCTGTTGGCGATACCTTGGCGTCCGAACAAACCCGGGAAGACGTGCAACGGGCCCGCTCGCACATTGGTAGCGCGCATAAACTTTACCGAGGTGCCGTAGCCTTCTATTTGCGAGGAAAGGACATCGAGCAATTAGATGAGCGCACCCTGCAGCTCCACAACGTGATGCTCAACGCGGGCCTTCAGCCAGTGCGCGAAGAGCACGAAGTAGCACCGTTGAACAGCTACCTGCGTTGGCTACCCTGTGTGTTCAATTCAAGAATGCGCAATAGCGACTGGTACACCCAACTGATGTTCGCACAGCACCTAGCTAACCTGGCGCCCGTGTGGGGCCGTAGCGAGGGTACCGGGCATCCAGGCATTACCTTCTTCAACCGCGGGGGCGGCACCATCACCATTGACCCCCTCAACAGCCTTGATCGGCAAATGAATGCCCACCTGTTTCTGTTCGGCCCCACCGGCGCTGGTAAGTCAGCCACCTTGAACAACATGCTCAATCAGGTCACGGCAATTTATAGGCCACGCCTTTTCATTGTAGAGGCCGGCAATAGCTTTGGATTATTTGCAGAATTCGCAAAACGCCAGGGCCTAACGGTCAATCGGGTCAAGCTGGCACCCGGCTCGGGGGTGAGTCTTGCTCCCTTCGCCGATGCTCATCGCCTCATCGATTCCCCCTCAAGAGTTAAAACCGTCGACTCTGAAGCGCTGGATGACACTGAGCATACCGAAGACGATGAGCGAGACGTTCTGGGCGAGTTGGAAATTACTGCACGCCTGATGATCACCGGTGGCGAGGAAAAAGAAGAACAGCGTTTAACCCGCGCAGATCGCAGCATGATTCGTCAGTGCATCATCAATGCTGCTATAGCTTGTTCTGAACAGAACAGAACGGTCCTGACTCAAGACGTCCGGGACGCTCTAAGAGCGTTGGGTAGCGACATAAGCCTGCCGGAGCAACGCCGCATACGCATGCTCGAAATGGCAGATGCGATGGACATGTTTTGCCTAGGGGCTGATGGGGAGCTATTCAACAGCGAGGGAACTCCGTGGCCGGAAGCGGACATCACTATTATTGACCTCGCCACCTACGCTCGCGAGGGTTACAACGCCCAACTGTCCATCGCCTATATCTCGCTGATCAATACCGTAAACAACATCGCTGAGCGCGATCAGATGCTTGGCAGGCCGATAATCAACGTGACTGATGAAGGGCACATCATCGCAAAGAACCCATTGCTCTGCTCCTACGCGCTGAAGATCATCAAAATGTGGAGAAAGCTAGGTGCCTGGTTCTGGTTCGTTACTCAGAACATTGAGGACCTACCCAAGGCCGCAGAGCCAATGCTGAATATGATCGAATGGTGGGTTTGCTTGAATATGCCTCCGGATGAGGTCAACAAAATTGCCCGGTTTCGCGAGTTGAACGACGCTCAGAAAAAACTGATGCTGTCTTCGCGCAAGGAGTCAGGGAAATTTACGGAGGGCGTCATCCTGTCCAAATCCACTGAAGTCCTCTTCAGGACCGTGCCGCCCAGTTTGTACTTGGCGATGGCCATGACGGAGCCGGAGGAGAAGGCTGAGCGATTTAGGCTGATGACAACGCACGGAATCAGTGAGTTGGACGCTGCGATATTTGTCGCGAAGGATATTGATCAGAAACGTGGGTTTCCGTGACTAAACCTGTTTGCCCTGAATCTCACCTTTAACACCCATGACGGAGATCAGTTGCGCGGGCGAAGCTACAACTTGGGTCCCGAAAGGCTGGGCAAGTGGTTGCAAAACGCTACACATATATTTGTCTGCCCTAAAATAAGAGACATAAGGAATGTATAATGCATGAATTATATCCACGAAATCGCTTGACTTCACTTTCCGAGGACGTTCCGTGAAAGAATTTTGAAGAGAGTCATAGAAAGCATTGATGCAAACGTAAATACCGGGGCAATATTTCTCAATAACCGCGACGTTATTACACGGAGGTGCTTCAGGCAACGTCAAGGAAAGTAAGCGGTTTACAATATCAATTACCCCCTGACTTTTTAACTCCGACCAGCGTGCACCACTTAATACGCTCCTCGCTTCGCTATGCTCCTCGCCAGACAAGTCTGACAAATATGCACGTAGGTTGGTGAGAGTTATTTCGCAGCTCTCAAGTAAATTTCTAGCTGGACGTCTCACCCATTCTCCGATAGCACCTAACTGTTCGTGATACTGAATAAACCATTGAGCCATATAATGAGGATCGCGCAAAGATTCCAAAAAGGCCCTATCTGCCTGAGTACGAGATGCACGGCCAAGAATATAGTTTTTAATCACTGTAAAGTCTTGAGATCGCATAGGTATTTTCCGGTTCAGCTCACTGTAATCTGCAGGGCCGTAACGCTTCTCTAAATCACTGCGAAACAAACCGCGCTTATTTGTCATACCCGCCTTTAACACTCGCCTCATATTTCGATTCATTGTATGCATGTCCATTTCGCTCTTTAATGCACCTGCAAAATCTATTTCTTCGAGGGGACTAATAAGTGAACCCATCTCGGGAAACCACCCTCCATTACTATCATGAACATCCACTAGCTCTTGACTTTGAGTGACCAAGCAAGTGAGTTCAGCTTTCATAATTCGATCAAACGAGATCAGGGCGTTGCGATCACAGAGCTCGACCAGAAGATTTGTACGCTCCACAGCGGCCATAGCATATTTTTTATCCAGGGGAGACATTTCCGAGATATGTGCAGCAGAGAATACAAAAATTGCATCCCCGCTTCGTTTAAGCGCCCTGAGTGCAGTAAGCTGTTGCAGCTCTGACTCAACAAGGTTAGGTTTACTCAGAACAGAATAATCGCTGCTATCAAGATAAATGAGAATTGGCTTACGCAACTGCTTTTCGACGGACATACTTCAACCTTTTTGATAAACATCTAAACTAATTTTATCCAAAGTCAGCTTTATCGCCCAATTTAGCATTATACTGAATCACAATGATAAACGACACCTGTCACTTTATGCACGGAAACAGACTGTACGGAAGTGATTAGATTAAACTGTGGCCTCCAATCAGGGTTATGCATTTTTTCCACCGATCCCTTATCGAAGAGCACATAGTTAATCCCACCTCCGCTGCGTTGGACAGAACGAAATGCGATCCCGTCAAAATCATGATGAGAAAATCGAATGTATTCAGCAAGAGCTTGGGTCATAACATAATCCGTATCCCCTTTTCTAATGGGGCGAGCGATCAAATCATGCAAATATGTCAGAAGTAATCTGCGCTGCACTCTGTCCTCATACTTGGGACTGAAGAGACTTATCGGGTCATGCTCAAGGAGTTCCAAAGCTGTGAAGTCGAAAAAGAGAAGTTCTTCTGTTGACGTAAATTTCGCCAGTACAACTTCATCACCAATAGATGGTCTCACTTCTGCTATGCAAGTCTCGGGGTCGCCTGATAAATAGATTAGCGGGATACCTGCA
The DNA here is from genome assembly GCF_052850795.1 of Pseudomonas sp. 910_23. Taxonomy (NCBI): domain Bacteria; kingdom Pseudomonadati; phylum Pseudomonadota; class Gammaproteobacteria; order Pseudomonadales; family Pseudomonadaceae; genus Pseudomonas; species Pseudomonas sp. 910_23. The sequence goes on along the minus strand of NZ_VXCZ01000007.1, from coordinate 4,531 downwards.
GCACTCATTCTATTGTTCGCTGCATGATCTTTAGGTGGAGCACCTAACTCAACATCAGGATCGGCCCGAAAACGGTGTACGTCGGACAAATTTTTAGCAATACGAGCGCGATAAAACACGCTTTCTACAGGAAGCTTTTTGATTGCAGAAGGTTTACCCTCCTCCTTTCCCTTGTTAGACCAGAGAGCTTCAGAAATAAGCGATTCAAAAAAGGTTTTAACACCATCATTGAAAAATCGCTGTCCATGAATAAGTTGAATAGACATTGCCTTCCAGTCACCTTCAACATACCAACGACAATGATCTTCAGACTCAAATGGACTGGGTGCTCTACTATACTCCTGTCCTTCAGCGTAAAATTCCTCATCATCCGCATCGAGGATAACTAGCTTTTGGGCTATAGAATTACAAATCTCTACTGAAGGACATCCTATAGTTTTTTGAATAACCTCGCTCAAGCTCATCTCATACCCTGGATGGAGACCGTAGTCGACGATGAAGTGCTTTTGAAGCGGCTCTCGAATAATGCTCGCGATTTTGGATGGGGTTTGGGCCTTATCAACAAAACTACCGCAAATAGCACACGCTCGTGGCTCCATCAGAGACGCAGCTTTATTCCTCAACCACTCGTCGGCTAAGCATTCCATGCAGATATATGTAGCTTCTATTTTTTCCGCTTCTAAAAAAGCACAAAATATATCTCTCATAATCTCCTCCAACAAAGGAAACAAAATTTCATATTCTTCAAAAAGAGTGTAGCAAGGTTTTTTGCAATACCTGACAAACGTCATTCGAGATATAGAAATTCTTAAGTCTCAATTATAAAATCTGCATCAATCTTAATTTATAGCACACGCGGATAGCGCCTATGACAACCACTTTCTAGCGCTGCACCAACTAGCGAGATAGGCCTGCCCAACTTACATCGAAAGCACGTTACTCTCGCCTTGACCGATCTCTCTTTAACAAAGCTACGAGCACCCCCCTCAAACATATCTTGCGGAAGTGAGAGACTATCTTGTGGCATTAGCCAACAACAATAGCCACATACCTACAAATAACTCAAAATTATTACCCTGACGTTTCAGCGTTGAAGGTATAGGCGTCGCAAAAGATCTAAACCTTTAAATTTTAGCCTTTCACTGTTATGGCCGATTATCAAAAAAACATGAGAATCGGCCCCCTGCCAGAACAGTTCAGTCCTTCCTCAGTTCAATTGCCGAAATAGGCACGTGCCGAATTTAGGTGCTTGAGCTGATCTCTTAAAGGCTTACAGTCTGGATAGCTCGATGTCAAAATAGAGCGTATCCGATCGATAGCCTTTAGCATATTGGCAACACTGGCATACTTCTCAACCCCCTCCCCTCCATAGTAAGCGTTCAGATCCACTTTCTTGCGCTTTTCATTTGTATATTCTGCATACATCCAATCTTCAAGCTCAGATTGAACTCGCATAAGCTTTTGGTTTGCGCTTTGGGGAATGTTAGAAACGTGTAACCGCTGCAAAGCGTTACCCAACGCTCTATGGTTTTTCATACTCATTTCTTGTGATGGCCGCTGGCGAGTTGGGTACCCCGGCCGCCACTGGAACTCGACCGCATTTGTGCTGGATCGATACGTGGTACCGGGCCGTGGCTTCCTTTTTTTACCTTCCCCCTTCCGAGCGGGGCTCACATACTGACCATAATAGCTATCAGTATGAAAGCACCATTGACCTGCTACCTTCAGAGCACTGTCTGACAATCTCTCGACCGCCCCAACCACTCTGCTAAGGAGGTTAGCATCGTTGGAAAGCACATGAGGCACGGCCTCTCCAGGATTATATAGACCATTCCAATCTAACCTGGCCCAGTGGAGATTACTTGCTGCAACCCATGCCTCGCGCCTCGCCAGATCTGGTCCCTCAGTTACATGTTTATAAGGCTCGTCCAGTACAAGCCAACTCCCTGCCACCTCAGAAACCCATTTCGAAGCGTGATCAGTAGAAGGCAGCTCATTCGCTTTTTTCATAGCCGATCGCTGAATCTGATTTGTGACCGGCCTCAATCCTGTAGCTTCGATAAATTGCAACGCTATTGCGGCCTTTATCAAACGTTCCTTCGCACGATCTTGGGTGTCGGTGTTGACTCGCAGCTCGAGATGATCAGAGTACTCGACAAAGAAGCCCTGAAGATTACGGGCGTAGCTGCATTGATGCTTGGTCAAAAAAAGCATCAAAGGTCTTGGCAGCCTGATTTCAATAACTTCAAGACCAGCAGAAGCTGGTTTCGTAGAGGTATCTCGCCAGTAAGCCGAGATGAAGATGCTATGAAGAGGTGGGCCGTCTAGACCACGCTGCAGCGCTCTCCTAGCGTGGTGAAAATTGTCATAGCCGGACTGCTGAGCTGCAATGTCCAGAGCCATCAAGTGAGGGACTTGGGTTTTGCGGCCTATAGATTTGGCCTTACGCTTAATCCCGTCAATAGTAGACGGACTTACGTCGAGGGTAGTGCTCATGGTTTTTCTCCGCCCATTTCGCAACGTCACCCGCCTACGCCACTTTGGGCCTAGAAAAATCATGGCCTTCAGCATAAAGATACTACAGGTAGTGCCGTTTCCAGCTTTCACTGACGGGTGAGGTGCGCCTACCGTTCGCCAGCCAGAATCTATCAGTCTGAAATGCGTAGTGCAAGTACGGCGTCACGTGCCATCACCCGCAACCCTGCCGCGAAAACAGCACCAAGGCGCGCAACAGAAGAGATGGTGATCATCTGACTGCCTCCAGGCGATAAATCCATCAGAGTGAAATGAACAATCTCGGGTCCGTACGGCTGTGAATGTTTTATTCGCGGCCTGGCCCAATCATCCGTATCGATTCCAGATAGCTCGCCACACCGCCCCTGGACATGCGCGCCGGCACCGAAATGGCAATGGCTCGAGTAGTTATGGTGTTCGGTGCAGCGAATCCGCACTGTGCTTATCTCTTTGCCAACCGCCGTGCTAACCGCATGAAAGTGCTGGTGCTTGAAAGCTCGAAATATGGCTGGAGGTGCGCCGGTTGAATCTAGGTAAATTCTACTGGCCTGGTATTCGCCATGGTTCTGAGATGGAGCTGGATCCTGAGCAACTTCAGGTGTTGGTGCAGGATCTGCCATGGCAACGCGCAGGTTGGGGAGGCTCGATCGCACTGATTTAACAGCTGCCATTAGCAGTCCATGATGAGTAAATATCTAAAGAGGAGAGCTCAAATTTTCATTGGTAGTCCTGAAACACCACACTAGAACGACGGTGCATTCGGCATTCAGATTAATCGTCCAGGCTAGCTGAGATCACTTCGAAGAACGCCTGAAAGCTGCCTGAAATTGAATGCACCACTCGCCTGTCAGAGGCTACCCTCCCCGCTGTAAAATTTCGTCGAGCCTCCTGTACCGAGGGGTGTCCCTGAGCGCCGGTTCTGACAGCACGATCGAGTTCAAGCATTGTCGGAGCTCTTCAGGGAAGACGGGATGCTTTCCGGTAACAGCCTCGAGAAGTGCTAGCGAGTCCTCCGGATAAAGACTGCAATGACCTGAGTCCGCCAAGCCTTGCATCACGGAATAAGAGAATTCCAATGGCATCAACCAATCGAAAATGGCCTTTAAGGCTACAGGGAATTTTTTCCCGGCGGCCAATGCCAACTGAGCGAGAGAATCGGCGATTCTCTCAGTTTTCAGCTCCAAATTTTTTGGCCATACCTTCTCCCAGAACGGCTGTATACGGTTCGACCAATTTTCTTCCCGTTGATCCGCTGCGCCTTCCAGCGCTTGTGAGAGTGCCTGTGCCGACTCCTCCAGCCCATCGACAGGCAGCGCCGCAATGGCTGTGCGAAGTTCTTTGACGGAGAAGCTTTCAACTGGTCCTATTGCTACAAAAGTTAAGAAAGCGGCAAATTGTTGCTTGTGTTCTCCCAACTCCTCGTAGTGATGTGCAGTTTGTAAGAGTTCAGATTTAAAGGCGGCTAGCAGCGGTTGGTAGAGCCGCGGCGACCACAGAAACCCTTCCCAGATGCCCTTTGCTTCGAACGCATCTCGCTCCCAATTCAACAGAGGGAGAAGACAGAGCTCTGTCCAATCCTTGTCTACTCGGTAGAGCGAGATCAGGTGCGACCCTAGGATCACTCGACCATTACGGTAGCGCTGGATATTCGTATCCGTCAGCTCCATGAAGAAGTCTGACAGTGCTGGTGGTAGCCCTTCATTATCGCTAGGGGACTGCCGGTACCAATGATTGATGAGAACTTGAGTGACCATTCCGACGGGATGGTTGATGGCTTCAGTAACGGGGCGAGCATTAGAGGAATCGTCCTCTGGTTCAGCATCTGATACAGATGGCAGATCCAGTAGACGTCGGCACAATGCGTAGAGCTGATCCTCATCCGTGATCGTGGTCTTCTCGGAAAGGACTTCCAACCAGTTGGAAACGCTATGAGCGATCTCACCTAATTTCTCATCAGGGAGGGCCAATACTACGGGGGCTGCGTGCGTCCAAAAACGAGTATGCCAACGTCTACCCC